>JAYPYO010000001.1:0-118332 GCA_038135995.1 Porticoccaceae bacterium
GCATATGGTCAAACATATACTGAATAATCGAGGTTGCTGTGGTGACAATGCCCGAAGGTATTGTGAAGGGTCCGGAGACTGTTTTGCCAAGAAATTCTGTATTCAACTGGGATCGCTCAAGCTGGTTTATGGTGGAATTTACGCAGTCGACGATTATACCGATTTCCGAAAATTAATCTGCTTCGATTTGGCTGTTGATGGCAAATTAATTCGGCCTCCAGAGTGCTGATAATGGATCCGGAGTTACGGATGAATCATTTAGGCACTAAAATTCCATTCGTGGGTCATATAGTTGTGGATAATGGATTTAATCCCAGTAAATATATAACTGATGATGGAGAAGGTGATGGATTACCAGTTCCGAACATTTTTTGAGATCGCCGGTGCAGTTGTCGCGGTTATGCTGATGTCAGCCCTGATGAGTTTCCTATCCGGGCAGACCTTTGGCCAGGGCATTGACTTTTTTATTGGGGAGCTCAAGCAGCCTGTAGAGATTATCGATCTGATTCTCTGTGGTTTGCTTTACTTCTTTTACAAGGGCTTATGCTTTAGGCGCTAAATAGAAAACGACCCATATCCTTTTGAGATAGGGGCCGCTTTCGATAGCCGCGGGTAACGGACTGTTGGATCTTGCAGCTGAATCTTTTTTCGGTGAACCCTAAAACTGATTCATGGTGTTGTCTTTGCCTGAAGCTTTGAGTGCCGCATCACCTGCAAAGTACTCTTTATGATCATCACCCATATCTGATCCAGCCATATTTTGATGTTTAACACAGGCAATACCCTGACGGATTTCCTTGCGCTGAACGCCGGCTACATAGCCGAGCATGCCCTGATCACCAAAGTACTCTTTAGCCAGATTGTCGGTAGACAGTGCGGCAGTGTGGTAGGTGGGCAGAGTAATCAGATGATGGAAGATGCCAGCGTGCTTGGCAGCATCTGCCTGGAAGGTGCGAATTTTCTCGTCAGCGGCAGCAGCCAGGGCACTGTCATCGTAACTGACATTCATCAGATCGCCGCGATCATAGGCTGAGACATCTTCTCCGGCTTCCACCATGGCGTCATAGGCCTGTTGACGGAAGTTAAGAGTCCAGTTAAACGAAGGGCTGTTGTTGTAAACCAGCTTGGCATTGGGTACTACTTTTCGAATCTCGTCCATCATGCCGCCGATTTGGCCCACATGAGGCTTTTCTGTTTCGATCCAGATCATATCGGCACCGTTTTGTAGGCTGGTGATACTATCGAGAATACAGCGAGCTTCGCCGGTTCCCGGCTTAAACTGGAACAGGTTGCTGGGAAGTCGCTTGGGGCGCAGCAGTTTGCCGCCACGGTTGATTACCACATCGCCGTTTTGCATATCCGCAGCGGAAACCTCTTCAACATCAAGGAAAGAGTTGTACTGATCACCCAGATCGCCAGGCTCGCGGGTTACAGCGATCTGTTTGGTCAGACCAGCTCCCAGGGAATCGGTACGCGCAACAATGACGCCGTCATCTACGCCCAGCTCCAGGAAGGCATAGCGAACTGCATTAATCTTGGCCAAAAAGTCTTCATGGGGAACTGTTACCTTACCGTCCTGGTGACCACATTGCTTTTCATCAGACACCTGGTTTTCTATCTGGATACAGCAGGCGCCAGCTTCAATCATTTGCTTGGCCATCAAATAGGTAGCTTCGGCATTACCAAAGCCAGCGTCAATATCGGCAATAATGGGTACCACGTGGGTTTGGAAGTTGTCGATCTGATCCTGGATAGCTGCCTTAGCCCCAGCCTCGGCCTCATCTAGCTGGCGGAATAGGCCGCCGAGCTCACGGGCGTCTGCCTGCCGCAGGAATGTATAGAGTTCTCCAATAAGTGAGGCTACAGAGGTTTTCTCATGCATTGACTGGTCAGGCAGAGGGCCAAACTCTGAGCGCAGAGCAGCGACCATCCAGCCAGAGAGGTAGAGGTATTTTTTATCCGTGCTACCAAAATGTTTCTTAATCGAGATAAGCTTCTGCTGACCGATAAACCCGTGCCAGCACCCCAGTGACTGCGTATAGGCCGATGAGTCGGCGTCGTAGGCAGCCATATCTGCACGCATTATGCCCGCAGTATATCTGGCTATATCCAACCCAGTTTGAAAACGGTTTTGCAGGCGCATGCGAGCTGCAGACTCGGCACTGATCGCACCCCAGCCTGGTTGCCCCTCTTTAAGCTTGGATACTGCTGCTATGTTTGATTGATAAGTCGACATCTCTAACCCCTTTGTAGAATACCTGTTAATTTGCTTATTTGACTGTTGAGGAAGTTTAGGTATCATGGCTCCATAAATCTAATCAATAGCTTCTATTGCGAGCATTATCAAAATGAATATAGCAAGAGTCGATTTAAACCTCCTTGTCTACCTAGATGTACTGTTACGAGAGTGCAATGTCACCCGTGCCGCTGAGGAGCTGGGGATTAGTCAGCCGGCAATGTCCAATAGCCTGAGGCGCCTGCGCGACCTGTTTGGCGATCCTATTTTGGTGCGTACCAGCGATGGTATGACGCCCACTGACCGAGCTCTTGAGCTACAACCCATGGTGCGCAAAGTATTGTCTGCGGCGGAACAGGCTATATTGCCAAAGACTGAATTTGAGCCTATGGAGTCGAACCGAATTTTCCGCATCATGGCCAGTGACTATACGGAATCGACGCTGCTGCCGGTGTTGTTGCGGCAACTGCGCAAGCAGGCGCCCAATATTCGTCTGGACATTATGACCCCCAGTGATGTCAGCTTTCACGATGTTGAGAGGGGCAAGGTAGACATGGTTATCAATCGGTTTGATTCGCTGCCACAATCCTTTCATCAGGTGCATCTCTGGGACGATAGTTTCAGCTGTGTAATGAGCGCTAATAACCCGGTTAAAGATCGCTGGAGTCTGGAGAGCTATCTGTCCAGCAAGCATATCTGGGTCAGCAAAACAGGCATGGGTGTGGGTGTCGGCATGACTCCAGACGATGTGCAGCGGCTTGGCTGGGTGGATGAGGCGTTAAGCAAGCAGGGTGTCAAGCGAGATATTTCGCTGTTTACAAGACATTATCAGGTGGCGCTGCTGCTGGCGGAGCAAGATGACTTGATTGTTACTATTCCCAGCATGTCTGCCAGGTCGATCGCCAACAGTGACAAGGTGGTGATACTGGATCCGCCCTTTGAGATCGAACGCATGCGGCTGAAAATGGTATGGAGCCCGCTATTGCAGCACGATCCAGGCCACAGATGGCTGCGCCAACTAATTAAGTCTGTGTCTGTGGAAATATTAAAATAAATTCCACAGCTCGATATCAGTTTCTTGAATACCAAGCATAGTGGCCATAGATTTGGAAAATTAGAGCGCAGTCAATAGACTCGGGGTCCTGTGCAAATGGAACGCTGGAGAGCATTTAAATGACCATCAGAGTAGAGCATTCAGGCTTAAAGATCGCCAAACCCATATATGACCTGGTTACTGACCGCATCTGCCCTCAGGTGGGTGTCGATGCAGACAGCTTCTGGCAGAGTTTTGCAGGGATTATCGACAGCTTCGCGCCTCGTAACCAGGCTCTGTTGGCTAAACGGGAGACTCTGCAGGCTCAGATAGATAATTGGCATCAGCAGCAGTCAGGTGCTGACTTTGGCAGCTACAAAGCATTTTTACAGCAGATCGGCTATCTGGTGCCAGAGGGAGATGATTTTACTATTTCACCCAATAATGTGGACCGCGAGATCGCCCACCAAGCCGGGCCCCAGCTGGTAGTGCCCATTATGAACGCGCGCTTTGCTCTCAATGCCGTCAATGCGCGCTGGGGTAGTCTCTATGATGCACTGTACGGCAATGATGTTATCTCAGAGGACGGCGGAGCGGAGAAAGCTGGAGCCTATAACCCGGTGCGCGGCAATAAGGTAATTGACTATGGTCGTGAGTTTCTCGATCTGGCTGCGCCTCTAGCCGTTGGCTCCCACAAAGATGTCACTGCCTATGTTGTGGCTAATCAGTGCCTTCAAGCCAGTTTGACCGATGGGCAAGTCGTTGGTCTCAGTCAGCCTGAGCAGTTTGTAGGCTTCATAGGCGAGACTGAAAAACCTAGCTCTATATTGTTAAAAAACAATGAGTTGCATTTGGAAATTCAAGTCGATTCTAGTCATCAAATTGGAGCAACTGACAGGGCCGGAGTGAAAGATATTGTTCTAGAGGCTGCTCTGACTACCATTATGGATTGCGAAGACTCAGTAGCTGCAGTGGATGCTGAAGATAAGGCATTGGCTTACTCAAACTGGATGGGCCTAATCTCTGGAACCCTCGAAGAGACCATTGTAAGGAATGGCAAAAGTTTTATTCGCCGCATGAACCCTCACCGGCAATACCTGGCAGCAGATGGCTCTGAAATGACGCTCAGTGGTCGCAGCCTGATGTTTGTGCGCAATGTGGGCCATCTAATGACTAATCCGGCGATTCTTTATGGCGATGACGCAGAGATTCCAGAAGGGATTATGGACGGCATGATTACTAGTCTGATCTCATTGCAGGACATTAACGTCTCAGGTAGCCAAAACAACTCTCGAGCTGGCAGTATTTATATAGTTAAGCCCAAGATGCATGGCCCGGAAGAGGTCGCTTTTACCAATGATCTGTTTAATAGCATCGAAGATGCCCTGGGACTAGAGCGCTACCGCATCAAAGTGGGCATTATGGATGAGGAGCGCCGCACCTCGGTCAACCTTAAAGAATGTATCCGCGCCGCTAAGGATCGAGTGGTATTTATCAATACCGGATTCCTGGATCGCACAGGGGATGAGATTCATACCAGCATGCAGGCCGGTCCCTTTGCGCTCAAAGGGGATTTAAAAGCTCTACCATGGATCTCCGCCTATGAAGACCAGAATGTGGATATTGGCCTGACGTGCGGGCTTAAAGGCAAGGCTCAGATAGGCAAAGGCATGTGGGCTGTACCGGACAATATGGCAGATATGATGAAAGTCAAAATCGCTCACCCCAAGTCAGGCGCCAATACCGCCTGGGTGCCATCGCCAACCGCAGCCACCTTGCATGCCATGCACTATCATCAGGTCGATGTTGCCAGTTTGCAGGATCAAATTGCCCAGCGCGAACCTGCCAATGTGGATGATATTCTCAATATTCCGCTATTGGGGGACAGGGTTTTAAGTGCAGAGGAGGTTCAATTGGAACTGGACAACAATGCCCAGGGCCTGTTGGGTTATGTAGTGCGCTGGGTTGAGCAGGGGGTTGGTTGCTCTAAGGTACCAGATATTAACAACATAGGCCTGATGGAAGATCGCGCTACCCTGCGCATCTCCAGTCAGCACATGACTAACTGGTGGCACCATGGTATCTGTAGCGAAGATCAGATTAGAGAGACATTGCGGCGCATGGCTGCTGTAGTCGATGCTCAGAATATTGGCGATGCCGACTATGTGAGCATGGGGCCCAATTTTGAGCAGAGCATTGCCTTTCAGGCTGCCTGCGATTTGATCTTTAAGGGTCTTGAGCAGCCCAGTGGCTACACCGAACCGCTTTTGCACGCCTACCGTCAAAAAGCCAAGGCCAGGGGTTAGTATGCAGTCAACTCCCGATCTCTGCGATCAGTACCCACAACTGGTGCGTGTTGTCGAGCCCATGCTGAGCAACTTTGGTGGGCGTGAGCAGTTTTGCGGGCCGATTGTAACTGTGAAGTGTTTCGAAGATAACTCCATGGTGAAACAGCTGGTTGGCACGCCTGGAGACGGCCGGGTTATCGTGGTCGATGCAGGAGGCAGTCTGCGCCGCGCCTGCCTCGGCGATATGCTAGCAGAGCAGGCCGCTGAAAATGGTTGGGCGGGGCTGATTATCTATGGCTGTATTCGCGATATAGATCAGATAATGGCTACAGACATTGGGGTTCAGGCGCTGGGAGTCCACCCGATGAAAACCGACAAAAAAGGGGTTGGAGAGCTGGATATTGCGGTAAGTTTTGGCGGGGTTACTTTTAATCCCGGAGAATATCTCTACGCTGACAACAACGGAGTCATTGTCTCTGCCGAACCTCTAGCCTGAATACTGCTTAATCTGTGAAATTGTCGCCTATGTGCATTAAATTGTTGCATTTATGATTGCCTTGGCGCGGCAATTAATAAAAAATGTCGCCCCATCAGCAAAAGACGATTAACCACAGAGCTCTGTATGAAAAACCTATTGATCTTTCCTATTACTGCCTTAGTCTGCAGTCTCTTTTCGTTATTTGCTTATAGCACAGCTCTATTAGATTCCAAGGCGCGCTTTCACCCGGTTATCAGCGAGACCGGTATGGTGGTTTCCCAGGAGCTTATTGCCAGCCGAGTAGGTGCTGATATTCTCTCTGCCGGAGGCAATGCAGTAGATGCTGCTGTGGCCACCGGCTTTGCACTGGCGGTAACCTTGCCGCGTGCCGGTAATCTGGGCGGCGGTGGTTTTATGCTGGTGCATTTGGCAGAGGCCGATAAAACTATTGCAATTGACTATCGAGAAATGGCCCCCGCTGAAGCTCACCGGGATATGTTTCTTGACAGAGAGGGCGATGTAGACAACCAGAAAGCCCGCTACAGTATCGAATCATCCGGTGTACCTGGTACCGTGGCTGGGTTGATTCATGCCCAGGAGAAATACGGCCTACTGACACTAAAGCAGGTGATGCAACCGGCTATTAAGCTTGCCCGCGACGGCTTTGCGGTGAGTGCCGATCTCTCCGATTCTCTTAAATCCAGAGCTGAGCGATTACAGCAAGACCCTGCCAGTAAAGCGTATTTCTTTAAGCCTCAGGGCGCTATGTATGAGCGCGGTGAGAAATTGGTGCAGGCCGATCTCAGTAAGACATTGGCGCGCATTGCCAAAGGTGGCTCTGAGGAGTTCTATGAGGGAAAAACTGCGGATTTGATCGTTGCCCAGATGCAGTCATCTGGCGGTATGATTAGTCATCGCGACCTGAGCAACTATCAAGTGGTTGAGCGTCAGCCCATATGTGGCGATTATCGGGAAACCCGTGTCTGCGCAATGCCCCCGCCTTCATCAGGTGGTGTACATATGGTTCAGATGCTTAATATTCTGGAGGGCTGGGACCTCAGAGGTCTGGGCCACAATAGCGCAGATTATATCCACCGCCTGGTAGAGTCCATGCGTCGGGCCTATGCAGACCGCAGTCTCTATCTGGGCGACCCGGACTTCTTCCCAGTGCCAGTGGCACAACTTACGGATAAAAAATATGCGGCTATGTTGCGAGATCAAATCGATCCTCTGCACTCCAGCCGGTCTGCCGATATTAAACCTGGCCTCAGTGACTCAGCGCCAACCCCCCAGGCCGCCAAAGAGAGCATTGAGACTACCCACTTCAGCACCTGGGATCAGTGGGGTAACGTAGTAAGCAATACCTATACTCTCAATTTTTCCTACGGTAGCGGTATCTCGGTAGCCGGGGCAGGGTTTTTGTTAAACAATGAAATGGATGATTTCTCCTCAAAACCTGGCTCGCCCAATGGTTATGGTTTGGTGGGGGGAGTGGCCAATGCCATTGAACCGGGCAAAAGGCCACTTTCATCTATGACGCCAACCATTGCCTTCGATGCCGACGGAGATCCTATTCTGGCCACCGGCACACCGGGAGGCAGCACGATTATCACCATCACCATGCAGCTACTTCTCAATGTGGTGGAGTTCGATATGGGTGTGGCGGAGGCAACTGCTGCCCCCAGAATCCATCACCAATGGCTGCCGGATAATATTTTTTATGAGTCCGGTATCTCAGTGGATACTATCAATCGCCTAAAAGAAATGGGCCACAGAATCAGTGATAAGCCTGGCCGTCTGGGGGCTACACAGAGCATCCAAAGAAAAACCGGCAGCAGACTTTTTGGCGCTTCAGACTATCGCCGAGAGGGCTCTGGAGCTGTGTCACAGGCTGAATAGTCAACCTGTTTGTGTGCCGAGCCTACAGCTGGTCCTGCTGCAATCCGTTAATAAAATGGCGTTCGCCGCCGGGCTCATCTGCGCTGCCTATGCTAGCGCGCCGCTGCTCTCCGGTAATATCTGTCAGCATGGGGTATTTGGGCTCAGTCATGTACTGGGCAAACCATTCCGCCAGCAACTGATCGTCCTCTAAAAGCTCCAACAGTAGCGATCTTATCTTGGCGATGTAGGCCCTGGGTATATTGTCATTAGCCATAGCGGGTGTCAGCGGAGGATCGGTTAAATAGCTGGGCGCCAGGCCACGGCTCAGTAGTTCGGTGGCCAAGTCATCGAGCATCTCTGTGGCCGCGGGCGCCCGAAACCCCACCGAGAAGGTAGTGCACTCACCTATGGCCACGCCATGGTGGGCAATTTTGGGCGGTATATAGAGCATATCTCCGCAGTTGAGCAGCCATTCATCAGTGGCCCTAAATTCGCTGAGAATCTTTAAGTCTGTGCCATCAATCAATGGGCTCTGGCTATTGCAGGGCTGGCCAATCTGCCAGCGGCGCTGACCGGCACCCTGCAAAAGAAATACATCGTAGTAGTCGAAGTGCGGTCCTACGCTGCCGCCATCCTCTGCGTAGCTAACCATAATATCGTCTCGACGCCAGGGCGGTAGGAAGCTAAACCGCTCGAGCAGGGCCGCCACTTCTGGAATCCAGAGATCAACAGCCTGTACCAACAGAGTCCAGTGACTGGAGGGCAATGTCTCAAAGCGCTCCTCTGTGAATGGACCATTTTCCAGTTGCCAGTTGCTGCCCAGCACCAAGCGAGACTCAACCTCAGGCTCAAGAGCCAAGCCAGCCAGCTCGTCTCCATCGATGGGCGGTTCAAAACCCGGTACAGCATTGCGGATCAACAGCGGTTTTTTCTGCCAGTAATCCCTTAAAAATTCCTCAGGGCTTATATCGCCAAGCACCGCAAGCTGGTCATTCATCGGAGTTAAATATCTCTCGCCTGTTGTTCGGCGCTGCCGATATAGCTGGCCGGAGTCAGGGCCTTGAGTTCAGCCTTGGCCTTGTCAGGAATATCTAGGCTATCAATAAAGCTTTGGATGGTCGCTTGATCCATAACATTGCCTCGGGTCAGAGCCTTGAGTTTCTCGTAGGGCTCTTCGATGCCATAGCGACGCATGACTGTTTGAATGGGCTCTGCCAGAACTTCCCAGCTGGAGTCCAAATCGGCCGCTAGTCTGTCGTTGTTGAGTTGCAGCTTGCCCAGGCCCTTTTCCAATGAGGCATAGGCAATCAGGTTGTAACCCAGACCCACTCCCATATTACGCAGTACTGTAGAGTCGGTAAGATCTCTCTGCCAGCGGGATACAGGTAGCTTGCTAGCCAGGTGACCGAACAGAGCATTGGCAATACCCATATTGCCCTCGGCGTTTTCAAAATCGATTGGGTTTACCTTGTGAGGCATGGTTGAGGAGCCTACTTCACCGGCAATGGTTTTCTGCTTGAAATAACCCATGGAGATATAGCCCCAGATATCGCGAGCAAAATCGATGAGAATAGTATTGGAGCGTGCCAGTGCATCAAATAGCTCCGCCATATAGTCATGGGGTTCAATCTGAGTCGTGTAGGGGTTGTAGTCCAGTCCCAGCTGTTCGATAAACTGCTTGGCACTGGCAGCCCATTCAACTTCTGGGTAGGCGGAGATATGGGCGTTGTAATTACCTACAGCACCATTGATTTTACCCAACAGTGGCACCTGATCAATCTGAGCAATCTGCCGCTGCAGACGGTAGGCAACATTGGCAAACTCTTTGCCCACAGTGGTTGGCGAAGCAGTCTGGCCATGGGTTCGTGATAGCATGGGCACCGAGGCGTATTCTTTGCCCATGGTTGCCAGCTGGTCAGCAATCGATTGTAGAGTTGGTAGCACAACCTGATCACGACCCTCTTTAAGCATCAGCGCATGGGATAGATTGTTAATATCTTCAGAGGTGCAGGCAAAGTGAACAAACTCACTGACGGCCTGTAACTCGGGGTTGTCAGCAATGGTTTCCTTGATCAGATATTCCACTGCTTTAACATCGTGATTGGTAGTGCGCTCAATTTCTTTGATGCGTAGAGCCTGCTCTTCGGTAAAGTTTTCTGCGAGATTATTGAGCAGATTGTTGGCTTCGCTGGAAAACGCGGCCACTTCTTTTATTTTGGGATTTGCTGCCAAATGCTGCAGCCAGCGGACCTCGACTAAAACGCGATAGCGGATCAGACCAAACTCGCTAAAGACGGTTCGCAACCTCTGTGTTTTAGAGCCATAGCGACCATCGATAGGTGAAATAGCGGTTAGCGAGGAGAGTGCAGTGTTGTCCATATTGGCTTCCAGTCTGGTGGGGTGTAAGAGGGCGCTAATAATAACGGATTTGAACTTTGATTTCAGAATTCAATTGCAGGACTATTTGATGATTACAGGCTATAACTGAGGCAGTAATCTGACGAGATTCTTGCGATGAAGCATAAGATGAATTCTTGTGCCCCCCAGCTGCTGCCAAAGAAAAGCACTGCGAACTGCCATAAATAGCAGGCAGCGAATACGCTGAGCTATCGCCGGTTGCTGTAGATAGTTGCCCGAACCGCCAACCTGGATGCGCAGACGCATGGTGCTCACAGTGGACTGGTATAGGGAGTCGATATTGCCAATCACATTGTCATGGGTAGGGGAAAAATGCTGCGCCTGGCGTGCCGCCCCTGCAATGCCCTCAGCAATTTTGCCCAGCATGACTTTATTGGCAGATAATTTGCGCGCCAGATATAACACCGATATTGCATAACGCATAACTTCTGGATGCCTGGCATTGGATGCTTGCGGACCCATAAAGCTGCTCATTGAGTTGATGCCGGTGGTTAGATTGGCCACCGGACCATAGAGGTCTGCGAGAGAGTCTGGGGTCTGATTGAGCAGGGCAGTCATGGCCATTTCAAGTTTGGTGCTGTCCACTTCACCCCCATGGGCAAGCTCAGCTACCAGTTCACAGGCTTGAAACACTGCAGCCAGTGCTAGAGCCTGCTCCTGGGTTGGACGAGAAAATATCAAGCGAACTCCTGGCCTTTACCATGTGATTCAGCATTCCAGGCGCGCTCAATAGTACCGCCACCCAGGCACAGATCATCTTGATAAAACACCACAGACTGTCCAGGTGTCACAGCCCGCTGGGGCTGATCAAAAACCACCTCGCAGCCACCATCCGCAGTAGGTGAGACCCAGCAAAGCTGATCTGGTTGTCGATAACGTGTTTTGGCAGAGCACTGCAGTGGTGACTCAGGTTGACCATTGATCCAGTTAATATCTGTTGCAGCAAGTTGATTGGTAAACAGCAGTGGATGATTGATTCCCTGACCCACAATCAAAATATTATTGTCCAGATCCTTATCCAGGGTAAACCAGGGCTCGTCGCTACTGCCTTTTACGCCACCGATACCCAGACCCTGGCGCTGTCCCAGGGTGTAAAACATCAGCCCCTGGTGCTCACCCATTAGCAAGCCCTCGGGCGTGCGCATCTCGCCGGGCTGAGCTGGCAAGTACTGTTCAAGAAAATCCTTAAATCGACGTTCGCCAATAAAGCAGATGCCAGTGCTATCTTTTTTCGATGAGGTTACAAAACCCTGCTCTTCGGCAATCCGCCGCACCTCTGGCTTTTCAAGCTCGCCCACAGGGAACAGTGATTTGGAGAAGGCGCTCTCTGCGACTGCATGCAAAAAGTAGCTCTGATCTTTGTTATTATCCAAGCCCTTAAGTAGCTGGGACTGCTGGCCCTGTGAGTTCACTCTGGTGTAATGTCCGGTGGCAATGTAGTCGGCACCCATAATTTGTGCATAGTCTAAAAACACCTTAAATTTAATCTCCCGGTTGCACAAAATATCCGGGTTGGGTGTGCGACCGGCGCGATACTCGGCCAAAAAGTACTCAAAGACATTGTCCCAATAGTCGGCAGCGAAATTTGCGGTGTGCAGAGGGATATTCAGCCTGTCGCAGACCTGTTGGGCATCAGCCAGATCAGCTTTGGCAGTGCAGTACTCGGAGCCATCGTCCTCATCCCAGTTTTTCATAAACAGGCCTTCCACCTGGTAGCCCTGCTCAATAAGCAAAAAAGCGGCTACCGAGGAGTCAACTCCACCGGACATGCCTACAATAACTTTTTGGGATCTGTTCATGGGTATTCTGGTTGCCGTCAGCAATTTGGCTCAGCGATTTTTAAGGCGACACTATAAGCTGTTGCGAAATATATCCAAAGGAAAAATACGCTTAGCGAGATAATCCTCTATGCAATCAAGCACCATAGGGCTGCGCAACTGCTGATCTTGGGCCCGTATCTCGTCCAGTGACATCCAAAGGGCTTGATCTATATCCTCGTCAATCACTGCCTGACTATCAAAACGCACCGGCTGAGCTACAAAGCTCATGCGGTAATAAGTAACCCCATTTGCGGCGGCGAAGTGGGTTGAGAAGCCGAGAAAGCCGCTGATTGCTACTTCCCAGCCAGTTTCCTCCATGGTTTCGCGAAGGGCGGCCTGTAAAATATCCTCTCCGGGCTCAACATGACCTGCGGGCTGATTGATAAACTGCACCCCAGCCTTCGTCTCCCTAACCATCAGAAAAAGACCGTCTTTTTCCACCACTGTAGCCACCGTAAGATGTATTTTATCTGGCATATTGGAATCTCTAGTCTGGTTTTTTTGCTGGCTTGGACCGGGTTTTGCGACCAGGCTGTGGGCGACGGTTACTAGCGGGAGAGGGCACCCTGAGCTGACGATACTCTCCAGGCTGCAGATTACTGAGATTCCACTCGCCGATCTGTGTGCGCACCAGTCGCAGTGTTGGCAGATTAACGGCTGCGGTCATCCGCCGTACCTGCCGATTGCGCCCCTCGGCAATGGTAATGGCTAGCCAGCTGTCTGGGATCGACTGACGTACCCGGATAGGCGGGTTGCGATCCCAAAGTTGGGGGGGTGCCAGTAGCTCGCAGCTCAGTGCGGCAGCGGGCCCATCTTTTAACTCTACACCCCGACAGAGTTGTTTGCAGTGGTCCTCTGTCGCCTGGCCCTCCACCTGTACCCAGTAAGTCTTGGTCAACTTATGCCTGGGGTCGCTGATATGTGCCTGTAACTGCCCATTGTCAGTCAGTAATAGCAGGCCCTCGGAGTCAAAATCCAGACGGCCAGCTGGGTAGACTTGCTTAACAGATACATAATCTGCGAGCGTAGGTTTGTCACTGTCAGTGGTGAATTGGCTCAGCACCTTGTAGGGTTTATTAAATATGATCAATTTGGCCAATTTTTTTCTCCATTTAGAGCTATTGTAAATGAAACAAGGTTACAAAAAAGGCGCGAAATACTGTAAAATACTGCCAATCTGGTAAATTTTTTACAAAACATTCTTAACCTAAGCTTTTAATTCTCGGAGATCATAATGGGATACCAACATATCCAGGTTCCACAATCTGGTGAAAAAATTACAGTCAATGCCGACCTATCTTTAAATGTACCGAATAATCCAATTATTCCTTTTATTGAGGGTGATGGTA
The DNA here is from genome assembly GCA_038135995.1 of Porticoccaceae bacterium. Classification (GTDB taxonomy): domain Bacteria; phylum Pseudomonadota; class Gammaproteobacteria; order Pseudomonadales; family Porticoccaceae; genus HTCC2207. Next base: position 13,504 of record JAYPYO010000001.1, read on the forward strand.
TCGGCGTCGATATTACCCCAGTTATGGTAAAGGTTATCGATGCTGCTGTGGCTAAAGCCTATGGTGGCAGCAAACAAATTTCCTGGATGGAAGTCTACTGTGGTGAAAAAGCCGCTGAGATGTACGAAGGTGACTGGTTCCCCGCTGAGACTCTAGAAGCAGTTAAAGACTATGCCGTCTCGATTAAAGGCCCACTGACCACGCCAGTGGGAGGTGGTTTTAGGTCTTTAAATGTTGCACTTCGCCAAGAACTTGATCTGTTTGTCTGCCAGCGCCCAGTACGCTGGTTTGAGGGCGTGCCTTCACCAGTAAAAGAGCCTAATAAAGTAGATATGTGTATCTTCCGCGAAAACTCAGAAGATATCTATGCAGGCATCGAATGGCGCGCAGGTACAGATGAAGCCAATAAGGTAATCAAATTTCTCCAGGACGAAATGAGCGTTAGCAAAATCCGCTTCGATGAAAACTGTGGTATAGGTGTTAAGCCAGTCTCCGAACAGGGCACCAAGCGTCTTGTCAGCAAGGCAATCCAGTATGCGATAGACCAGAACAAGCCCTCTGTGACTCTGGTGCATAAAGGCAATATCATGAAGTTTACCGAGGGCGCTTTCTGTGACTGGGGTTATGAAGTCGCTGCAGAGCAGTTTGGCGGCAAGCCTCTGGATGGCGGTCCATGGCATGTGGTTAAGAATCCTAAGACTGGCGAGGATATTATTATCAAAGATGTCATTGCTGATGCCATGCTGCAGCAAATTATTCTCCGTCCAGACGAGTACAGTGTACTGGCCACATTGAATCTCAATGGCGACTATATTTCTGATGCTCTGGCTGCTCAGGTAGGCGGCATTGGTATTGCGCCGGGCGCTAATTTGTCTGACGATGTAGCGATCTTTGAGGCTACTCATGGTACGGCACCAAAATATGCAGGCCAGGATAAGGTTAATCCAGGCTCCTTAATTCTCTCTGCTGAAATGATGCTGCGTCATCTGGGTTGGGGTGAAGCTGCGGATCTGGTTATCAAAGGTATTGAAGGTGCTATCTCTGAAAAGAAAGTCACCTACGATTTTGAGCGACTAATGGAAGATGCCGTGCTGATGTCCTGCTCTGAGTTTGGCGATGCAATGATCGATAACATGTAACTCTGGCAAGCAGCCCAGGCTGTCTGTTGAAAAAAACCGGCCCTGGTTTAGAGGGCCGGTTTTTTTTCGCCTCTGCAAAGTAGCTTATGCGACTACCCCAGCGATAACTGGTCTGGCTCTGACTTTAGTCAGATCTTTATCTGACTCAACAGGGGTTATATTAGTAGCATGGAGCCCCTTATCGCCGCGCTCAGTCTCGTAACGGACCAGCTGCCCCGCCTTTAATGTTTTGTAACCCTGTATATTAATTGCACTATAGTGAACAAATATATCTCCCTCACCGTCATTGGGGAGAATAAAGCCGAACCCTTTTGCGTTGCTAAACCATTTTATGGTTCCTATTTTTGCCATGACCTTCTGCCTTCATCCATTGAAGTAATTAAGAATTAACTCAGAACTATATAAGAGCAGTACCGAATCAATCTCCGATACCCTTGAGTGGTTATCATTCAGAGATAACAGTTGAGAGGCCGTAAAACAGAGCAAACATCTTGTTTTTACCCGCGACCACTGTCAATAAGGGTTCGGAAAGACTAAATTGCCGTATCTTTCTTCACAAGTACCGCTCATCAGTTCACTGGGTCAGGAGTTCTGTTGTAAGATACAGGCACTATTTTATTGTTAAATAATCGGCTGTTTTTACATGAGCGACGAAAAAAATATTCCAGATTGGCAACGCGACAGCGATACTGTGGTCGAAGAATCAAGGCCAAAGTTAAAGAAGCCCCGTATGTTTCAAGTAGTACTGTTAAATGACGACTACACACCCATGGAATTTGTAGTTGAACTAATCGAGCAGTTTTTTTACAAGTCGCGAGAGAATGCGACTCGGATCATGCTTAAGATACACACCGAGGGAAAGGGCGTCTGTGGCATCTATACTGAAGATGTAGCAGAGACGAAAGCGGCAGTCGTAAATCAATACTCGATGGACCATCAGCACCCGCTACTGTGTGAAATAGAACCCTGCGACGATGAAGAAGAGTCATAGATATGTTAAGTAGAGAGCTTGAAGTCACCCTTAACCTGGCGTTTAAAACAGCCCGTGAGAAGCGTCATGAGTTTATGACGGTAGAACATCTGCTGCTGGCACTGTTGGACGACGCCTCCGCATCCAATGTGCTTAAAGCCTGTGGCGCTGACCTGGATATTCTGCGGCAGGATCTGACTGAATTTATCGACTCTACCATGCCCACCATTCCCGAGACTCAGTTGGAGCAGGAAACCCAGCCAACACACGGCTTCCAGCGTGTTTTGCAGCGTGCGGTATTCCAGGTTAACTCGGCCAATAACAGTGAAGTGGTAGGTGCCAATGTGGTGGTTGCTATATTTAGCGAGCAGGAGAGTCAGGCTGTTTACTTCCTACGGTTGCAGAATATAGCGCGCATTGATGTGGTCAACTATATATCCCATGGGATTTCAAAGTATGCCGATCATTCCGAGCACCGTCACAGCGAGCATGAGGAGACTGACTCCGCTGCTGGGGGCTCTGAAAACCAAGAAGAGAGCCTGCTTAGTCAATTTGCTACCAATCTCAATGAGCAAGCTAAGTTGGGCGAAATCGATCCTCTGGTGGGTCGCAGTGCCGAGATTGAGCGTGTCAGCCAGATTTTGATTCGCCGGCGCAAGAACAACCCTCTGTTGGTAGGGGAATCTGGAGTGGGTAAAACTGCTATCGCCGAGGGTCTGGCCAAATTGATTGTCGAAGAGCAGGTGCCCGAACCCATGCTCGATAGCACGGTTTATTCGCTGGATATGGGTTCATTGCTGGCAGGTACCAAGTACCGGGGTGATTTTGAAAAACGCCTCAAAGGCATTATTGCCGAACTGGTGAAGAAAGAAAAATCCATCCTGTTTATAGATGAGATACATACCATTATCGGTGCAGGCGCAGCCTCCGGCGGTGTGATGGACGCCTCTAATTTGTTAAAGCCTCTGCTGTCTTCAGGTCAATTAAGATGCGTGGGTTCGACTACCTTCCAGGAATATCGAGGGATTTTCGAGAAGGATCACGCGCTTTCTCGCCGTTTCCAAAAGATTGATGTGCCTGAACCCACGATTCAGGAGACCTACGAGATACTCAAAGGCCTTAAATCAAGGTTTGAAGATCATCATGATCTAAAATTTACCAACCCGGCCCTCAAGGTGGCAGCAGAGCTGTCCAGCCGCCATATCACGGACCGCTTTTTGCCTGACAAGGCCATAGATGTGATTGATGAAGCTGGCGCATACCAGCGTCTGCAGCCCGAGAGCCGTCGCAAGAAAACCATTGGTGTCAGTGATATCGAACTGGTCATCTCCAAGATTGCCAGAATACCGGCAAAAAGCGTATCCAGCTCAGACAAGGCCCAGCTTAAAGGTCTGGCAGAGAAGCTCAAGATGGTGGTCTTTGGTCAGGACCCTGCTATTGATGCTCTGGCCACCTCAATCAAGCTGGCACGAGCCGGACTGAGAGAGGGTGAGAAACCTATTGGCAGCTTCCTTTTTGCAGGACCCACTGGGGTAGGTAAAACCGAAGTGAGCCGACAGCTGGCCAATGTGCTGGGAGTAGAGCTGATTCGTTTTGATATGTCAGAGTATATGGAGCGTCATACTGTCTCCAGGCTAATAGGGGCACCTCCTGGTTATGTTGGCTATGACCAGGGCGGACTATTGACCGAGGCGGTAACCAAACAGCCCCATTCAATTATCCTGCTGGATGAGGTCGAAAAGGCCCACCCTGACGTGTTTAATCTGCTGCTGCAGGTTATGGATCACGGCACATTGACCGACAACAATGGCCGCAAAGCGGATTTCCGCAATGTTATTCTGATTATGACCACCAATGCTGGCGCCGAGCTGATGAGCAGAGCATCTATGGGATTTGCTCAGCAGGATCACGCGACTGACGGTATGGAGGCCATAAAGAAAATGTTTACTCCTGAGTTCCGCAACAGGCTGGACAGCATTGTACAGTTTGGTGAGCTCAGTTTGGATGTGATAAAAACTGTGGTCGACAAGTTCTTGGTGCAACTGCAGTCACAGCTTGATGAGAAGAAAGTGTTTCTGGACGTGGACGACGATGCCCGTCTGTGGCTGGCGGAGCATGGCTACGACGCTAAGATGGGCGCCAGACCCATGGACCGCTTGATACAGGAGAAAATTAAGAAGCCTCTGGCCGAGGAAGTACTGTTTGGCTGTCTGGCTGACAAAGGCGGCACTGTGTTTGTCTCTGTGGAAGATGGCGAACTTTCAGTAACCACAGAGCCCAAGGCGGTGACGGTCAGCTAGCGCAGAAATTGACGCTATGCTGGCAGAAAATATTAAGGCGAGATATCTCTCAGGGATATCTCGCTTTTTTATAGCTGTGAAGATTGCTCGAGCTGGAACCTGCAGCCTGGGTGGGCTCAGTACTGATCAGCGTTCGCGGAAGGTAATGCGGCCCTTTGTCAGGTCGTAAGGTGTCATCTCAACCTTGACCTTATCGCCAGTGAGAATGCGAATATAGTGCTTGCGCATTTTGCCCGAGATATGGGCAATAATAACGTGGTCGTTTTCGAGCTTCACTCGAAAAGTAGTGTTTGGCAGGGTATCAATTACCTCACCGTCAAACTCAATGTGATCTTCCTTCGCCATAGAAATCTTTCATGCCTGTAAAAAAGGGCGCAGTTTGCCCTAAAACGCCGGTTATAGCAAAGTCAATTGCATCTGTATTATTCGCTTTGTAGCCCTTCGCAGCGATTGCGGTGTGGGGCTTAAGGCGCAAGTTGCCAGTTATTTTCCCGCAGTAACTCCAGGGGGCGATAATTGGTCTTGTAGTTCATTTTCTGACAGTGTTCAATCCAGTACCCCAAATAGAGGTATTCCAGGCCTAGCTGCTGCGCAAGTTGGATCTGTAACAGCACCGCCAGAGTACCCAGGCTGCGCTCGGCATGGTCGGGGTCAAAGTAGGTGTAGATGGCAGATAGGGCATTGGGAAGCCGGTCGACCACAGCACAGCCAAGTAGCTGGCCACCCATGCGAAACTCTAGATACTTGGTGCAATCCCAGGCATTGCCCAAAAACTGCTCAAACTGCTCCTGAGAGGGTGGAAACATATCTCCCTGATGGTGGCGGCTGGAGATATAGCGATCATAAACTGGGTAGTGCTGATCAAAACTAATATGGCTGAGCTGCTTAATTGTAATGTCGCCATTGCGTTTTAAGCAGCGCTTTTGAGAGCGAGAGGGGCGAAAAGCCATCACGGGAATGCGCGCTGGCACACAGGCGTTGCAGGTACTGCACAGGGGGGAGTAGAGATATAGGCCGCTGCGACGAAAGCCCATGGCGCTCATGCGTCCATATAGCTCTGTATCAATCTCAGTCTCGGGATCCACAAATGCCGTAGTAGCCTTATGGTTATCCAGATAGCTACAATCGTGGGGCTCGGTTAAAAGTAGCCTGATTTTGCCAATATCGGGTGAAATATCTCTGGTCATAAGTACAGTCTAAAATATTGTTGCTATAGTTCCTAAGCCTAGTAGATCAATAGCTATTACTCAATATTTACCCTTAAAGTGCCAGCCTGGGGCCAACCTAATGTATTGCTGTTACCCGTCTGGAGCTCGGCCAAAAACTGCTCCCGAGGCATTAAATAGGCCCCCATACTCATCAAGTGACTATTTTCCAATTGGCAGTCGAGTAACTTATAGCCGAGCTGGTGAAGTGCCTTGCAAAGATAGGCCATGGCAATTTTTGAACCATCAGTTACCCGACTAAACATGGACTCTCCGCAGAAGATATCGCCCACAGCCACCCCATAGATGCCACCCACCAGTTGCTCTGATTGCCAAACCTCCACTGAATGGGCATGTCCCAGCAGGTGAAGCTGCATATAGGCCTCAGCCATTTCCTCGGTGATCCAGGTACCCGTATTTCCGTCTCTGGGGGCAGCGCAGGCTTTCAGCACAGCGGCAAAACTCTGATCTGTGGTGACCCTATATTGCTGCCGGCGCAGGCTACGACGCAAGCTTTTAGAGAGATGCAAGCCATCCATATCAATAACACAGCGTTCGCTGGGGCTCCACCATAGAATAGGGTCGTCATCCTGATACCAGGGGAAAATCCCTTGTTGATAGGCGTCCAAAAGAGTCGAAGGTTTGAGATTGCCGCCTACAGCAAGGAGCCCATCGGGCTCCCTGACAGCAAGATTTGGGTTGGGGAATTGCGGTTGCTGAGAATCTAAAAGAGTCAGATTCATCAGCTATCGAGATAGCGCTCGGCATCCAGAGCGGCCATACAGCCACTGCCGGCTGAGGTAACTGCCTGGCGATAAACATGATCAGCAACATCACCGGCAGCAAACACACCCTGTACGCTGGTCTCGGTAGCATTGCCCGACAGACCTCCGGCGATGGTGAGATAGCCGTCTTTCATGTCCAGTTTACCGGCAAAGATATCAGTGTTGGGTTTATGACCGATCGCAATAAATACACCAGTCACATCAATCTGTTTGGTATCTCCAGAATGAGTATCAAACAGCTGGATACCGGTCACGCCGGCATCGTCACCCAAAACCTCGCCGAGGTTTTGATTCCACTCAATACTGATGTTGCCATTCTTCTCTTTTTCAAAAAGCTTGTCCTGGAGCATTTTTTCGGCGCGCAGAGCATCGCGGCGATGCACCAGCACAACCTCTGAGCAGATATTGGACAGGTACAGGGCCTCTTCAACTGCAGTGTTACCGCCACCTATAACAGCGACTTTTTGATTGCGATAGAAGAAACCATCACAGGTAGCGCAGGCAGATACACCTTTACCCATAAACGCCTCTTCGGATGGTAGACCCAAATACTGCGCAGAGGCTCCAGTGGCGATAATTAGCGCGTCGCAGGTATAGGTGCTGGTGCCAACCAGGGTAAAGGGCTTGCTGGATACGTCAACAGAGTCGATATGATCGAAAATAGTCTTGGTATCAAAGCGCTCGGCATGTTTCTGCATGCGCACCATCAGATCAGGGCCTTGAACGCCATCTGCATCCCCAGGCCAGTTATCTACGTCCGTGGTGGTTGTCAGCTGTCCACCTTGCTGAATGCCAGTGATAACCACCGGATTTAAGTTTGCGCGTGCTGCGTAGACAGCAGCGGTCCAGCCAGCGGGGCCAGACCCAAGAATAATCAGAGGGTAATGTTGTGATTCAGACATAAAACAGATTCTACCTTTCAAAAAGTGGCGGCTAACAGTTGCCGGGGAACGCGAATAGGGCGCTATCATAAAGAATCCCGCTGGCATCACCAATTGGTTTTTTATATTTAGGGCATAGTTGCTTATTATCGCGCTCCAGCATGGCGTTTATGCTGGAATCAGCTACAATTGATTACGCAAAAACTACAGGGAAAATGGCCGTTGAGCACTGACCAAAATAAAACAGCGCATAGAGCGCCAGCCAGCGACAGCGAAGCGCAATCCCGCAGTAAAAAGCTGCTGGCAGAAGGCGCCCTGATAGGCTGGATAGCTCTGTGTATTATCCTATTGCTTGCTCTGCTTACCTACTCGTCAGAGGATCCTGGCTGGTCTCATACTGGCTCTCGAGCCGATGTAGCCAACTTGATAGGACCTGTAGGTGCTTGGCTGTCCGATGTATTTTTCTCCTTATTTGGTGGCATGGCTTATCTTTTTCCGCTGCTGCTTGCCATTCGTGCCATGCAGATTCTGCGAACCCACTTTCTATCTGAGCGAGAGGACTTTGACTCGGTCAGTTTTATCTTGCGAGTGATCGGCTTTAGTTTGGTAATGATAAGCGCCACCTCGCTGGCCAATATTCAGTATCTGGACAACCTGGCTTACTATCCCTTTGGCAGTGGCGGTATTTTGGGCAGCAAAATCGGCGAAGCGGTCATAGCAGCGTTCAGTTACACCGGTAGTACATTGTTACTGCTGGCGCTATTTCTTTTCGGACTCACTGTATTTGCTGATATTTCCTGGATTCGTACCATAGATCGCCTGGGAGATCTTACACTCAATGGCATAGCCACCATGGCCGACGCCCTGGCAGAGCGACAGCGGCGGCAGCGCGAGCTACGAGCTTCTAAAGAAGCTCAGGCTGAGCGCATGGTCAAGGTAGAGGCTGCGGTAAAGAGCACTAAACAGCGCAAGCCTCCAACCATTCAGGCGCCCAAGGCCAAGCCTGAAGTTAGTCCCAGAATTGAGCGTGAGAAGCAGCAGACCTTGTTTGCTGATACCGAGATTGTGGGCTCACTGCCGCCTCTTAATCTGCTCGACCCCTCAGACAAATCCAATGACACTGGTTACTCAGAGGAGTCTCTTGAGCATCTGTCGAGACTGTTGGAGCTAAAGTTACAGGACTTTGGGATCAAGGCTGAGGTGGTTGAAGTATTGCCCGGACCCGTGGTTACCAGGTTTGAGATTCAACCGGCTGCTGGCGTAAAAGTCAGTCGCATCAGTGGTCTGGCCAAAGATCTGGCTCGTTCCATGGCCGTTATCAGTGTGCGAGTGGTCGAGGTGATTCCGGGCAAGTCGGTGGTCGGTATTGAGATCCCCAATGAAAAACGTGAAATGGTGCGGTTGAGTGAGGTGCTGTCATCTGAGGCATATGATCGCTCCAACTCGCCCTTAACGCTGGCTCTGGGTCATGATATTGCCGGTGTTCCCTCAGTAGCTGATCTGGCAAAAATGCCCCATCTGTTAGTGGCAGGTACCACTGGTTCCGGTAAGTCTGTGGGCATTAATGCCATGCTGCTCAGTCTGCTATTTAAGTCGTCGCCGGAAGAGGTCAAGCTGATTCTTATCGACCCTAAAATGCTAGAACTCTCGGTCTACGACGATATTCCCCATCTACTGACACCAGTTATTACTGATATGAAAGACGCCGCCGGCAGTCTGCGCTGGTGTGTCGGTGAGATGGAGCGGCGCTACAAGCTTATGGCCGCACTGGGTGTGCGCAATCTGGCGGGGTATAACCGCAAAGTAGAGGATGCTATTAAAGCGGGCAACCCTATCAGTGATCCTCTGTGGACTTTTAATCCAGATGAAATGGGTTGGGATGCCAGTCAGGAGGCTCCAGAGGCTCCGAGCCTTGAGACATTACCTTACATAGTGGTGGTGATTGATGAATTTGCCGATATGATGATGATCGTCGGCAAAAAAGTAGAGCAACTTATTGCCCGCATTGCCCAGAAAGCCAGGGCGGCAGGTATCCACCTAATACTGGCCACTCAGCGACCCTCGGTCGATGTTATAACCGGCCTGATCAAAGCCAATGTGCCTTCCAGAATTGCCTTCCAAGTATCCTCCAAGATCGACTCCAGAACCATTCTCGATCAGGGCGGGGCAGAGCAGCTGCTCGGCCATGGCGATATGCTCTATCTGCCGCCTGGCACCAGTGTGCCAGAGCGTGTTCATGGCTGCTTTGTTGATGATCACGAGGTGCATAAGGTAGTGGCTGATTGGAAGCGCAGAGGCGTGCCCAATTACCTGGATGAAATTATCGACGAATCAGCGGTGGCATCTATCCCTGTACCTGGCTTTAGTGGTAGCGAGGAGGGGGAAGAGGACGCTGAGTCCGATCCACTCTATGATGAGGCAGTGGCCTTTGTGTTGGAGAGTCGCAAAGCTTCAATTTCCTCGGTGCAGCGTAAATTGCGGGTTGGCTACAATCGTGCCGCAAGGCTCATCGAGCAAATGGAAGCTGCTGGTGTGGTTAGCCCCATGAGCAGCAATGGCAGCAGGGATATTCTGGCGCCCAAGTCATAGAAAACGCTGTTTAAACAGAGATAATCTAATATGCAGCTTTTAAAATCTATAGTCTCGCTTCTTAGCCTGCCATTGGCTATTGGCGCCTATGCCAGTGACGATGGCGGAGATATTCAACAGCTCCGCGATTTATTGGAGCCTATTGTCAGTCTGTCTGCGCAGTTTGAACAGCACATGGTCGATGCCAATGGTGTTGAGTTGCAGCACTCCAATGGCTTGTTTCAGGTCGCCAAACCCAATAGCTTGCGCTGGATAGTAGAGCAGCCCATGCCCCAGCAGGTGATTTCAGACGGTAACAGCCTCTGGGTCTATGACCCTGACCTAGAGCAGGTTATGGTGCAGCCTTTTACAGGCGATATTCAATCTGCGCCCGCTATGCTGTTCTCTGGAGATCTGCAGGCATTGGACAGCGCCTATATGGTCGAGCAGCTTTCAGCGGGATCATTTTTACTGACAGCAGAGCAGGGCACTAGCCTGTTTAGCTCAGTGCAGATTGATTTTGATAATCTGCTACCCACCTCCATAGCTCTGACCGATAATCTTGGTCAGGTCGCGCGCATTAGTTTTTCTGAGCTCGAATATAATCCGCCTCTTGGCGCAGATCTATTTGTCTTTGAGATTCCGCTTGGCGTGGATGTTATTCGCAATGACTGATCTGTTTAGCCAGCAACTGTACCAACCTCTGGCAGCCCGCATGCGGCCTGATACTCTGGATGGGTTCTATGGTCAGCAACATCTGATTGGCCCGGGTAAGCCGCTGCGAGAGGCGATTGAAAGCCAAACTTTGCACTCGATGGTTTTCTGGGGTCCGCCGGGGGTAGGCAAAACCACACTGGCAAAGATTATTGCCGCCTCTGCCGACGCTCACTTCGAGAGTATTTCGGCAGTATTGTCCGGGGTAAAAGAGATTCGTGAGTCCATTGCCAAGGCCGAGGAGCAGCGAGACCTGCGGGGGCGCAAAACCATACTGTTTGTGGATGAAGTGCACCGTTTTAACAAGTCCCAACAGGATGCATTTTTGCCCTTTGTAGAGGACGGTACCCTGGTGTTTATAGGTGCTACTACGGAAAACCCCTCCTTTGAATTAAATAACGCACTGTTGTCACGCTGTCGTGTCTATGTGTTGAAAAGTCTCGACACAGAGCAGATTAAAATAGTTATACAGCAAGCCATTCTCAACAAGCAGGATGGCTTGGGGCAGCGGCCCCTGCAAATGGAAGAGGCCGCTCTAGAGCTACTCGCCGATGCTGCAGATGGCGATGCTCGCCGCGCTCTCAATCTACTTGAGATTGCCAATGATCTGGCCACTGAGCAGGCTGACTCGGCGGTAATTGACACCGCTGTGCTTGAGCAGGTGTTAGTGGGTGATACCAGGCGCTTCGACAAAGGCGGCGAATATTTTTACGATCAGATATCTGCGCTGCACAAATCAGTCCGCGGATCATCTCCAGATGCGGCACTCTACTGGCTATGTCGTATGCTGGACGGCGGCTGTGACCCTCTGTATATAGCCCGGCGAGTGGCGCGAATGGCCACAGAAGATATTGGTAACGCAGACCCCAGAGCCCTTGAATTAGCGCTCAATGCTTGGAATATCCAAGAGCGTCTAGGTAGCCCGGAAGGTGAGCTAGCCCTGGCTCAGGCCGTGATTTACTGCGCCATAGCCGCCAAGAGCAACGCCGTGTACAGCGCATTTAAGGCGACCATGGCCGATGTGCAGTCTCTGCCCAGCTACGAGGTTCCTATGCATCTGCGCAATGCACCCACCAAACTTATGAAAGAGCTGGATTATGGCAAGGGTTATCGCTATGCCCACAGCGAAGAGAGTGCCTATGCTGCCGGAGAACAATATTTACCCGAAGAGCTGGGCGATAAGCAATACTACTATCCCACAGATAATGGCTTGGAAAAACAGATCGGCGACAAGCTCAAACAGCTGCGATCACTGGATCAGCAGCACAGTCAACAACACAACAAGGATACATGAGAATGCATTGGTTTGCGGTTGCAATTGGTGGCGCGTTGGGAGCCATGGCTCGCTATGCCGTCAGCACCCTGGTGTTTGATGCCACCAGCTATAGGTTTCCCTATGCCACACTATCGGTCAATGTGCTGGGTAGTTTTATTATGGGCGTGCTGTTTGTTGTGATTCTAGAAAAGGGCCTACTGCCACCAGAGATGCGCAGCATCCTAATGATAGGTTTTCTTGGCGCCTTCACTACTTTCTCAACATTCTCGCTTGATGCCCTAGGTCTGTGGCAAAATGGCCACCTTTTTCTGGCCCTGGTTTACGCTCTGGGTACGGTTATTTTGTGCTTGGCTGCCATAGTTGTGGCGGTCTGGCTAACACGTTTGTATTTGATTTAATTTTAAGGAAGTCACCATGCTCGACCCGAAGCTGTTACGTTCGGACCTAAACGCCATTGCAGCCAGCCTGCAAGTAAAAGGCTACCAGTTAGATACCCAGGCTTTTTTGGCCCTTGAAGCTCAGCGCAAAGAGCGTCAATTGATTGCTGAGAATCTACAGCAGGAGCGCAATAGCTTCTCCAAGTCTATGGGCAAACTGATTGGTGAGGCCAAAGCCAATGGTGAAGATATAGAGCCTTTGAAAGCTAGAGGCGAGCAGATCAAAACTGATTCCGCTGCCGCTGATACTGCACTTGCAGCTGTGCAAGAAGAGCTGGATGGACTTTTACAGGGTATCCCAAATGTTCCTCACCACTCTGTACCAGCTGGCTCAGACGAAGAGGACAATGTAGAGGTTCGTCGCTGGGGTGAGCCCCGAGCCTTTGATTTTGAGGTTAAAGATCATGTAGATCTCGGCGCTGCGATCAATGGTTTGGACTTTGATGCGGCGTCTAAAATAACCGGGTCAAGATTTTCGCAAATGCGCGGTGGGCTGGCCAGTCTGCACCGGGCATTGACCCAGTTTATGCTCAACACCCATATTCAGGACCATGGCTACGAAGAGGTCTATGTACCCTATATTGTCAATCGCGAGTCTCTTTATGGAACAGGGCAGCTACCCAAGTTTGAGGAAGATCTGTTTAAGCTTGATGATGAGCGTGAGTTTTATTTGATTCCCACGGCTGAGGTGCCGATCACCAACATCTACCGCAATGAGATTGTCGATGAGCTGCCGATCAAGTTTGTCTCTCATACTCCATGCTTTAGAAGTGAGGCTGGTAGCTATGGTCGAGATACCAGAGGCATGATCCGTCAGCACCAGTTTGAAAAGGTCGAGATGGTGCAATTTGTGCGCCCGGAGGAATCATGGGATGCCCTCGAGGGCTTGGTTGGCCATGCAGAGGTTATTTTACAAAAACTGCAGTTGCCTTATCGCACTGTGGTGCTGTGCGGCGGTGATCTGGGTTTTTCTGCAGCCAAAACCTATGATATCGAGGTCTGGGTACCCTCCCAGGAAAGGTATCGGGAGATCTCATCTTGCAGTAATTTTGCCGACTTTCAGGCGCGCCGAATGAAAGCCAGATATAGAAATGCCGATGGCAAGCCTGAGCTGCTGCACACCCTAAACGGTTCCGGTTTAGCGGTGGGGCGGACCTTGCTGGCGGTAATGGAGAATTATCAGCAGGCCGATGGCTCAATTGCTATTCCTGAGGTGTTGCAGCCTCTAATGAATGGGCAGACCCATATCAAATAATGGATTATCTACCCTTATTTCATAACCTTAGAGGTCGTCGTATTCTGGTAGTTGGCGGTGGCGAAATTGCCCTGCGCAAAGTGCGCCTGGTGCAGGAAGCCAGTGCGCTGATCACCATCGTGGCCAAAGAATTTTGTCCAGATCTTTTAGAGATGGATGCTAAGGACAGGGCCGACGGCTGTAATGGTCTTGAGCTGATAACCGCAGCTTACCAACACCAGTACCTGCTTAACTATCCGGATACAGTGATGGTGATTGCCGCTACCAACGATCGCGAGTTAAACCGTCAGGTCTCCGAACATGCTCAGGCCGCAAATATGCTGTCTAATGTGGTGGATGATCCCGGTTTTTCTACGGTGATATTTCCCTCGATAGTGGATCGTTCGCCGATTCAAGTGGCGATCTCCAGTGGCGGTGATGCACCAGTACTGGTAAGGCTCTTGCGGACCAGATTTGAAAGCCTGTTGCCAGCAGGCATGGCTAAGTTGGGTGCCCTGGCTGGCAGCTTTCGCGAGCGGGTCAAGGCCAAGTTTGACAGTGGCGCCGACCGCAAGGCATTTTGGGAAGATGTATTTTATGGGCCTATTGCCGAGCAGGCCTACGCCAATAATCTGGATGAGGCTGAGCGCCTTTTAGCGGACAAGCTCGCCAATACCGACGGTTTTAAAACTGGCGAAGTCTATCTGGTTGGCGGCGGCCCAGGCGATCCAGACCTGCTTACCTTTAAAGCGCTGCGGCTAATGCAGCAGGCCGATATAGTTCTCTATGATCGCCTGGTCTCCAAAGAGGTACTAAACCTGGTGCGGCGAGATGCCACGCGCATCTATGTGGGCAAGACTGCCGGTGACCATCCGGTAACCCAGGATAATATCAATCAAAAACTGGTGGACTACGCCCTTGAGGGCAACAGGGTGGTGCGGTTGAAGGGCGGTGATCCCTTTATATTTGGCCGCGGTGGCGAAGAGATTGAAACTCTGGCCGAGCATGGCATTCCATTTCAGGTAGTCCCAGGCATTACCGCAGCCTCGGGCTGTGCCAGCTATGCTGGTATTCCTCTTACCCATCGCGACCATGCCCAGTCAGTGCGGTTTATTGCCGGCCACTTACGCTCGGGCAAAATGGATCTCAACTGGCCTGAACTGGTGCAACCCAATCAGACTCTGGTGTTCTACATGGGTCTTAATGGTATGGAAACTATTTGCCAGCAGCTTAAGGAGCATGGTTTGGATGCGCGTACCCCAGCGGCGCTTATTGAAAAGGGCACCTCAGACAGACAGCAGGTATTTGTCGGAGATTTGGATAGTCTCCCAGAGATGGTGCGTGACGCAGGCGCCAAGGCGCCAACATTGATTATTGTCGGCACTGTGGTGAGTCTGCACAGCAAACTGGCCTGGTTTAGCAAACCCGGCAATCAACTCGAAGGCGTTATTAATAAGAACAACGAGATCTAATAAGCGTGGTGAAATATGAGTGACAGCTTTGACTATGACCTGTTTGTCATTGGCGCTGGCTCCGGTGGTGTGCGCGCTGCCCGTATGGCGGCCTCTAAAGGTAAAAAGGTGGCCGTGGCTGAGGAGCGCTATCTGGGCGGCACCTGTGTCAATGTGGGCTGTGTGCCCAAAAAACTATTTGTCTATGCCTCGCAGTTTCCAGAATTATTCCATGCCAGTGCGGGCTTTGGTTGGACCCTCCCACAGCAGCCCACTCTGGACTGGGCGACACTCAGAGACAATAAAACAGCTGAGATACAACGCCTAAACGGCATCTATAACAGTCTTATCGACAACAGTGGTACCGATCTGTTTGATGGCAGAGCAACCATCGCTGGCCCTCACCAGGTAAGCGTAAACGGTAAGGTTTACCGGGCGCGCACTATTCTAGTGGCTACCGGCGGCTGGCCTTATATTCCGCAGTTTCCCGGCAGCGAGCATGCTATCAGTTCCAATGAGATGTTCTTTCTCGAAGAGCTGCCCAAAACCGCAGTGGTAGTGGGCGGTGGCTACATAGCAGTGGAGTTCGCCGGTATTTTAAATGGACTGGGGGTAGAGACTCATCTGATCTATCGTGGACCGGTGCTACTAAAATCATTTGATCGGCAAATGGCAGAAAAAATCGCCGAAGGCATGGTTGCCAAGGGCATACATCTGCACCTTAATACCGAGATTGATGAAATCAAAAAATCCGCTACAGATCTGTCTGTCTCATTAAATGGCCAGGGTAGCCTGGAGGCTGGACTGGTACTGTACGCCACAGGTCGTCGTCCCAATACCCAGGGGCTGGGGCTTGAGACTAGCTCTGTGGTAACTGATGGTAATGGCGCTATATTGGTGGATGAAAACTTTGCCACGGCAGATCCCAGTATCTATGCCCTGGGCGACGTGATTGACCGCGTGCAGCTCACTCCTGTTGCCATTCAGGAAGCCATGGTGCTGGTAGATCATCTCTACGGCGAGGGTCAGGCAAGTATAGATTACAGCAATATCCCGACCGCAGTTTTCTGTCAGCCAGAACTGGGGACTGTGGGTCTCAGTGAAGAGCAGGCGCGACTTGAATATCAGGATATTGCCGTCTATATCTCAGACTTCAAACCCATGTTGCAGACCCTGGGTGGCGGTTCTGAGCGCATCACCATGAAACTGATCGTTGATACAGCCTCAGACAAAGTCGTGGGTTGCCATATGGTTGGGGAGCATGCGGCAGAGATTATTCAGGGTATGGGTATAGCGCTTAAGGCAGGCGCTACCAAGGCAGATTTTGATGCCACTGTAGGCATACATCCCAGCGCTGCTGAAGAGTTTGTTACCATGAGAGAAAAAGCAAGATAATCTATTTATATCAATAAGTTATTATTGTAACTTAATTCTATTTCTAAGTTTTACAGGGTGCGGTCAATATCAAAACTGGCCTTTGGCTCGCTCCAGTAAACTTAGGCTGAGATATTTCAGATCACCTAGAGTTTTGTCTCCATCCTGAGGGCTCTGATTGACCACAACCACCAGCAGGGAATGGGTAATCTCTAGATAGGCTCGCCCCAGGCGCCTGAGTTCAGCTGGCTTGGAGGCAATATCCATACGCTCAAACATACGTGCCATGGAAGCAATTATCAATTCATCATGAATTAAATCGAGCTCTACAAGCTCAGGCACACCATACATGGCTTGCACTAGAGGCAATAGGCCCCTCTGGTTGATATATACCAGGCGCATACGGTCTACACAGCGCTCAACAAAGCGCTTGAGGCTTAGAGACTCAATGGCCTCTGACTCCAGTTCCTGAAGGGCTATATCCATTTCCCCCACCCACTGTTCCGCGAGGGCGTACATAATCGCGTATTTATTGGGAAAGTAATGATAGAGAGTGCCTACGGACATCCCGGCGCGCTTGGCTACCAGAATAGTGGTCAAGTCATACTGCCCAACCTCCTCAAGCAGCT
This sequence comes from Porticoccaceae bacterium, assembly GCA_038135995.1. Classification (GTDB taxonomy): domain Bacteria; phylum Pseudomonadota; class Gammaproteobacteria; order Pseudomonadales; family Porticoccaceae; genus HTCC2207. The sequence continues at coordinate 30,467 of JAYPYO010000001.1, forward strand.
CTGCAGTTACCTCGAGAATCTGATTGCGGCGCTTCTGGGCGCGCTGCTGAACGGGCTGGGTTCTCGGTGATGTTTTGCGTAAATTGCTCATTAGAAGCGATCTCTAAGTGCGTAATAGAGCATGCCTGCAACCATTCCTGGCCAGCGCAGCAGTGTTCCGCCAGGGAATTTCGGACTGGGCAGGTTGGCCATTAGATCAAAGCGCTCTAGCTTGCCGCTGATGGCCTCGGCGATCAGCTTGCCTGCAAAGGTGGCCGTGGGTACGCCATGTCCGGAATAGCCCTGCATATACCAGATATTATCCTGCAGGCGACCAAAGTGGGGCAGGCGGTTCATGGTGATAGCCACTCTGCCACCCCAGCCGTAATCTATCCTAGTGTTGGCCAGTTGCGGGTATACCTGCAACATATACTGTTGCACAAAGCTCTTAATATCGGATGGAAATCCTCGGCGATAATTTTCTCCACCACCAAACAGCAGTCGATTATCGGCAGATAGTTTCCAGTAGTTAATTACAAAACGACTGTCGGCCATAGCCGTATCCAGCGGAATTATATCCCTCGCCAGCTCGTCCGACAGAGGTTCCGTCGCTAATACAAAGTTATTAATTGGCATAATATGCCCATTTATCTTCGGCTCCAGCTTCTCTATATAGGCATTACAGGCTAAAACTAGCTCACTGGTAGTTACCTTGCCATTGGCGGTGTTTACCACCAGAGGTGAGCCACCATAGGAAGTGACCCGAGACTGCTCACAGATGGTAACACCTGCGCGACTGGCGGCAGCAGCCAGACCCTGAACAAACTTGAGAGGATGAAGGTGCTTGGAAACAGTATCCATTACTGCGCAGTGATAAGCCTCGCTACCAATCACCTCGCTCAGGCGTTCCTTGGGGATATACTCCATCTGATCAAAACCATAGCGATCATAGAGAAAGGCAACTTCCTCTTCCATTTCTCGGCTATACCGGGCTTTATGAGCAAAGTGCACATCGCCGTGCTTTAAATCACAGTTTATGCGGTGCTTCTCAATCAGATTTTTTATTGTATCCACAGCCTCTAGGCCCATGGTCCATAGGGTGCTGGCAATATCATGGCCAAATTTTTCTTCCAGATAGTACTGATCTTGGCGCTGACCTATGCCGACATGACCGCCGTTGCGACCGGAGGCGCCATAACCCACGGTTTCAGCCTCCAAAACAATCACCTTATAGCCTAGCTCAGACAGGTGAAGGGCAGATGAGAGACCGGTAAAGCCTGCGCCGACAATACAGATATCTGCCTGATGTTCACCCTCCAGTGGGGCATAGGTATCCGATTTTACGGTGCTGGCAAGATAGTAAGAGCTCACATTTAATCCTTATAAACCTATAAAGTTTGACATTAGCACTTTTTCGAACAATAATTCAATATTAATTGAATAATTATTCGAAATCAAACTTTAATCTGGTGCCTCATGCAGTCGCAAATGGAAATAGAAAACTGGCTAAAACAAAATAAAATCACCGAGGTAGAATGCCTGGTGCCTGATATGACAGGCAATGCAAGGGGCAAATTTATACCGGCGAAAAAATTCCTCAAAGAGGACAGCCGTCTACCAGAGGGCATTCTGGCTCAGACCGTTACCGGCGAGTTCTCCGATGACTACTGGGAGCTGCTGGGTACCATAGACGGCGATATGCTGCTGGAACCGGATCCCTCGACTGCCCGCAATGTTCCCTGGGCCAATGAAACCACCGGGCAGATTATTCATGATTGCTACACCAAAGATGGCAAACCTCATCCATTTAGCACCAGAGCAGTACTCAAGCATATCCTCGGGCTATATCAAAAGGATGGCCTGCAGCCGGTAATAGCACCGGAGATGGAGTTTTACCTGGTAGAAAAGAACACCAACCCAGATATGGCTCTAAAGCCGCCACTGGGTCGCTCTGGGCGCCCTGAGACTGCTCGCCAGTCTTACAGCATTGACGCGGCCAATGAGTTTGAGCCCTTTGTTGAAGACATGTATGCCTATGGTGAAGCCATGGGTCTGGATATCGATACTCTTATTCATGAATCCGGGGCTGCTCAGCTGGAAGTTAACTTTATTCACGGCGATCCCCTTAACCTGGCCGACCAGGTGTTTACTTTTAAGCGTATGGTGCGTGAGGTGGCGTTAAAGCATGAAATATACGCTACTTTTATGGCCAAGCCTATGGCCTCCGAGCCCGGGTCTGCCAAGCATATTCACCAGAGTATCCTCTCTGTTGCCGATGGCTCTAATATATTTGCCACAGCAGATGGCGAGTACAGTCAGGCGTTTTATCATTATTTAGGAGGTCTGCAGAAGTATACCCCCTATGTGATGAGCTTTTTTGCGCCCAATGTAAACTCTTATCGTCGCTTTACCCGTGAGGTCTCTGCGCCAATCAATTTGCACTGGGGCTTTGATAATCGCACCACCGGGCTTAGGGTGCCTGATGCCAACGCAAAAAACTATCGTATTGAAAATCGCTTTCCCGGTGCAGATGTAAATCCTTATCTATCTATTGCAGCGACCTTGGCCTGCGGCTATCTGGGTATGAAAAACAAGATTGAGCCCTCAGCTGCCTACGAGGGTAACGCCTATGAGGAAGAGTTAGCACTGCCCAGAACGCTCGAGGAGGCTCTGCGCGGCCTGCAAGAGGATAAGGATGTTTTTGAGCTATTTGGCGAGAAATTTATCCAGCTTTATACCTCAATCAAGCTGGTTGAGTTTGAGGAATTTAACCATGTAATTTCCTCCTGGGAGCGCGAGCATCTTCTGCTTAATGTGTAGCCTTTTATGGTTACACTGGTGAAGCTTTGCGCTTAGAATAGGGCACTGGACAACAACCATATGGCCCTCTATTGCCGTGCCTTACTTAGTCATTTTTCTGCTGATCAGCCTGTCTGTTAATAGCCAGGGTGCCGATTATATTGGGGCCTCAGAATGTGCTGGCTGTCATCAGCAAGAATTTGATGACTGGCAGGGCTCACATCATGACTGGGCAATGAAAGTTGCATCCCCAGAGACGGTTCTTGGGGATTTTAATAACGCCACCTTTGCCCATGGCGGAGTTGTCTCGACATTTACCCGCAAACAGGGCCAGTACTATGTCAATACCCAGGGAGCTGACGGCAAGTATCGTGACTTTAAAATTGACTATAGCTTTGGTGTTGAGCCCTTACAGCAATATCTGATTAGCTTTCCGGATGGCCGAATTCAGGCATTGACCACCGCCTGGGATAGCCGACCCAAACAGCAGGGGGGGCAGCGCTGGTACCAGTTAATGCCCAATGATAAAGGTGAGCCTGGCGAAAGCCTGCACTGGACCGGGGCTTACTATAACTGGAATAGTCACTGTGCCGACTGTCATTCTACCGGGCTACAAAAAAACTATTCACCGTCGACAGATACCTATGCCACTATCTGGTCTGAGATCAATGTGGCCTGCGAGTCCTGTCATGGGCCAGGGTCTGATCATCGCGAATGGGCTAAGTCTGCCAATCGGCCTGCTTCCGCTAATGGCCTACAGGTGCAATATGGCAAGCCTGTTGACTGGATTATTGCCAATGGAGCCTCTATCGCAAGCGCCCAGGGCGACCCGCATCAGGCTGCAATTCCCGAGACCCAGTCCTGTGCGGGCTGTCATTCAAGGCGCAGTAAGGTTAGCAATGACCCGATTAACAATCATACTGAGGGTCATACCTTTCTCGATCACTACAGCCTGCAAACTTTGCAGCAGGGGGTCTACCATGCGGATGGTCAGATTCAGGGTGAGGTCTATGTCTATGGCTCATTTATCCAGAGCAAAATGTATCAGCGAGGGGTGACCTGCAGCAACTGTCACAATCCTCATAGCCTGGAGCCTGTGGCTGAGGGTAATGAGCTCTGTGCTGGATGTCATGCCCCTGAGACCTATAATCAGCCCAGCCACCACTTCCATAAGGGGGACAACAGTGCCGGCGCTCAATGCGTAAATTGCCATATGCCTGCTACTGTTTATATGGGTGTGGATAGTCGCAGAGACCACAGCATGCGTATCCCGCGGCCAGATATTACCGGGCCGATTGGCGCTCCAAATGCCTGCAATAGCTGCCATACAGATAAAACCGCCGCTTGGTCGGCCTCTGCTATTCAGAGCTGGTTGCACGACAGCACCAGGCCTCCAGAATTGGTGGCCACAGCACTTTCTGCAGCCAGATATTCGCAGCCCAATGCAGACCAGCTGCTGATCGAGCTGGCTAACAACCCAAGTATTAGCGGCATAGCTAGAGCCACGGCTCTGGGTCTGCTGGACAACTATGCTCATTCAGCCAGCTACAACGCTGCCCGCAAGCAGTTAAATAACCAGGATCCACTGATTAGAATCGCGGCGCTGCAGGCACTGGAAATGCTACCCTTACAGCAGCGCTGGCAAGATATTTCGCCACTGCTAAAAGATCAGGTCGCCTCTGTGAGATTCGAAGCCACCAGACTGCTTCTGGGGCTAGCCGGGTTGAATAATTACCAGCAGCGAGAGCTGGATAGCAATATCGCCCTGTATATGGAGTCACTGAGGGTCAGTGCCGACATGCCCGGTGGCCAGCTAAATCTCGCCAGCGCCTATATTGCTCAGGGGCAATACCAAGAGGCGGAGAAGGCTTATATCCAAGCTTTAAAGCTAGATAGCAAATCGCTACCTGCACTGTTAAATCTTGCCGATCTTTACCGCGCTCAGGGTCGCGAACAGCTGGCAATTGAGCGGTTACTGCAAGCAAGGTCTGGTTACCCAGATAGCCCTGAGGCTCATCATGGCCTGGGGCTGGCGCAGATTCGTAGCCAACAGCCTCTCGAGGCGCTAGCCAGCTTGCAGCGGGCAATGCAGCTGGCGCCAGACAATGACAGATATGTCTATATTTACGCTCTGGCGCTAAACTCACAGGGTAGGGGTGCAGAGGCAATTCATATCCTTGACGGGGCTCTAAAGCCGGCGCAGCCCAACAGAGATATGCTATTAGCGCTGGTCACTATCAGTAGGGATATGGGCAGATCGAAACAGGCACGAGACTTTGCAGATAAACTAGTGATAGCATTTCCACAGGACAATGCTGCGGCAAGGCTCAGAGATTCTCTACAATAATAAACCTAATCGAGCAAAGACCATGAAAGTAAAACCTATAGCAGGCGCTCTTGGTGCGGAAATAAGCGGCATTGATTTAACCGCTGATATAAGGGCGGAGGATTATCAAGAAATCAGGGCCCTGCTAGTGGAGCATGAGGTAATATTTTTTCGCAATCAGGATGTTTCCCCGGCTCAGCAGCATGCCCTGGCATCGTCTTTTGGGCCGCTGCAAACCCATCCCGCCTATGCGACTGTGGAGGGTTTTCCAGAGATCACCATCCTTGAGAGCACCGCCGAAAAACCAAGCAAGATTGAGTGCTGGCACAGTGATATGACTTTTCGCCAACACCCGCCCATGGGCACTGTGCTGCGCTCCAGAGTGATTCCTGAGAAGGGCGGAGATACCCTCTGGTCCAGCATGACATCGGCCTACGAAGGCCTGTCCTCACAGATGCAGGCTTTCTTAGGTGGGCTTAGCGCAGTCCATGATTTTTGCTATGGATTTAAAGAGAGCCTGGCCGAGCAGGGTGGCTCTGAACGCCTGGCGCAGGCAGTGGCAGATAATCCACCGGTCACTCATCCGCTGATCAGAACCCATCCCGAGAGTGGTAAAAAAGTGATTTTTGTGAACCCGCTGTTCACAACGCATATTGTTGGGTTGCCGGCAGATGAGAGCAGAGCAATTTTACAGTTTTTATACCAGCACAATACCACCGCAGAATTTACCTGCCGCTTTAGCTGGGAGGCCAACTGCATAGCCATCTGGGATAATCGCAGTACCCAGCACAAGCCAGTCAATGACTACTTTCCGGCCTATCGCTGCCTGGAAAGAATAGTGATTGATGGAGACAGGCCTTACTGAGGGCCAAGGCAGAAATTAATCATTAGCCTAGCCACCCAATCCTGATCGGCGCTCTGCTCAAGAGATACCATGGCAGACTCATAGGTCTCGGCTGGGTAGGCTGGCTGTCGAAACTGGTAGAGGGCGCGGCTGTAATCCGGGAAGAATTCGGGATGGCCCTGAAAGGTTAAAATATGCTTGCCTAGGCTGGTAGCAGCAATGGGGCAGGTGTCTGTTGAAGCCAGAACTTCTGACCCTGGCGCAGCCACAGATACCTGATCCTGGTGGCTGTATATTAATTTAAACGGTTTTCCCGCTAATATATTGGGCTCTGCTGCCTGGCAGGGGCTGGTCTGCTTGACACCAAGGGACCAGCCGGCACTGGCTGGCCCGGCGTTTCCGCCCAGAGCATGGGCAACCATCTGATGACCAAAGCAAATACCAATAAATCTTTTCTGATGCTGATGCAAAGTTCTTACAAAGTCGGCTAACGCAAGCACCCAGGGCGTCTGCTCGTACACGCTGCTTTTGCTGCCGGTCATGATATAGGCATCGACCTCATCTATATCGGCCGGATAGACCCCTTTGTTAACCTGGTAGGTTATAAACTCCAGGTCCAGCTGCGGGTCGCTATTTGCTGCCCGCAGCAGGCGTTCAAACATAAATGGATACTCACCATGATCCTCAACTAAGTTGCTGAGAACATCATCGGCCTGCAATATGCCCAGAGTTAATTTCACTGCTTACCTCTTGTGACCAAATCTGGCCATATAATCGGCAAGATCGCGTTTAATTTCAGGCCCATACAGATAGAGACCAATAATATTGGGTACAGCAATCAAAAATACCATAGCATCAGAAAAGTCCAGCACTGCGGTCAACTGGATCATGCAGCCCAGGGCAACGAAGCCACAAAAGCCCATCTTAAAGATCATCTGGGTCAGGGCGGATTCACCAAATAGATAGGTCCAGCCCTTGAGCCCATAGTAGGACCAGGCAATCGTGGTAGAAAAGGCAAATAACAGGGCGGCTACGGCAATAATATAGGGAGCCCAGCTAATATGGTGGGCAAATGCGGCTGAAGTCAGCGTAATACCCTCCAGGCCTCGGCCATCCTCAAGTAACCCATTGGGAATAGCGGTAGTGACAATCACCAGAGAGGTGAGGGTGCAGATAACCATAGTATCTATAAATGGTTCCAGCAGCGACACCAGGCCCTCAGTAACCGGCTCATCAGTCTTGACCGCAGAATGGGCTATGGATGCCGAGCCGATGCCCGCCTCATTGGAAAATAAGGCGCGCTGAAAACCAACGATAATAGCTCCCACCATGCCTCCCTGAACACTGCTCCAGGTAAACGCGCTGTTAAAAATCAAGACTATGGCGCCCGGTAGATGCTCTGCACTCATGGCTATAATCAACAGTGCTGAAAAGATATACAGCACAGCCATGGTAGGTACTATGCGCGACGCTGCGGCGGCAATTGAGCGAATGCCGCCAACAATGACCAGAGCCACTGTAGACGCCATAAGCAGACCAAACAGCCAGCCGCGATCATGCAAAAAGCTATTGTCACCACCGGTAATACTGAGCATTTGAACATAGGCCTGGTTGGACTGAAACATATTGCCAATCCCCAGACAGCCGATTACCAGCGCCAGAGCATAGAAACTACCCAAAAACTTGCCAACCTTAGGCCAGTTGCGAATCTGAAAAAAGCGCTCCAGATAGTACATGGGGCCACCAGAGACTGAGCCGTCAGCGTTGACCCGCCGGTACTTAACCCCCAATGTGCACTCCACAAACTTGGTAGACATTGCTAGAAAGCCCGCCATAAACAGCCAAAAAGCAGCCCCTGGTCCGCCTATGGCAATAGCTACAGCAACACCGCCAATATTGCCCACACCCACGGTGCCCGATATTGCCGTGGAGAGCGCTTTAAAATGAGAGATTTCACCACTTGCGCCAGAATTAGCTGGGGGATTGATTAACAGTCTCAGGGCATGGCCAAAGCCGCGTAGATTAATCAGGCGCAGATAAAAGGTAAACCACAGGGCTGCGATCGCCAGCCATAGCACAATTAATGGGAAATCCTGATCGAATAGCTGGATAGGGTAGAACACTAGCTCGGAAAGTCCCTGAGCCAAGGGCCTTACCCAAGACTCTATCTGTGCATCTATACTCATTACTGTCCCCCTTAGTGACGGATTATAAGTCCGCCTTATATCAATAATTTACTTTAACTAATCATTTCAAGCTACTGTTTTTATTATACTTCTCTTGTCTTTCCAGAGCGTGCACGCTCTTTCATATCCGACTGGATATAAACCTGGTCTGTGGTCCCCATACTGGCGTGACCCAAATCATCTGCCATATGTTTTAGTGGTCTGGTGGCTATATCCTGAGAGGCGCCGGTATGTCGCAACCAATGGGTTGTTGCCTCACGTAGCGCCCTGGCCTCATCACTGAAGCCCTCTGAGCGCATTTTTTCATAGGCCAGATCAAAACCCTGCTGCACTATGCGGCGCAATTGGCGGGAAGTCATGCCACCTGTACCGCGGTTTTTGGCCACCAAAGCGCTGTTTGCCCCAAAATTAGCACTTAGAGACCCACGATATTTTTGGTAGCGCTGAATATAGGGAGAGAGGGCGCTTGGAACCGAGATATCTCTAATCTTATTGCCCTTACCCAACACCTTAAGCCATTGATTGCCGTCACTGTCCTGCCAGAAATGCTTCCAGGCTGGCTGCCAGTTTGCGCGCTCTGACAGCTCGGAAACCCTGAGATACAGGGTTTTGAGCATGGCAATAATAAACAATGTACGCTCATGGCCAGGATCCTTATCTGCCGCCGCCTGAGCGCATTCAAGCACAGTTTCCCACTGCAGGTCTGACAGTCGTTTAATGTTTTTTTGAGTGGCACCTTTAATAAGATAGGCAGACTGCTTGCGGATCGCAGGAATGGGGTTGCCAAATGCATAACCCTCGTCAGTGAGGTAGTCATAAAAGCAGGATACCGCCGAATAACAGATTTTCATTGCCTCATGGGACAGTAAGTGCCCGTCTCTAGTAATCGCTACCTCCAGGCCCGCTGCCATAGCCTCCGCACGGTCTTCCTTGGCGATTTTCGCGGCAAATGGCCGCCAATTTTCATTTTGACGGGACTCTCCGCCGATTATTTTAAAGCGATCCTGCACTGAATAACCTACCCAGCTTGGATTTGGACTGTGTACAAAATCGAAATATGCCTCCAGATCTGGTCTTTTAAGCTGTATCACGCTCTTATTCGCGATGGTCCAGGCCCAGAGCAATAGACGCTCGACCTCGTTGCGGTAACCGCGATAAGTGGCCTCAGACTTACGACTGTAACTTTTAAGAAAAGATTGGGTATGCAACACATCGTCGCGGACATCTGGAATGGACTCACAGAGCGTATCAATAAAAAGTTTAGAGTCGGGATAGTCGTCAAACATTGCCATGCCCATGGGCAAGCGAACAAAGGCTTTGTGCGCGTCAAACAGCGGCGTAGCATTAAATGCTTGTGACATAACTGGTCTCTGATACAGTCGTTGTTTAAACTCAGCTATTAGGCCACAGAGGCCATTAGCGCTGGGATTTGGCTGAGATGCACTGTATCAGGCTAATTTATTAAAGTCTACTTATGTCCACTAATTGAGATTAGAGGACATGAAGGATAGCCCCAGGGAGCGCAACGGTGCCCTAACCAGCAATCCATGTTAAATCTCTTGAAATTAACAATCTAACCTATGGTCTATATTCAGTAATTCCAGTTCTTGCTAAACTCTCAGGCCGATACAAGGAACAGACTATGTCGCGCGCTATAACAGCCCTACTCACCGGTATTGTTTTCAGTACAGCGGTGTTAGCCACCACCCCGGATGCTGGCCTTATACCAATTGAAAAACAGTCAGAGCAGACAGCGCTTTATCGAGAGATATTTGATCGGCTGGCCACCAGGCACTATCGTGGTCAAGTAATCGATGACCAGCTTTCCAAGCGCTACCTCGAGCACTATATAGACCAGCTTGATTCGACAAAGAGCTACTTACTAAAGTCTGATATTGATGAGTTTAATCAGTGGCAAACTCGCCTGGATGATCTCGCCAAACGCGGTGATGTCAGCCCTGGGTTTATTATGTTTAATCGTCTCCGTGAGCGGGCAACGGCGCGCCTAAGGTCAAATATCGCCCTTCTCGAAAACCCTCAGCATAAATTTGACTACAGTCGCGATGAGAGCATTATTCTCGATGGCGATATCCGCGATTGGCTGGTGACCGCGGAGCAGGCAGATGATTTTTGGCGCAAGCGTCTCAAGGATTCGATGATCCGGCTGCTACTCAACGACAAGGACGAAGATGCTGCCCGAGAACTATTGATCAAGCGATATAGCAATCAGATTACCCAGTACCAGCAGCGCGATAGTCAGGATGTCTTTCAGCTTTATGTCAATGCGCTGGCATCTCTGTATGACCCTCATACCTCCTACTTTTCGCCGCGTACCACTGAAAATTTTCAGATCAATATGTCCCTGTCTCTGACCGGCATAGGTGCCGAGCTCAACATAGAGGATGAGTACACCAGAGTGGTGAGAATTATTCCCGGGGGCCCTGCTGACCTTCAGGGCTTGTTAAAAGCCTCAGACAAGATCGCCGGAGTTGGCCAGGGTGATGAGGAGATTGTCGATGTTGTAGGCTGGCGACTGGATGATGTGGTGGCCCTGATCAGGGGCGAAAAAGACTCGGTAGTGAAACTACAGGTTATATCCTCAAAAGGTGCGGGCGCTGGTAGCAGCAAGGTGATTTCAATTGTCCGCGACAAGGTTAAACTTGAGGAAAAGTCTGCCCAGAGCAAGGTACTAGACATAGTGCAGGGTAACAGAGAGTACAAACTTGGTGTTATTGATATACCAGCTTTCTATCTGGATTTTGAGGCCTACAGGAACCGCGACCCGGATTATCGAAGCACCACCAAAGACGTCTATAGATTACTGGGTGAGCTCGATGAGCAGGGAGTTGATGGTATTGTTTTGGATCTTAGAAACAACGGCGGAGGCTCTCTCTATGAGGCCACTGCCCTCACCGACCTGTTTATCGGCTATGGTCCAGTGGTGCAAATCCGAGATGCCAACCAGCGAGTCTATCGCAATCAGCGCGCTACCAGGCCGCCAGTTTACAATGGTCCGCTGCTGGTCATGATCAATCGCTTGAGCGCCTCGGCATCAGAAATTTTTGCCGGCGCCATGCAGGACTATGGCCGTGCACTGGTCGTAGGCAGCCAGAGTTTTGGCAAGGGCACTGTTCAGGATGTTACCGGTCTATCTGCAGGCCAGCTAAAGATGACCACCTCCAAGTTTTATCGGGTATCTGGGGATAGCACCCAGCATCGCGGAGTGTTGCCTGATATAGCCTTCCCCTCGGCCTATGATCCAGAGGAAGTGGGTGAAAGTCATCAGGACCATGCCCTGCCCTGGGACCGTATTCGCGCAGTCCCCCACAGCAGCACCCATGAGTTGCAGCCACTGATTGCACCGCTGCTAGATGCCCATAGAGAGCGCAGCCAAAAGGACCCTGATTACGCTCATATGCTCAGTCAGCTTGAGCTGACCAAAAGCTGGAGCCAACAGGAAACCCTGTCGCTGAATATTGATGCTCGGCGTGCTCGCAGCGAAAAATGGGATAACCAGCTGTTTCAACTGGAGAACACCAGACGCAAGAATAAAGGCCTCGAACTCTATGCAAATATTGACGCCTGGAGAGAAGAGTCTGAGAGCGATACTGAAGACGACTCAGAACCCGCTCTAAACTCTGGCATTGAAGATCAAGACACAGCGGAGCCGGATAAAGAGGAAAATATAGCCGAGACCGACCCAATGCTGCAGGAGGCCGGGCATATACTAACTGACCAGATACGTCTTGAAGCAGAGGCCAAGCGGCGTCAACTTCAACTTGTGCAAATAGAACAACAAAAAGCGAGCTAAAACCCAGTGCGAATAATCTCTTTTAATGTCAACGGACTGCGTGCGCGTCTACATCAATTGCAGGCTGTTATAGATCAGCATAACCCAGATATTATTGGCCTTCAGGAAACCAAGGTCAGCAATGAAGAATTCCCCATGGAGGCCGTGAACGCCATGGGCTATCAGGTGGATATCCATGGTCAGAAAGGCCATTACGGTGTGGCTCTACTCAGCAAGATACCGGCCGCCCGGGTAACCAGGGGATACCCCACCGACAACGAAGAGTCTCAGCGGCGAATGATTTACGGTGAATACAGAGTTAAGGGTGAGACTCTGCATATTATCAATGGCTACTTCCCCCAGGGGGAAGGACGGGCTCACCCCACCAAGTTTCCCGCCAAACAGAAGTTCTATGCCGATCTACTAGCCTATCTGCAGGATAATTTTAGTACTCAGGACCTAGTCGTGGTGATGGGGGATATGAATGTTGCAGCTGAAGATATAGATGTTGGTATCAAGCCGGAAAATGCCAAACGCTGGTTAAAGACCGGCAAGTGTGCCTTTTTGCCTGAGGAGCGTGAATGGTTACAGAGGTTACGCGACTGGGGCCTGCAGGACAGCTTTAGATCTATGAATCCAGAGGACAATAGATCCTACAGTTGGTTTGACTATCGCAGTCGCGGCTATGAACAAGACCCCAAAAGAGGGCTGCGTATTGACCTGATACTGGCTTCTGATGCGGCCATGCAGTTGCTGCAGACAACAGGTATCGATTTTGAGGCGCGCTCATCAGAAAAGCCCTCAGACCACTGCCCTATTTGGGCGGATTTTTCGTTATCCGACTGATTGGGCGATAGTGGGTCAACCAATAGAGCTACGCAGCGTTCCTAGTTCCGAATGCTTTGATTGGAGACGATTATGAACAGGGCCGTTATTACCACTGCAATCACATTGGGCGCTTTATTACTCCCTCTACAGGCTGTTGCCGCAGAGCGATCTGCGGTGAAACACAGCGCTGGTCATTTTTACAAACAGCAACAGGACTGGCAGTCCCATCGCAAACATAGGCGCGATGCCATCCCCCATAGAAATTTATATAATCATCGGGTAATTAAAACTGATCATCGAGGCGTCAAACGCCGGGTTGCCGACTATCGGCTCAAGCATCGTCGCGATCACAGGAGGTATGCTGCAAGCCCCAGGGAGATCCATATCCATTATTATGGCCCCGACAATCGGCGGCATTATTACCCGCGGAGTCGTCATTCCCATAATCACCGCCACGGCAGCGATTACCTAGAGTGGTTATCAGTGATGGCGCTGCTCGATAATATTTACTCAAATCACCACTGAGATGCTGATACTACAAATACTATGAGAGTTGACTCCGAAACTAATTACCCAAGGCCGGCAAGTATGGAAGATACAGCAACTGTAGCTGTAGATAAGCAACTGCCCTACCGTACAGTGGAGCAGTTCCTTAAGCATATTGAACGGCGAGCTTTTCATATGGCGCGAATAAGCACCGGGAATGCTGACAGTGCTATGGATATAGTGCAGGACAGCATGTACAAGCTAGTGGAAAAATATTCTACAAAACAGGCTTGCGAATGGAGGCCACTTTTTTATCGCATTCTGAGCAGCCGATTAACTGATTACTACCGCCGCAAAGCAGTGAGAGATCGGGTGTTTGTCTGGTCAAAGTCAGCAGCTACAGACTGTGACTCTGAGATCACAGACCCGATAGACAGAGCTGAAGGAAGGCGCTCTGAAACACCGGATGAGATGATGATGCGCAGTCAGCGTATTCAGCGGCTCAACTACTCAGTACAGCAGCTACCCAACCGTCAGCGTCAGGCCTTTATGCTGCGCTGCTGGGAGGGCCTGAGCACTATTGAAACTGCCAACGCCATGGAAATATCCACGGGCAGTGTAAAAACCCATTACTCAAGAGCCATGCATGCACTGAGAGACATGCTGGAGGATTACCGTCATGACTAAACCAACCTCATTTGAACAGCATCTAAATCAGGATCTCGTTGCACTGGAGGAGACCACAGCAGCGCCTGAAATATTCCGTTTAGCACAGGCCCGACGCCGTGCAATGGCCCAGGAAAAACACTCACAGCCAAAAATTTTATGGCCGACCTTTGGTGTTTCTCTGGCCTCATTGGCACTGGTCGGCGTTATGCTTAATGGACAGATGGGGCTGGATAATCAACAAGAGGCCAGCATTAAGGGCAACCTTGGCGACGAGGTCGCCAACGATGAAATGCTGCTGGATACCAGTGATGAGTATTTAGATCTCTATGAGGATCTGGACTTTTATTATTGGCTGGCAGATACAGATATGGGTAGCACGAGTTAGGTTATGGGCTCTCTAAACAAAACCTCTGGTAGCTTTTTTAAGGGCAGCCATATTAAACAGCTTATTGTCTGTAGCGCGATTGCCTTCGCGTGCAGCGCACTGGCCAAACCGGAAGCTATTGCATTTGAAGAGCTCCCTCATGAGATTCAGGACACCCTGTCCCCTTTTGCCGACACATGGGAAAACATCAAACCTCAGCGGCAACAGATGCTAATCAGATTTTCCAAAGATGCAGATGCTGACATGCGCAAGCGTATAAAGCGCCATGCTAATCACTGGAAAGAGCTGCCATCCGAGGAGCGCGAAAAGGTACGCAAAGCCATCCGCAGGTTTGAAAATTTGCCACCCCGTAAACGGGAGAAACTTCGTCAGCGCTGGAACAATATGCCGGCTGAAAAGCGCCGTAGGGTAGATAGAGCACTTGATCAATATCAACAGCTATCTGAGGAGAAACGGAAAGAGATACGCGAAAAAGTGCGCAATATGAGCCCCAGGGAGCGCCGAGAGTTTCTCAAAGAGGTTAAACGTCAGATAGACAAGCCGCCTGTAGCTGATAAAGAAAAAACCCAGCAATAAAAAAAGGCCCCTTCAGGGGCCTTTTTTACAGCGATTGCATCTGCTATCTATGCAGAGCTATCAAAGAGCAGCCTCAAACTCAGGTAATGCAGCAAAAAGATCTGCTACCAGGCCATAATCGGCAACTGAAAAGATTGGCGCTTCCTCGTCTTTATTGATAGCAACAATCACCTTGCTATCTTTCATACCAGCCAGATGCTGAATTGCACCGGAAATGCCCACAGCAACATACAGATCCGGGGCAACTATCTTACCTGTCTGCCCTACCTGCATGTCGTTAGGTACAAAGCCGGCATCCACCGCAGCTCGCGATGCGCCTACAGCAGCACCCAGCTTGTCGGCAATACTATAGAGCATGTCGAAGTTTTCGCCGTTGCCCATACCGCGACCACCGGAAATAACAATCTCTGCAGCAGTCAGCTCTGGACGATCAGATACCGCCACCTCTTCGCCCACAAACGAAGACAGCGCAGCATCATGAGCTGAAGAGACAGCTTCAATGCTGGCAGAACCGCCGGTTGCAGCAGCTGCATCAAAGGCGGTGCCGCGTACAGTCAAAACCTTGATTGCATCAGCGGACTGCACAGTGGCAATTACGTTGCCCGCATAGATAGGACGCTTAAACGTATCCGCACTGACCACAGCGCTGATATCAGAAACCGCCTGAACATCCATAAGAGCTGCAGCGCGAGGCATAATATTTTTTGCTGTGGTGGTTGCAGTGGCTAAAATATGGCTGTAACCGGCACCAACTTCGGCAATTAAAGGTGCAATGTTTTCGGCTAGCGCATTGCCATAGGCGCTATTATCAGCGACTAGCACTTTACCTATGCCGGATACCTGAGCTGCCTGAGCAGCAGCATCCTGACAGGATTCACCAGCCACCAAAATATCTATATCACCACCAATAGCCTGAGCTGCGGTAACTGAGTTCAGGGTAGCAGCATTGAGGCTGCTATTGTCGTGTTCAGCGATAACTAAAATACTCATGAGACCACCTTCGCTTCATTTTTAAGTTTGTCTACTAACATTGCAACGTCGTCGACCTTGATGCCAGCCTGTCGCTCTGCGGGCAGCTCAACACCCAAAAGGCTTACTCGCGCTGCTGTGTCGACACCCAGATCAGCTGGTGTTGACATATCCAAAGGCTTTTTCTTAGCTTTCATGATATTGGGAAGCGAGGCATAGCGTGGTTCGTTAAGCCGCAAATCAGCAGTCACAATAGCAGGTAGATTGAGCTCAAGTGTCTGCAGGCCGCCGTCGATCTCGCGTACCACTGTGGCCTTGCCAGAGTCTATGGTTAGCTCAGAGGCAAAGGTCGCCTGGCCATAGCCAGCCAGAGCAGCCAGCATTTGGCCAGTCTGGTTGTTGTCGCCATCGATGGCCTGCTTGCCCATAAGAATAATATCTGGAGACTCAGAGTCACACACAGCCTTGAGACATTTGGCAATAGCCAGAGGCTCAAGAACATCATCAGTGTTGACCAAAATGGCACGGTCTGCTCCCAGAGCCAGCGCGGTACGCAACTGCTCCTGAGACTGCTGGGGCCCAATAGACACTGCGACGATCTCAGTTGCCACGCCCTTCTCTTTGAGGCGCACGGCTTCTTCAACCGCGATTTCGCAGAACGGATTAATAGACATTTTGACATTTGCCAAGTCGACATCAGTGTTGTCGGACTTGGGTCTAACCTTGACGTTGTAGTCCACAACGCGCTTCACGGCTACCAGTACTTTCATGGTCATCCTTTTTAGATTAGTAATTAAACTACGTTATTTTTAGCCCCGGTAAACCACCGCAGCCAGGTATTTTTGAGCCCGCCATAGTGCCTAGAAACCCCCAATAAATCAAGCAACTGAGATATCCAAAAGCGACTACCCAGTCAGGCTGAATCGCAGGCGCCAGCTACAAATTGTGGTTATTGATATTGACTATAGCTATGCCTATATGTTGTGCGTAAAATACGTCATAACAAAGCAAATCACCTTGGGAGAGAGAGTTTGGAACGCGAATTTATGGATTACGATGTGGTTATTGTCGGCGCCGGCCCCTCAGGCCTGGCCGCAGCCTGTCGTCTTAAGCAGGTCAACCCGGATATCAGTGTCTGTGTAGTAGAGAAAGGCTCTGAAGTTGGTGCACATATTTTGTCTGGTGCCGTCCTAGAACCTACAGCTCTCAATGAACTGTTTCCAGATTGGAAAGAGATGGGTGCACCAGTGGTCACTCCAGTAACCGATGACCATATCTTTGTGATGACAGGTGCCGAAAAACGCATCAAGGTCCCCGGGTTGTTTGCACCAAAAACAATGCACAATCATGGCAACTACGTGATTAGCCTGGGTAGGCTGTGCCGCTGGCTGGCAGAGCAGGCCGAGAACCTAGGAGTGGAAGTGTTCCCTGGATTTGCTGCGGCAGAGGTTCTCTACGGCGAAAATAACCAGGTACTGGGTATTGCTACCGGTGATATGGGTGTTGGCCACAATGGCGAGAACAAAGACTCCTATATGCAGGGGATGGAACTGCGCGCTAAGTACACCCTATTTTCCGAAGGTTGTCGCGGCCATCTGGGTAAGCAGTTAATTGCCAAGTATGCACTGGATGCGGGTAAAGACCCCCAGCATTATGGTATAGGGATCAAAGAACTGTGGAAGATTCCCGCCGAGCAGCATAAGCCAGGGCTAGTAGTACACAGTGCGGGCTGGCCCCTGGACGAGAGTAAATCCCAGGGTGGTGGCTTTCTCTACCATCTGGAAGACAATCAGGTCGCAGTTGGTCTGATCACTAATCTTTCTTATAGTAATCCCCATGTTAGCCCCTACGATGAGTTCCAGCGCTACAAGCATCATCCAGAGATCAAGCAATACCTGCAAGGTGGAGAGCGGCTAACCTATGGTGCTCGAGCTATTCTAAAAGGTGGTTTGCAGTCCCAGCCCAAGATGTCCTTCCCTGGTGGTCTCTTGATCGGTGACGATGCCGGCACATTGAACTTTGCCAAGATTAAGGGCAGCCACACTGCAATGAAATCGGGCATGATAGCCGCTGAGACTGTGGCCGCAGCACTGGCCACCGGCAGCAATAATACCGATCTTGAAGAGTACGCCGGCGCCTATAAGGCCTCCTGGGCCTACAAGGAATTGCATACCCAGCGTAACTTCGGTCCAGCCCAGCACAAATTTGGCAATATTATTGGTTCGGCCTACGCCTTTATCGATATCAATATTTTTAATGGCCTGCTGCCCTGGACTATGAGTGACAAGGTCGCTGACCACGAAACTCTAAAGCCAGCTAGCGAGTGCGCCAAGATTGATTATCCCAAGTACGACGGTGTTCTGAGCTTTGACAAGGCCTCCTCTGTGTTTATGTCCAACACCAACCATGAAGAGGATCAACCCTGTCATCTGGTGCTTGCGGACCCGGATATGCCCATCAACAAGAATCTTGAGTTATATGATGAGCCCGCTCAGCGCTACTGCCCTGCCGGGGTTTATGAAGTAGTGGCCAATGACGATGGCAGCCCCAGATTCCAGATCAATGCTCAGAACTGCGTGCACTGTAAAACCTGCGATATCAAAGAACCCAGCCAGAATATCAACTGGGTGGTGCCCGAGGGGGCTGGTGGACCCAACTACCCCAATATGTAGGCATCTCGCGAGGCAGTAAAAAGGCGGCCTCCTAGCAGATGGCCGCCTTTTTTAATTACCTAGATAACAGCCTACTCAGAGACGGCCCCCAAGCTATACTGCTGGCCCATACTGGCGATGCAGAGGTAAGTATCACCCTTTTCATCTACCACTTCTTGACTCCAATCTATCAGCTGATAGTACACCGAGCGACTGAGCAGGCCCGCCAGATTATCCCTTACGCTGACCAGTGGAATCGGTGTCTGCATATCCTCTTCAGTATCAATCCACAGCGGATGATTTTCGCCGACCACAAACTGATCCTCGGTGGAGCTGCTGAGCACTATGGCCTGCTGGGACTCACGAACCTCCTGACTGGCCGAGACAATAAAAAATGGCGCTACATCAACGGTAATCTGCCACTTCTCCACTGGCGTCAACAAAAAATAGCTGTCGCCCTCACGCCTCAGAATACGTGAAAAGAGCTTGACCAGGGCCTGGCGCCTGATCTCACCACCTTCATGGATCCAGCGCCCCTCTCTGTCAATGCGCAGATCCATAACCCCTGTGAGTTGTGGGTGCCATAGATGTACCGGCGGCAAACTGTCGGCAGACTGTTTCTGTTGCTCGAGCAGGTCGGCAAATAGATCCTCTAGTGCAGAGGTATGGGATGGGGTCATTACTTTACTTTTGGGCTGGCTTTGGTTTTTGGCCCAGTTTTGGGCTTAGCCTGTCTGTCAGGGCTGCGATACTGGCCACGATTGCCCATGGTAACCCCAATATTGGTGATAAAGTCCATCAGCTCTTTGGTGTCAGTTCGGTAGTTCCAGCTGGCATTAAAACACAGCTCCACTGCACCCTGAGCCAGAGCCCAGCAGGCCAGATAGTGAAAATGAGGTGGCACATCCTCAAGAATGCCCTGGCCGATCAGGCCGTTCATCAGCTCACTGAGAGACTCTTCATTGGAGCGCCTGGTCCTGTGCAGTTCGTCGATCTGATCTGCGATATCCGGGGCATCTAACAATCTGCCCTCAAGCTGTTGCACCAGCCGATCGAGCTCTGGTCGCTCTAGACGCGCCTCAAAATAACCCTTGGCTGCAGCCCCTGGATCGCCCTTCTCCGCCTTGACTATACCTGCCGCCAGACAGTTGGTAATGTTGCGCTCGTAGTCGAGCATAATGCGCGCAAGAATCTCGTTTTTGGTCAAGAAGTGCTTGTAGACGGTGCCCTTACCAATACCGGCCATAGCAGCGATCTTAGATACGGTGACAGAGTCGATGCTCTGCTTTAAAAATAGCTCCAGTGCAGCATCAATAATTTTCTGCTCACGGGCGAGAAACAGCTTCTTTTTCTCCCGAATTCGGTCAGCACTGGAGGTTTTATTGCTCATAATACAGGCGTTAATTCCTTATTTATTGACAACTATGACTCTAAAGCTAAAGCTTAATATCTCGATTGCTAGCGCGGACAAACTCTTGTTTAAGCGCTGCAAATGTTTGCACTGCCGGGAACTGGGGGAACTCATCGATAACATTCTGCGGTGCATGGAACAGTATACCGGCATCAGCCTCTCCCAGCATGGTTGTATCATTGTACGAATCGCCCGCTGCTATAGTTCTGTAGTATAGACTCTTAAGTGCAACGATAGCTTGCCTTTTCGGGTTGGCTTGGCGCAATCGGTAATTTGTCACTGTGCCATCAGCATCGGTCTCTAGCCTGTGACAGAGCAAGGTGGGATAGCCCAGCTGCTTCATAAGTGGGCTGGCAAACTCATAAAAAGTGTCCGACAGGATGACCACTTGAAAACGCTCGCGCAACCAATCGATAAACTCAATGGCGCCGTCCAATGGTTTGAGCGTGGCAATCACCTCTTGAATTTCGTTCATGCCCAGACCGTGCTGACGTAGCAGGTCTAATCGATAATTCATTAGCACATCATAGTCTGGTTCATCTCTGGTAGTCTTCTTTAACTCTTCTATACCAGTCTTTTCCGCAAAGGCTATCCAAATTTCGGGGACCAAAACGCCCTCCAGATCCAAGCATGCAATTTCCACAGTTTTACCTCACAAAAAATTTAAGCTGCACTCTACTCAAAATCCTCAAACTCCGCAATTGAAGCAAATGGTTATAAGGCTATAGCCGCTAATTCTTTTTACCTATTTGGTGGTTTTGTTATAGTCCCGGTCAATACCACCCCGGTATCTTTCGTAAAGTTGCCTAGGCAACCCGTTTCCAAAAAGCATCTAGAGAGATCTATTAATGAGCAACACAGCGGCAATCGACCTAACTGATATTGATACTGAACTGTCCCACCAGTCCCCTCAGGAAATTTTGCGTTACGCCCTGCAGAGCCATGACAATATTGCTATCTCATTCAGTGGTGCAGAGGATGTGGTACTAATCGAAATGGCTCATAAAATTCGCCCTGACATTCAGGTTTTCTCGCTAGATACTGGACGTCTGCATGCAGAAACCTACAGGTTTATCGATGCGGTTCGCAATCATTACGGCATTCAAATTGATGTGGTTATGCCTGAATCAGCCGCAGTTGAGGCCTTGGTAAAGGAAAAGGGACTGTTTAGTTTCTATAAAGATGATCACAAGGAATGCTGTGGCATCCGTAAGATCAGCCCACTGCGCAAAAAGTTGCTCAGCGTGGATGCATGGATCACAGGTCAGCGCAAAGATCAGAGTCCAGGTACCAGGGCCAGCGTGCCGGTTATCCAGGACGACAAAGCCTTCGCCCGACCCAATGACCAACTCACCAAGTATAACCCGCTGGCCAACTGGAGTTCGCAGCAAGTATGGGACTATATCCGTGCCTTCGAGGTGCCTTACAACGAACTTCATGATCGTGGCTTTACCAGTATTGGCTGCGAACCCTGCACCCGCTCAACTGGGCCCGGCCAGCATGAACGCGAAGGTCGCTGGTGGTGGGAAGAAGCCACCAAAAAAGAATGTGGCCTGCATGCGGTCAATATAGATCAGTAGACCGGCAGTTGCATATCGGCAAAAAAGCTCTCCTGAGCTTCCTTGGTAGGCAGAGCCATGGCTCTGTCTACAATATCCCGGGTCAAATGGGGTGCAAATGCGCTGATAAAATCGTACATGTAGCCCCTTAAATAGGTGCCTTTGCGAAACCCTATGCTGGTCACGCTGGCATCAAATAGATGGCCTGCCTCTATGGCTACCAAATCGGTATCCACCTCCGGGTCATAGGCCATATGAGCCACAATCCCAATCCCCAGCCCAAGACGCACATAGGTCTTGATCACATCGGCATCTGTCGCAGTAAAAACCACCTTGGGGCTCAGGTTTTTATTGCTGAAGGCATCATCCAGCTTTGAGCGACCGGTAAAACCAAAAACATAGGTAACTATCTGATACTCAGCCACCTGTTCAAGGGTAAGATTAGAGCAGTTGGCCAGCGGGTGATCCCTAGGTACCAGCACACATCGATTCCATCGGTAACAGGGCATCATCAGCAAGTCAGAAAACAGATCCAGAGCCTCAGTAGCAATCGCAAAATCCACGGTTCCATCTGCTGCTTTCTCGGAAATCTGTATTGGGGTCCCCTGATGCATGTGCAGAGATACCTGCGGGTATTTACTAATAAACCCCTGTATTACCGGCGGCAGCGCGTAGCGCGCCTGAGTATGGGTTGTGGCGATAGACAGGCTACCGCTGTGCGGGCTATTGTGCTCCTGGGACAGCTGCTTAATACTCTCGACCTGACCCAGTATTTCCCCGGCTATTTTAAGTATCTGCTCGCCGGCTGGTGTTACTCTGGTAAGATGTTTACCGCTGCGAGAAAATATTTCGACTCCCAGTTCATCCTCGAGAAGACGAATCTGTTTACTAATACCGGGCTGAGAGGTGTATAGGCTGGCCGCTGTAGCAGAAACATTGAGATCATGATGGGCCACTTCCCATACATATCGGAGCTGTTGTAACTTCATGCTTTTGCCTCTCTATGTTTTATGTGCTGATCGTTGATCGATCATCGCGCTTGCATCCATTAACCAGAGCCCGCCTAGAAAACCGCCGTTTAAAAGTAATATACTCTAAAGCTATAAAAATATACAAATTTATTCCTTCATAGAATACCTCTCAGTTGTTAGAGTAACCAGATTATAGCCACCCATTATTTCGGTCCCCTCACGATGGATATTATTTTCTATATAGCAGCTGGTGCAGCTGTTGGCCTGGCCATAGGTTTAACCGGTGTTGGTGGCGGCTCGCTGATGACTCCCCTACTGATTATGTTTGGTTTCCCCTACAATGTGGCGATCGGCACAGATCTGCTCTACGCAGCCATCACCAAGGCGGGTGGCATGGCTTCTCATGCCAGGCGCAAGACCGTTAAATGGCGGGTTGTTGGCTTTCTAGCAGCAGGCAGCATACCGGCCTCTATTGTCACGGCCTTTACTCTCAACAGCCTGTTTACTGATTCCTCCGAATACCAGGCCATCCTCACCCGAAGTCTTGGCGTTATGCTAGTGCTTACCGCTGGCGTGATTCTGCTTAATGGACGGTTGCGTAAATCGAGAGTAACCAGCCCAAGCTCTAGCGGGGACTTTGTTGGTCGCCATAACGATGCTGTGGTATTTTTTGCCGGTGTGTTTCTGGGTATTTTTGTCACCCTGTCTTCGGTAGGCGCTGGGGCATTTTGCGCAGCCATACTTATGGTGCTGTACCCCAGGCTGCCGGCGCTACATATTATTGGCACAGATATCTCCCATGCCGTGCCACTGACATTAATTGCCGGGCTGGGGCATTACTTCTTGTTAGGTAATGTCGACTTTGTGCTGCTGGGCTGCCTGTTGATCGGCTCACTTCCAGCCATCCATCTGGGCACCGCCCTGGCTTCAAGGATTCCAGGCAATTTATTACAGACAGCCATAGCCACTGTGCTGCTGGGTATGGGGATTAAATTTGCCGCTTTTTAGTCAGAAATTAAACAGTCCTGGGCCAAAGCGGACGAGAAACATGGCAAATAAAAAGGCGTAAAACAGATAATAAAATGGCGAGTGACGGCTGCGCACCTGCTGTTGCCTGGCGGCGCTGTCTGCCTGATCACGAAGACTGCGCTGTTCAATCTCGATTTCCAGAAAGTGGCGCTCTTCGCCTTTTGGTGTGTCGGCATAGCGCTTAAGGATCTGAGCATCGCTGAGCGTTTTCAGCTTGTTTGAGCGGATAAGGCGGCTACTGTCCAAGGCTAGTTATCTTCCTGTCTGGCCTCATTGGCAACGCCATGAGGCACATGCCCTGTGGCCACATATTCGCTGGCCGAACTGCAGTGATCCTGCTGATCATCAAAAAACACATCGGCGCCAAAGGAATTTAAGAAATCTCCTTTGCTCAGGCCTCCCAAAAACAAACTTTCGTCAATTCGAATATCCCATTCTCGTAGAGTGCGTACCACTCGCTCATGAGCCGGAGCTGCTCTGGCGGTGACTAAAGCAGTACGAATAGGACATTCTCCAGCCGGGAATTCTGCCTGCAAACCGTGGAGCGCCTGCAAAAAGCGCTTAAATGGGCCTGCATCCAGGGGCATGTGAGCGGAGGCTTTTTCATTGGCAGTAAAGGCATCTAGCCCCTGCTCCTTAAAGATTCTCTCGGAGGCATCGGAAAACAGTACCGCATCGCCGTCAAAGGCAAATCTCAGCTCATCGGATTCGCTGGGACCACTCTGAGATGGCAGTAAGGTAGCGGCCGCCATACCGCTGTCCAGAGCGCTGCGCACATCCTCTGCATGGGTAGATAGAAATAGGTCACAGCCAAAGGCAGAGACATATCTATAGGGACTATTGCCACCGGAAAAGGCTGCCCGGGAAATATTTAGCCCGTGATGAGCTATGGAATTAAATACCCGCAGACCAGTGTCAGCGGAGTTTCGCGATAGCAAAACAATCTCGACTTTAGGCTCGCCACCCAGTTTTTCATTGATACGCAGCAGCTTGGCAGCCAGAGGAAAAGCCTCACCGGGCTCGAGGATATCGTCCTCGTGTTCGCGCTGATATACAGAATAGGCAGCTACGCCCTGGTTTTCGTAGATGCTATGGCTTTCGCGCATATCAAATAATGCAGTGGATGATATGGCAATAACTAACTTTGGCCCTGCTGATTGGGACATTTTGCTCCCCTGCCTAATAATTTAACTGTTTTCGTTTAACAGTTGTGCCTCATCGGCAAAATACTCCTGAGTGAGCTTAAATACCACAGGCGACAGAAAAATAAGTGCAATTAAATTGGGGATGGCCATCAACCCGTTAAGGGCGTCGGTCATTTTCCACACCAACTCCAAACTCATCTGGGTACCTACAAAAATACCTATCACCCAGAGCACTCGGAATGGAGTAATAACTTTTGGCCCTAAAAGAAACTCTGCACAGCGCTCCCCGTAGTAGCTCCAGCCCAGCATGGTAGTAAAGGCAAACAGAGCCACACAGATCGACAGCAACAGATCACCAAACGGCAGCGCACCAGTAAATGCAGCCAGCGTCATTGCGGCACCCTGGGGCTCACCGCTCCATGCACCGGTCACTATAAGTACCAGACCTGTCATGGTACAGATCACCAATGTATCGATAAATGTGCCGAGCATAGCGATGGTGCCCTGCCGCACCGGACTGTTGGTCTCTGCTGCGGCATGGGCAATAGGCGCTGAACCCAGACCAGCTTCGTTGGAGAAAATACCCCTGGCTATACCCATGCGCAGCGCCAACATTAGAGTGGCCCCGGCAAAGCCTCCAGTGGCCGCAGCGCCATTAAAGGCACTATCCACCACCAGAACCACAGCAGCGGGGATATCCGTGGCATGGATGATCAGAATCAGCAGAGTGGCGGAGATATACAGTAGAGCCATAAACGGTACAAGCTTACCTGCCACCACAGCAATGCGCTTGATACCTCCCAGGAGTACCGTACCCACCAAAACCGCCATCAGTAATCCACTGACTACAGTGGGTATTGCAAAGTTGGTTTCAAGTACCTGGGACACGGCATTGGACTGTACTGTATTAGCTAGCCCGAAACCGGCCAGCGAGCCAAACAGGGCAAACGCCATACCCAGCCACTTCCAGTTGCCACCCAAACCATTTTTAATATAGTACATGGGCCCGCCTACTTTACGGCCCAGCTCATCGGTCTCTCGATAGTTGACCGCCAGCACAGCCTCGGCATATTTGGTGGCCATGCCCACAAACGCGGCACACCACATCCAGAAGAGCGCACCAGGCCCACCCAGACCAATGGCCGTTGCTACTCCGGCAATATTTCCCATACCTATGGTGGAGGACAGTGAAGTCATCAGAGCATTAAAAGGCGTGATCTCGCCCTCCCCGCTGCTTTCGCGGCCCTTGAATAGCTGACGAAAGGCATAGGGGATATGGCTGATTGTCATTCCCTTAAGGCCAATGGTCAGATAGATACCAGTGCCAAGTAGCAGGGTCAGCATTACTGGACCCCAGACAAAACCATTTACCGTATCTACTATTTGCTCAAACATAGATGCCTCTTATTGTTTTTAGTAATTAAGCCTGTGCTGCTGGGCAAATAGCCCAAAAAGCCCGCCAGTGTGGACAAATACAATATCAGAGGCACTGTCGTAGCGCCCCTTGCGAATCTCTTCAACCATGCCATAAAAGGCTTTTCCGGTGTAGACCGGATCTAAAATTACCCCCTCCAGAGAGGCTAACTGCTTGATGGAAGCAAAGATCTCCGGGCCGGCCTGGCCATAATCTGGGCCTATATAATTGTCTTCGGTCACAATAGATAACGCACTGATATCCACTGTTATTGAACTCTGTTCAGACCAGTGCAGGATATCTTCGGTCACCTTATGGTGAAAATATGCGTTGTTATCACAGACAGCATAGCCTTCCACCTGAGTCTCCATGCCCAGTAGATTACAGCCTAGGGTTAGGCCTGCCTGAGTGCCGCCAGACCCTGTGGCGTGAATAATATAACCGGGAGAAATACCCTGCTGCTGGAAGTCCTGTTGTAGCTCCTGAGCTGCAGCTATATAACCCCAGAGTCCTGTTCCATTGCTGCCTCCAGTGGGAATACTATAGGCCTTACGACCCTGCTCGATATAATGTTGCTGCCACTGGGCGAACAGTGCATCCAGCTTTCTGAACTCCTGGGGGCTGTAATGGGAAATCCTGGCATCCACCAGTTGATCAATCAGTAAGTTACCCACTGGCTGGGGCTCGGTATCGGAGCGCAACAAAAGGTGCACCTTAAAGCCCAGTTGAGTGCCGAGCACTGCAGTGGCTCGACAGTGATTGGACTGGACTCCACCTGAGGTAATCAGAGTATCGCAACCCTGGGACCTGGCTTCGGCCAGCAGAAACTCAAGCTTGCGCACCTTGTTTCCGGAGGTAAGGCTGCCAGTCTGATCATCGCGTTTAATCCACAGCTGCGGGCAGTCCGCGCCCTCGGCACGAAGTTGCTCAGTAAGGCGATCCAAACGATAAAATGGTGTTGGTATCTGAGCCAGGTTGAGTCGGTCTGGGAAGAGAATCATGGTAATGGGGCCACCTGTGCGGCCCCAATTCGGCCGTGGTTACAAACCGGTTATATTGCTTTGATGGTACCCTTGGGCAGCACCGCATGAACTGCGGCCTTCTGGAACTTCAGCTCCAGGTTGTTGCTGACCTCAAGCACCACATAGTCCCCTTCGAGCTTGGTAATCTTGCCTAGCATACCGCTGGTCATTACCACCTCATCACCTTTGCCGAGAGCCTCGACCAGATTGGCGTGCTCCTTTTGACGCTTGCGCTGTGGGCGAATAATCAAAAAGTACATAAACAGAAACAGACCACCAAACATAACCAGAGTGACCATAGGATTGGCTTCCTGGGGTCCGGCTGACTGGGCATAGGCACTTGAAATAAAAAACATCTGTAGGGTTCCTTAAAGGGGATTAAATTAAAATAAATTGCTATTAACTAAGATTTTCTTTTACCCAATTAAGGGCATCTTCATGGTGGGTTTTAGTTTTGACCTTTGCCATTACGTGGGCAATACGACCGTCTTTGCCAATAATAAAGGTCGAGCGTAACACGCCCATAAACTCGCGACCCATAAACTTCTTTAGGTCCCAGGCGCCGTACTTTTCAGTAATCGCATGATCTTCATCAGATAGCAGAGTGAAGTTTAGCTCTTGCTTGTCCTCGAACTTGACCAGTCTATCCACGGAGTCAGGGCTGACTGCCAAGACCACAGTGTCCAAAGCATCAAATTCGGCTTTAGTATCGCGAATCCCACAGGCCTGCACCGTGCAGCCTGGCGTCATAGCCTTGGGATAGAAATACAGGACAACATTTTTAACATCTCGAAACTGTTTAAGACTGACCTTGTTGCCTCGTTGGTCGAGAAGCGTAAAGGCCGGAGCGACTTTCCCGACTTGAGCAAATGCCACTAATTTCTCCCTAATCCAGTTTGGTTGCTGAGGTCGAGTACTTTAGCAAACTTTTCCAGAACTCCGCCAATGAAACCATGGTTTATTTTGTGTAGAGCAAATAAAACAGCCAAAAAAAAAGACCACCCAGTGTAACTGGGCAGTCTTTATAGTACAGCGGCCTATAATCTATGGCAGCAAGTGCTGTACTGCATCTCTCTCTTCGGTCAACTCTGTCTCGGTGGCCTGCATTTTGGCTCGTGAGAAATCATTGATATCCAGACCCTGAACAATTTGCCAGTCGCCATCTTTGCAGACACAGGGGAAGGAGTAGATTAGACCCTCAGCAATGCCATAGCTGCCGTCGCTATAGACGCCCATACTTACCCAGTCGCCCTCTGCTGTGCCCAGAGCCCAGCTGCGCATATGAGCAATAGCTGCATTGGCCGCAGAGGCTGCGCTGGAGGCGCCGCGCGCATTAATGATAGCTGCACCGCGCTGCTGCACTGTGGGAATAAAGTCATCTTCGTACCAGCTCTGGTCAACCATATCTATAGCTGCTTGACCATTAACCTTGGTTTCATGGAGATCCGGGTACTGGGTGGCCGAGTGGTTGCCCCAGATTGTCATGTGGGTGACATCGTTGATTGTAGTGCCGGTTTTATTGGCGATTTGGCTCAGGGCACGGTTGTGGTCCAGGCGCGTCATCGCAGTAAACTGGCGAGGATTGATATCCGGCGCATTGCGCTGGGCGATCAATGAGTTGGTATTTGCCGGGTTGCCCACTACCAACACTTTAATATCTTTAGAGGCATTGTCGTTCAGTGCCTTGCCCTGGGCTGAAAATATTGCCGCATTGGCTTCCAGCAAATCCTTGCGCTCCATACCTGGGCCACGGGGACGAGCGCCAACTAAGAGCGCGTAATCGGAGTCTTTGAATGCCACAGCCGCATCATCAGTGCAGACCATCCCTGCCAGCAGTGGGAATGCACAGTCTTCCAATTCCATAGCCACACCTTTGAGCGCTTCGAGAGCAGGCGTAATTTCCAGCATCTGTAAAATAACAGGCTGATTAGGGCCAAGCATTTCGCCGGCGGCGATGCGGAACAGCAGGGAATAACTAATTTGTCCTGCTGCACCTGTAACAGTAACGCGAACGGGTGAGGTCACAGTTTGTCTCCGTAAATCTAATCGATGGTTGGGGGGGCTCTGAGTACTAGTATCCAGAGAGGCCGCTATTATAGTGCCACAGCAGAAAAATGCATCTCTGAGAGATGTTTAAACAGCGCTTACTGGGCTATAGAGTTTATTTATTAAACGAATAACAGGCCCAACTATCAGTCGTTAAGCCGCTGGTAAGTAGCCTGCATCTGACTGTACAGATCATCTTTGAAGGTGGCCGCACTGGTGTCCAGTTGAGCAACGATCTCCACCAGATGCTCATTGTCTTCTTTGCCGCCCCACTGCTTATGGTAACTACCGTCCTGATAGCCATTATCCTGGCGAAAGAAATTCAGCACATTTTTGCCTACATAGCCGACATAGAGTGTTTCAAAATCCATCTGAATACCGTCCATCAGACGGGCAAAACCTGCTATATCAAACTCCTTGGTAACCAGAGTCTGTGCAGTGAACTCCTCTAGATCAACAGCGAAGTTATCGCTGCCCTGTTGGCCATCAAAGCCCGCAACTACTCTTTCACTTATGGTATCTACCGAATCACCCGACAGCAGCAATAAGCTGAGACCGAAATGCCAGATATCGACTAATTCCAGAGCGATCTGGTCTACATCCGGAGTCTGTTTTTTCCACCATTTCCAGCCGTAATGATCTAACAGCTCTGCGCACTCAACCCAGATGGCTCTGTACCATTCAAAATTCTGGTCGCGCCACTCGGCATGTACCTTGGTATTCATATCACCCTGCAATTCAAGCATGGTTGCTAGCTGTTGTTTCATTGTTATTCCTTATGCGCGGACAAAACCGTTGGCCATTTTTTCATGGCCGATACTGGTGTTAGGGCCATGCCCAGTCACCACTACGGCCTCGTCGTCGAGACTGTAAATTCGCTCTTTAATAGAACTGATAATTTGATCGAAGTTACCTCCCGGCAAATCGGTGCGGCCTATGCTGCCCTGAAACAATGTATCACCGGCAATCAGGGTTTTATACTCTTCGAAGTAAAAACTAATCGATCCTGGAGTGTGCCCGGGAGTATGGATAGCCACCCCACCGCAGCAGCCCAGATCCTGATCATCCTGCAGATAGTGATCCGGATTCGGCAACTTGACCGGCGGTACGCCAAAGCGCGCGCATTGCTCTTCCACAATATCCCACAGAAACTGATCATCTTTATGCAGATAGATAGGCGCACCAGTGGCATTTTTAATTTCACCGGCGGCGAGAATATGGTCGAGGTGGGCATGAGTGTGAATAATGGCCACCACTTTTAAGTTTAGCTCGGTGATCAACCCCAGTATCTGGTCTGCATTACCGCCTGGGTCAATCACCAGAGCGCGCCCGGACAGGCGATCGCCTATTACCGAGCAGTTACAGCCCAGTGGCCCAACGGGAAATGTGCGAATAATAAACTGTGATTCTGCAGTGCCTAGCTCGGACATATGGGTTCTCAGTGGGAAAATCTATAGGGAGGGTATTCTAAACAATTGGTGAAAATTTTGCGTGGTAATTTCAGCCAGTTGCTCGAGACTCATGCCTTTTAAATCAGCGACGGTCTCGGCCACTTCGCGCACATACTGGGGCTCATTCTGTTTACCTCGGTGGGGAACTGGCGCCAGCCAGGGAGAATCGGTCTCTACCAGAATGCGATCCACAGGCACCCTGCGTACCACCTCTCGCAGCTCATCGGCACTCTTGAAAGTAACAATGCCGGAAAAAGAAATATAAAAGCCCAGTTCAATGGCCGCCTCTGCCATCTCCCAGGTCTCGGTAAAGCAATGCATTACGCCGCCAGCCTGCACAGGATATTGCTCTAGCAGCGCGATGGTCTCTTCACGGGCATCTCTGGTATGAATAATGATCGGCTTGGCGGTCTGCTGGCTGGCCAGCAGATGGTTAATAAAACTGTCTCTCTGCCATTGATGGGTATCAGCGCTATAAAAATTATCCAGCCCAGTCTCACCTATGGCCACTACCTTGGGCGCCTTGGCCAGGTGTACAAGCTGTTCCACCTGAGGTACAGGCTGTTCAATTTTTTGCAGTGGATGCACACCCACAGAGGAGTAAACGTTGTCGTGTCGCTGAGTGAGGTCAACCAGAGACGCAGACGCGGCAAGATCCACAGCAACACTGAGGAACTGAGTAATTCCGCGGGCGCGGGCATCAGCCAACACGCTATCTAGGCCAGCTTGTCGATCGGATAAATCTAAATGATCGAGGTGGCAATGAGAGTCTACCAACATAGATTGTTTTTGTTCTAGGTTACATAGTTAAGGTAGGATGCTGAGCATGCACCGTACCAGTTAAAGCTTGCTCTATCTGTAGTTTAA
This sequence comes from Porticoccaceae bacterium, assembly GCA_038135995.1. Taxonomy (GTDB): domain Bacteria; phylum Pseudomonadota; class Gammaproteobacteria; order Pseudomonadales; family Porticoccaceae; genus HTCC2207. The sequence continues at coordinate 61,870 of JAYPYO010000001.1, forward strand.
GCTCTGCCTGCTCATCGGTAAACTGCACGCCTACCCCTTCCGTTTGCGAGCTCCCTGTGCCCTGGTGCGCCACCCATATCACCTTGCCTGTCATAGGTATGGGATCTGAATGCAGGTAGATACTCAGCAGAAAGAACAGCTCGTCGCCCAACTCATGGCTTTTCTTGGTCGGGACAAACAGTGCACCGCCATCCACAAACGACATATAGTGCTCATAGAGCTCTCGTTCATCCTTGATTTCCAGCGCCAAAATACCGCTTTTACCGCCACTAAAGCCACTTCCTTTTGCCATTTTTATCTCCCTGACTCTAATACCGCCCAGCGACCGAGGTTGCCAATAGCTGGTACTTACTAAAAGACTAGCACATAGCTCAGAGCAGTCAGCCTCCTCTGCGGCGAAATACCTGCAGCCAATCCATAAACAGCTCTTCCCAGAGTAGCTGGGGATTTATATTCGAGCCGGATAGTACCCAGCTACGGGCTTTGCGCAGTTTATCAGAAAAATCAAATAGCGCTGGATTTGGGCTATTTTGCAACTCACCGGTTGCCAGCCTGTGTAAATAATTCATAAACCAGTCAAGCAATTGGTCGCTATTGAGCTTGTGACACTGCTGGGCGGCATCCACAGGAGACAGATCACCCCTGCGCACCTGCTCAACGGTTTCCTCGAAAGCTTGGCGCTGCTGCAGGCTGTCCCCCTGCATATAATCCAGGGCTAATAGCGGCCGCCCACCGGCGATCTCCAAGGTCTGCTCCGCCAGTGGTTGATCGCCACTGACCTCAGCCAGCCAGCGACTCGCCTGAGCTGAGTCGGGCAGCGGCAAAGCCTCCACCTGACAGCGACTGCGGATAGTCGCAGATACCAGACTGGGGCGATAGGAGAGCAAAATTAGTAGGGTTTGACCCTGGGGCTCCTCCAGGCTCTTGAGCAGCGCATTGGAGGCGCTGATATTCATGGCCTCTGCCGGGGCGATCAGGGCAACCTTCCATCCTCCCTGCTGTGCAGTCTTACTTAGCTTGCCCATAAGCTCGCGCACCTGATCTATGAGTATGGCTTTACCCTGCTCTGCGGGCTCGAGTATGGAAAGATCCGGGTGATTGCCCGCCATCATTAACTGGCAGCCCTTACAGGAGCCGCAGGCATATTTGCTCAGCTCCGCGGTGCACAGCAAGCGCTGTGCCATGGCATTGGCTATACGCTCAACCCCGATACCTGGTGAGCCAGTAAGCATTATGGCGTGGGGCAACCGGCCCTGATACAGGCGCGAGATAAAGCCCTGCCACAACGACTCTTGCCAGGGCAGAGGAAGCGCCAGAGAAACCTGGTCCTGAGACTCTTGCCCGATCATTAGCCCGATTCCTCACATGAGTACCAAAACGCTTCCAGGGCGATACTTAACTCTCTCTGCACTGTTTGTAGGGGCTCTGAGGCATCAATAACCACGCAGCGATCTGGGTTTTGGCGGGCTATCTCCAGATAACCATTGCGCACAAGGTCAAAAAACTCAGTCTTTTCCTGCTCAAAGCGATCTGGGTCGCTGCGCGCGCTGGCGCGCTTTAAACCCAGCTCAACCGGGACATCCAGAATCAGGGTCAGATCTGGCCGCAGGCTGCCCTGCACAATAAGCTCAAGCTCTGAAATAAGGGCACCACTCATACCGCGACCCGCACCCTGATAAGCGTAGGTGGCGTCGGTAAAACGATCACAGAGTACCCAGGCACCCTCGCCAAGCGCTGGTTCAATCACCTGGTTAAGATGCTGCGCACGACCGGCAAACATCAGTAGTAATTCCGCGGCATCACAGACTAACTCCTCTCGCGGAGCCAATAACAGCTCTCTGATCTGCTCTGCCAATGGCGTACCGCCGGGCTCACGGGTACACAGATAAGCTAGCTGCTTGGACTCCAGCCAGTCCTGGATAAACTGAATGTTGGTGGTTTTGCCGACCCCTTCAGTACCCTCAATAGTGATAAATTTTCCGCGCATTTATGATCCCTAGGTATAGGTTTTACTGAGGTGCAGACTGATAATTCTGCGCTCGCTGATTAATTTGGTACTGCCTGACTGCTCTGAGATGCTCGTCCAGAGTATCCGAAAAATAATGACCACCATCGCCCCGCGCCACAAAGTATAGGCTAGAACCAGGCAGCGGGTGCAGCGCCGCAACAATGGCCGCCTCGCTGGGCATGGCGATAGGTGTAGGGGGCAGTCCTTTAATCATATAGGTATTGTAAGGAGTCCGCTGTTTTAAGTGAGCCTTGCGGATATTACCGCGATAGGCATCACCCAGACCATAGATTACCGTGGGGTCTGTCTGCAGGCGCATTCTGTTCTGCAGGCGGCGCACAAAAACACCAGCAATCTCTTTTCGCTCTGCTGCTAAGCCAGTTTCTTTCTCGATAATTGAGGCCATAATCAGCGCCTCGTAGGCAGTTTTGTAGGGCAGATTATCCTCCCGGTCTTCCCAGGCCCTATTGAGGACGGTCTGCATTTGACGATGAGCCTGACGCAATATATCAGCTGCCGAATCCGCAGCGCTGTAACTGTAGGTATCCGGGAAAAACCAACCCTCGGGGTGAGCTAGTTCAATACCGGCATCCGCCAGCAGCTGCCCAACTGTGAGATCGGCTATAGCGCCAAACTGCGGTACTTTTTGCAGCTGAGCCAGCCATTGCTTAAATGACCAGCCCTCAGGAAATGTAATCTGATACTGCACAACTTCGCCGCGATTAAACTTGTCGAGCAGGGATTTGATATTGTCACCGGGCTCAATCCAGTAGCTACCCGCCTGAATTGAGGCGCGGCCGGAAAATTTGGCGTATCTGGCCATCAGTTTGGGGCCTGAAAGAATCCCCTCAGCATGCAGCTTTCGATTAACCTGGCTGAGATTACTGCCTCTGCTAATAGTCCACAGTCGCTTTGGCTCCCCTGCTTGCTGGGCAAGCACGACCGGCTGCTCGAGGTGATACTGAACATAGACATAGAGGCCAGCACCAGCCACCGTCAGCAGCAGTAAAAAGATAATTAACAGGCGAACAACAGATCGATTCATAAGTAGCAAGAATACTGCTGTGCGAGTGCAGATTGAAGTAATTTTGTCTGCTTACCTATAAGTTTACTGACCATAGCACCTGAATCAGACTCGCCTATCTGGGTGACGGGTATGATTCCCCTGAGGGAGTTGCAGATAAATATCTCATTGGCCTGCTCTAACTGACTCAGAGATAGAGGCTCAACCGACACAGCTGTAGCTGTGGCTGGAAATATGTCTTCAATAACCACAGCGCGCATAACGCCGGCCACACCGGCATTGTCTAGGCATGGAGTCACCCATCCAGAGTCTGTAAGAGCAAATATATTAGCTGAGGTAGTCTCAACTACAGTGCCATCAGCTGCCAGCATCAGGCCATCGCTATATTCATCAGAGCTCCATTCGCTGCGGGCCATCACCTGATCTAGGCGATTGAGATGTTTGATACCTGCCAGAGGCGGATTTATGGGCAATCTGTAGCTGCAGCGCCATAATTTACTACCCTGCTGTCTCTGCTGCCGCGCCTGCTGAGTATCAAACTCAGCATACTGACAGATAATAAGCGGAGAAATCGATGCCGGGCTCTGATAACCCCGCCCACCAGAGCCAGCGGTGATCAGTAGCTTAATTACCCCATCAATGATTCCCGCTGTGGCAAGCTCGGACTGGAAGTCATGCAGATAATCATTGATTAGAGGCGGCTCTAGCTCGATCCCCAGAGCTGCTGAATCAGTGTATAGACGCTGCAGATGGCGCTGTTTGAGGGGTAATTGACCCCCCTGGTAGCCAATAGATTCAAACAGACCATGTCCATAGGACAGCCCGCGATCTGCAGGTCCTATGGCGACATCTTTAGAGACGGCCAAAAACTGGCCATTAATACTATGATAGAACATGCATTGCTGCCTGATGTCTATTGAGAGTGGATCCACCTAAAGGGGCACATTATAGGCGGCATTATGACAAAACTCTCAGGCATAAAAAAACCGCCCCAAAAGGAGCGGTTTTTTTGAATGCGAGACAATCAGCCGTTGGCGCTGATATAAGTAATGGCATCCTGGACCGTAGCAATCTTCTCGGCCTCTTCATCGGGAATTTCAGCATCAAACTCCTCTTCCAGGGCCATGATTAGCTCAACGGTGTCCAGTGAGTCTGCACCAAGATCTTCAACGAAAGACGAAGTTGTCTTTACGTCTTCTTCCTTAACACCCAGCTGCTCTGCAACCATTTTGATAACGCGTTCTTCAATGTTGCTCATCGTAATTCCACTCCTATAGGGGATCTGATGTCTAACTTGATAACGAGCTCACCCGGCTCATTATTTGATAATCCTTACTTAGGGCGCGCATTTTACCTAACAAATCTTAAAATGCTAGTGCCCTTTTAAAAAAAGGCAGTTAAATCATTAAAATCAACAGTTTACGCCATGTACATGCCGCCATTCACATGGATAGTCTCACCTGTTATGTAGCCTGCAGCCTCCGATGTAAGGAAACTGACCACGGCGGCAATCTCCTCCGGGGCACCAAGGCGCGCCAAGGGGATTTGATTAAGCATAGCCTCTCTATTGGCCTCTGGCAGCTCCTTGGTCATATCTGTATCTATGAAGCCCGGTGCTACACTATTAACTGTAATACTTCTGGAACCTAACTCCTTCGCCAATGCCCGGGCAAAGCCCTCAACGCCGGCTTTGGTAGCAGAATAGTTGCTCTGGCCGCCATTTCCCATTGAGCCCACAACAGAGCTGATATTAATAATCCTTCCCCAGCGTGCCTTGGTCATGGCTCGTACACAGGCTTTAGAAAGACGGAAGACCGCGGTAAGATTGGTGTTTACAACATCTGTCCACTCATCGTCTTTCATACGCATTAGAATATTGTCTTTGGTGATACCTGCGTTATTTACCAGGATAGTAGGCGCAGCAAACTCCTCGTTCATAGCCTTGAGTACAGTCTCTACTGAGCTGGCCTCGCCGACATCGAGCACCATACCTCTGCCAGTTATATTTTTTTCCGCAAAACGCTGGCTGATTTTTTCAGCACCAGCCTCGGTAGTGGCTGTTCCCACCACAATGATGCCAGAGCGACCCAGGTCATCGGCAATCGCCGCACCTATGCCACGACTTGCTCCGGTGACCAGAGCCACCTTTTGTTCAACCGTCATACTTTACTCCCAAAAGTCATTAGATAGAGGTTAGTGCGTTGTCGAGACTGGCAATATCATCAGTCGACAGCGATTTAAGGTCGCGATCAATTCGCTTGGTCAGGCCGTTAAGTACGCGGCCCGGGCCACATTCAACAAAATGTTCAGCTCCAGCAGCCTTGAGCGCGAGAATACAGTCCACCCAGAGTACAGGTTTGTAAATCTGCTCAAGCATCAACGATTTAATAGCCTTTGCGTCCTGTTCAGGCTTGGCGGTAACGTTATGGATCACCGGTATGGTCGGGCTCGCAAATGTCGTACTCTCAACCAGCTCAGTCAGCTGCTCGGCCGCTGGCTGCATCAGAGAAGTATGGAATGGTGCACTGACCGGCAGGGCTAAGGCGCGCTTGGCGCCAGCTTCTTTGCAAATAGCAATGGCACAATCAACGGCGGCAGCAGAACCAGCAATAACCACCTGCCCGGGAGCATTAAAGTTCACTGCATCCACAATGTCATCGTCGCGCGCCTTGTCGCAGGCAGCAGTAATCACTTCGTCGCTGAGTCCCAAAATAGCAGCCATGGCACCCTCACCCACCGGAACGGCTTCTTGCATATAGGCACCACGGGCGCGAACAATTTTTACTGCGTCGGCAAACTCCACAGCCCCGGCACAAACCAGAGCAGACCATTCACCGAGACTGTGACCAGCCATCTGAGCGGGAGTTGGGCCGCCCTTTTCATTCCACAGGCGCCAGATAGCCACACTGCTTGCCAGCAGCATAGGCTGGGTACGCTCAGTGAGATTAATATCCGCCTGCTCACCCTGCTGAATCATCTGCCAAAGATCATAGTCCAGGACATCCGAGGCTTCCTTAAAAGTTGCTTCAACTGTCGGGTTTAGGCTGGCTAACTCTGCCAGCATGCCAATTTTTTGCGACCCCTGGCCGGGGAATACAAACGCTAAATTACTTTTTGTCATAGGTCCTCTAGTTAGTTTTGGCCGTCTGATTATGCTCGATCATGCTCTGAAGTATAGGCGACAAAACCTCTGGCAGATTGTGTTTAGCGGCCTCAATGGCCACATCCAAGGCGCAGCCAAAGGCGATTTCATTAGCTCCACCATGACTTTTAACCGTTACGCCATTCAAACCCAACAGATAGGCGCCGTTGTAATGTGCGGGGTCCAGTCGCGATTTTAGAGCCTCCATTGACCCGCCCAACAGTAGTGCAGCAAGGCGGTTTAGCCAATTGCTGGTAAATAGGTCTGCCACCATAGCACTGACCATGCGCGCTGCGCCCTCGGTAGCCTTCAGCGCAACATTGCCACTAAACCCATCGCAGACAACTACCTGCGCATCACCGCCAAATAGTCCGTCACCTTCAACATAGCCGCAGTAATTAATCAGCGGCTCTGCTTTCAACAACTCTGCTGTCTTTTTAATTACACCATTGCCCTTGTTGGCCTCTTCTCCGACATTGAGCAGGCAGACCCTGGGCTCGGCAATCCCATCTAACTCGCGGGTAGTCAGAGAGCCAAGCACAGCAAACTGGGTTAACTGAGCAGGCGAGCAATCGAGATTAGCGCCCAGGTCGAGAATATAGGATCGACCCGCGCTGGTAGGGAATGTGGTGCAGATAGCGGGACGAGAAATACCAGGCAGGGTCTTGAGGATTACCAGCCCCAGTGCCATCAGTGCACCAGTATGACCCGCACTAATGCAAGCATGAGCCTGACCATTGGCTACTGCCTGAAGCGCCAGGCCCATAGAGGAGTCACGTTTGCTGCGAATTATACTGGAGGGGCTGTCATCGTCGCCTATTGAATACTGGCTGTAACAGGTGTCTATACGCGATAGCACGTCCACGGCAGCAGGGTCATTAAGCGCCAGATCCAGAGGCCGCTGCTCACCAGTAACCAGTGCAGAGACATCTGGGTGTTTGCGAAGCGACTTTACCAACGCGGGCACTACAACGCGAGGACCAAAGTCCCCGCCCATAGCGTCTACGGCAATTCTGAGCGAAGTTGCCAAGAGAGATCTATCAGTTAGTCGGCGTTAGTCTCAACAACTTTGCGACCGCGGTAAAAGCCATCCGCAGTCACATGGTGACGCAGGTGCTTTTCACCGCTTACTGAATCTACAGATACAGTGGCAGCAGTCAATGCATCGTGAGAGCGACGCATGCCTCGTTTGGATCGGGTTTTGCGACTTTTCTGAACAGCCATGGGAACTCCTAAGCAAAAATTAAGCGCAGCTGACTATTTCTTCAACTGCAGTAAAACATTAAATGGATTGTCCGAAACAACCTCATTACCAGTGGCTTCTACCTCTATAAAGGTATCCCCGGTACATTCACCCACAGGGTGATAGTTAACCAGAGGTAGCGCCAATAAAATCTCATCCTCAAGTAACTCATAGAGGTTGGCCAGCTTGTCCACCACAAGCCAGGGCTCATAGTTAGCCGCGACCCGGTTTAAATGGTCTTCAGACCAGATTACCTGAACTGCAAAGTTAGCCTGCAGCTTGAGCTTAACTGGATCAAGACAGCGCTGACAAACTGTCTCTACTGTTACCTGAGCCTTGCCTTCGGCAATTTTGGCTCTGGACTCATCTAGACCAAACTGGATACGGGCCGTTAAAGGGCCACAAATCGCACTTACCGACGATTCCAGCCTGGTAAGATCAGCTACATTTACCGTTCCTTCAAGAAGGTTGCCCTGAAGAGCCAGTTTACGCGGATCAATTTGATTCGGCAGTGCCATAATATCGGTGGTACCCAGTTAGGCGCGCATAATAGGGTCAAGACTATGATCTGTCAAAGAAAAACTCGTAAAATTCCCAACCGGCCAGCGCTGCCTGCAAGGGCCAAAAAAGGTAATATGACGATCCTAAAGTCCAGACTCGTCAATGAGACAATATATGAGCAAGCTAATTTTGGCCTCCTCCTCCCCCTACCGCAAAATGCTTTTGCAGCGACTGGATATTGCTTTTAGTTGCTACTCGCCCAATATAGATGAGTCGCCAGGCCCTATTGAGACGCCAGAGGCACTAGCTCAGCGACTGGCCACCGAGAAAGCTAAAACAGTGGCGGAAAAATTCCCCGGGGCCATTGTGATAGGCTCAGACCAGGTCGCCGAGCTCAATGGCCAGATGCTTGGCAAGCCCGGTAATCATCAGCGCGCTCAGCAACAGTTGCGCGCTCAGTCTGGTCAAACACTGCTATTTCACACTGGTCTGGCACTGGTGCAGCAGCTTGCCGACGGCAATATAAAGCAGATACAGCTGGTGGATACCACCCAGGTAAGTTTTAGGCAGCTCGATAACCATCAGATAGAGCGCTACCTGGAGCGCGAGCAACCCTATGATTGCGCCGGTAGCTTTAAAGCGGAGGGCCTCGGCATTAGCCTGTTTAAGGGCGTTTCCAGCCAGGATCCCAGCTCACTAATTGGCTTGCCCCTGATAAGTCTATGCACAGCATTGAGGGAATTTGACATGGACGTGCTCTAGATAAACTATAAATTACTTTAGATAGATTTCGTAACTATATGTTTATTATATATATTCTAAAATTCTAGAGAAGTCATCAAGGCAGGCGATAGGCTGATATTTCATTAGTCTGGAGCCATCATGCGCACCATAGCTAACAGCAATCCGCGGCATTTTGGCATTTACTGCCATTTGCATATCAAACTCAGTGTCACCCACCATTATTGCATTATCCGGCGCTATGCCCTGCTCTGCCAGCAACTCCTCCAGCATCAGCGGGTGAGGCTTGGAGCGAGTCTCGTCAGCGCAGCGAGAACCATGGAAAAAGCCAGTGAGGTCTGTGGCCTCAAATACTCGGTTTAACCCTGCGCGACTTTTGCCGGTAGCCACTGCCAAAAGGTAACCGGAGTCTCGCAACTGTTGCAGGCTGGACATCACCCCCGGGAAAAATTTGCAGGGACTGCTGTCCTCACGGCGGTAATACGACGAATAGCTGGCACTAAAATCTGCAACCATAGGCGCATCAGCGGACGGAAACAGATGCCTGACCGCCTCGCTGAGTCCCAGTCCAATAATCTCTTTGGCCTGATCAAAACTGGGCTGGGGAAGCTGATGCTCTTCAGCGGCAAGCTGAATACATCGAGTTATGCGCGCCACAGAGTCTGAAAGGGTTCCATCCCAGTCAAAGATTAACAGTTTTGTGGCAGTCGGCTGCTTGTGCATAGCTTTTTCTGAAGGCTTATGGTTGTTTAGTTGCTTGTTTATGAATATTTGCTTCCTACGTAAGATTACTCAGCACAGCAGCCAGCTCTTTTGATAATGGTGCCTCAATATCCACCCAGTCTCCAGAAAGAGGATGCCGGAAGCGCAGACTGCTGGCATGCAAGAACAGGCGTTTTAGCCCCGCATCACGCAAGCTCTCGTTAAAGTGCACATCACCATATTTAGGGTCTCCGGCAATTGGCTGGCCCGAGAACTGGCAGTGAACCCTTATTTGATGGGTTCTACCGGTTTCAAGCCTGATATGCAGCAGACTGGCATCTTTATAACGTTGAGCAATTTTAAAATGAGTCACCGAGGGCTTACCCTCTGCATCTACACGCACAATCCGCTCGCCTGAAGATAGCTGGTTTTTCTTTAGGGGTGCATTAATAGTCGCTTTGCCCTTGGGCCACTGACCCTTCACCAACGCCTGATAGCGCTTCTCAATCTGATTGCGCTGCATAGCTGCCTGTAACTCCAGCAGCACGGCACGCTTTTTGGCAAGCATTAGGCAGCCCGAGGTATCTCGGTCCAGCCTGTGCACTAACTCAAGAAATCTGGCCTCTGGACGCTCGGCACGCAGTGCTTCTATAGCTCCTAGGGAAATACCACTGCCACCATGAACCGCCAGCCCACTGGGCTTATTAATAATCAGTAGACCCTCATCCTCAAAGAGAATATTTTCGGCTAAATAACGCCTAAGCTGCTTGCCGGGAACCGGTGCGGCTCCACGCTCGGCAACTCTTATCGGCGCGATTCTGACAATATCACCTCGCTTAACTCTGGTATCTGCCTTCACCCTGCCTTTATTAACCCGCACTTCCCCTTTGCGCAGCAGCCTGTAGATACGCGACTTGGGAACCCCTTTAAGGTGGCGTATTAAAAAGTTATCCAGGCGCTGGCCCTCATGCTCGGGGCCAATCTCAGTAAAAGACACCTTGGAGAAATCCGCCGCAGAACTATCCTGCTGCTGGTTTGACTGGTTATTAAACTGAGATTTTGAATCTGATTCAGACAAGATAAATCAACTATAGAGGTTAGAAAACCGCGCCATTGTACCTACCTCAATTAGAATCACCCAACTAAATTATGTGTTTCAATTGTAGCTGCGTGCATTTGTTGCTATATTGCGCCGCGATATCCCCGGGCCAGACGCCAAAAATTGGCCGCCCCGGGTGAGACTGCTCCCAGGTTTAATGGGGTAAAGAATAAGTGACTACCTGCCATAGCTATGCAATTAGGTCATGTAAATGACCAAGGCATTCGCAGGTAATCAACAATAGCTGAGTGATCTCAGCCAGTGAAAATAAGTTTAGAAACAGGATTAGAGTCCAGATACTGCCGTTTTAGAGCGCTGTCTTTAAAAAAACAATCGATTGTATTTATCTTTATCGACTGTATATAAGACGAAATAAGCCACTCAAAACGTTGAATCACAGCATCTGGCTGTTTAAGAAACGAAAGAATTTTAAGACATTGTTATTAATCTGCGTCGATTGAGGCTTTTACCCAACGTCGCTGAAAGCTGATAACCAGGCGCTCAAGCATTAGCAATTGCGACTTTTATATCAGCATTAATCTGTTTAATAACGCTGTCTAACAGGCTACAGATCTATTTTGGACTGGCCAGCCCATTCCTTAAAAGCCCCAATGTTAATGGCTTTTAAGGTTTTTGGTACTGCTAAACGCAGGCTGGTGGTTACGGGATCTAGCCCTTTCGCTTTGACCTCCCCTTCTGACTTTTTCATCTGGCTCTCACTCTCAACAATGAGAATAGGTGAACTATGAAACGCATGTTAATTAACGCCTCGCATACAGAAGAAATGCGAGTTGCCATGGTCGATGGCCAGCGGCTGTATGATCTGGACATTGAAAACCGTACCAGAGAACAAAAAAAATCCAATATCTACAAAGGCAAAATCACCCGAGTAGAGCCCAGCCTAGAGGCTGCCTTTGTCGATTACGGCGCCGAGCGCCACGGCTTTTTACCCCTCAAAGAGATCTCTCGAGAGTACTTTAAAAAAGGCGCCTCTGAGGGTGGTCGTGTTCGTATTCAGGACGCTATTAAAGAAGGCCAGGAAGTTCTGGTTCAGGTAGAGAAAGAAGAACGCGGCTCCAAGGGCGCAGCACTGACTACCTTTATGAGCCTCGCCGGACGCTATCTGGTGCTAATGCCAAACAACCCTCGAGCCGGTGGTATCTCACGCAGAATTGAGGGCGACGAGCGCGCCGATCTGCGTGAAGCCATGCGCGGCTTAAATATTCCCGATGGCATGGGCGCTATAGTTCGCACCGCTGGTATTGGTCGCGCCACAGAGGAACTGCAGTGGGATTTAGACTATTTACTGCAGCTTTGGAATACCATCACAGAGGAAGCCGATGGCTCCAAAGCTCCCCATTTCCTGTTCCAGGAAAGCAATGTGATTGTCCGCGCTATTCGCGACTACCTGCGTCAGGATGTAGGCGAAGTTATAGTTGATAGCGAAGAGGCCTATGCCCTTGCTGCGGCCTTTATTGGCACTGTGATGCCAGACTTTACCAGCAAGGTGAAGTTCTATCAGGAAGAGATTCCACTGTTTAACCGCTATCAGGTTGAAAACCAGATCGAGACCGCGTTTTGTCGTGAAGTGGGCCTCCCCTCTGGTGGCTCAATCGTTATCGATGTGACTGAGGCCATGGTCTCAATCGATATCAATAGCGCGCGTGCCACCAAAGGCGGGGATATCGAAGAAACGGCATTTAACACCAACAAAGAGGCTGCGGAAGAAATTGCCCGCCAGCTGCGTCTTCGAGATGTTGGCGGCCTGATTGTTATCGACTTTATCGATATGCTCAACAGCAAGCACCAGAAAGCCGTTGAGAATAAAATGCGCGATGCGCTGGTAATAGATCGCGCCAGAGTTCAGGTGGGTCGTATCTCGCGCTTTGGCCTGCTGGAGATGTCTCGCCAGCGCCTGCGCCCCTCTCTGGAAGAAACCATGTCCAGGGTCTGTCCTCGCTGTAATGGTCAGGGTACCATTCGCGGTACCAGATCACTGGCACTGTCGATTTTAAGGCTGGTTGAGGAAGAAGCTCAAAAAGAATCCAGCCGTGAAATCCGTGCCATTGTGCCAGTGCCTGTAGCCACATTCTTGCTTAACGAGAAGCGCAGAGAAATCTCAGATATAGAGTCACGCAATAAGATCCGGGTAACCGTATTACCAAACACAGAGATGGATACGCCACACTATGAAGTGGTGCGTATTCGCAATCAAGACGAAGATACATCAGATTTTAGTTACAAAATGGCCCAGGAGTTAAGCAAGCCAGAAATTGAGGTTGTATCCGATTCGGCCGATGGCGCAAAAGCTCTGGCACAGCCAGCAGTAAAGACCATAGTGCCATCCAAACCTGCCCCTCAGGTGGCACAGTCCAAGCCTGAAGAAACCAAGACACCGGGCCTGGTTAAGCGCCTCTGGGACAGCATGTTTGGTGAAACCAAAGTTGAAGAGGAAGAAAAGCCCAAACCCAGAAGTAATAACCGCAACAACAGAAATCGCGGCGGGCAAAACAATCGTAATCGCAATAACAATCGCCGGTCAAATAACCGTAGTGATGACAGCCGTAAAAACAAGGATGCCCAGGGCGAAGGCCGCAATAACGGCAACCGTGGCAAGAATAGTGATTCTCGCAATAGTGACTCGCGCAGCAATGAAAATCGCCGCAACAGCAACAATCGTCGCAACCAGACAAAAAATAATGATGCTGAGTCGCGCAATGCAGCCAAGGAAAATAAGCAGACCGAAACTCCAGAGAACAACAGTGCATCACCTCAGGGCGATCAGTTAAAACGTCGCCCAGATGACAAGCGTCGCGGCCCCCGCCGTCGTCGCCAGCGACAGGATGTACCTCAGGATATACTGGACAAAACAGCTACAGCTGCTTCAGCCAATGAGACAGAGACTGCAACACAGGCACCTGCCAAAGCAAATAATGCTGAGCCGAGCAAAGCGTCAGCGGCTGCTAAAAACTCTGCCGAGGTAAAGCCAGCGACTACTAGCGAGGCGCCGGTGGCGACTGCAGACAGCCCGGAAACCGCAGCAGAAAAACCAGCGGCAAAGCCTAAGCGTAAACCTGCCAAGCCCAGAGCTCCGAAGAAAGATGCCGTTGAGGCGCCCAAGAAAGACAAAGCTGAGGCTCCCAAGAAAGACACAGCTGAGGCTCCCGCTAAAGAGACGGCTGAGGCTCCCAATAAAACAACAGCCAGCGTCTCTGCAGCAGATATGCCAGTGGCCAAGGCCGATGCTGAGACTCAAGCGCCAGCGGCAGAAGATAAGCCAAAGGCCAAAGCAAAGGCCAAGCCAAAAGCTAAAGCCAAGGCCAAACCAAAAGCGAAGCCAGCTGCCGCAGACAAGCCAGCAGAGGGACCTCGCGCCAGTAATGACCCTCGCCAGCGACCCAAGCCAGTGGCTAAGGTCGAGGTCAGCACTGAGCGGCCCACTATCCCAGCTCCACAGGCTGCGGATTCAATTACTCCGCTAACCGCAGCACCAAAACCACCAGTGGCACGGGCATCCAATGATCCCCGCAAAAAGCGCAGCGCTGAAAAAGCACAGCCAAAGACCACTACAGATGATGCTGTAAGCGCGCAAAGTAACGAAAAATCACCAAAGGAGTAATTGTTGCTTGTCAGTGCAAAAAGGCGCTGTATAATCAGCGCCTTCAGATTGTCAGGGTAGAGAAAATATATCCTGATTAGCAGAATCAGGTGGGATGGCAGAGCGGTTGAATGCACCAGTCTTGAAAACTGGCATACGTTAATAGCGTATCTAGGGTTCGAATCCCTATCCCACCGCCATTTTAAAAAAAGCCCCTTTTTAAGGGGCTTTTTTTATGGTCAATATTTAACTGAATAGTCTCACCCTGGGATCACTAAGCATCATTCAGGCAGAGCTGACTAACTTGCTATTCAGTTATGCATATGTTTCGCTAGAGCAGATATCCCAGCATAGAATTGACACTCAAGGAACTCATCATGGACTTTACTCCACGTAAAATACTCAGTGCCGCCGCCGCATTTTTTTCCCTAATCGTAATTTTTTCATCTTTTGTCATAGTAGATGCAGGCTATGTAGGGGTTGTTAAACGTCTGGGGGCAGTTCAGCCAGACTACCTGCCCGAAGGCTTTCATATAAAGACGCCGTTTGTCGAGGGCATTCAGGAGTTCGATGTGCGCTTAGCCAAGGTGCAGACAATTGCTGGCGCCTCATCGCGAGATCTGCAGGTAATCACCACTGAGATTGCTGTGCAGTATTCTATGATCGCGGACCTAACACCAATGACGCTGCAAAAAATTGGCACCAGAAAAATCGTAGAACGCACATTGATCGAACCTGCGATTATGGAATCGGTCAAAGCTATTACCGCTCTGTATACAGCTGAGCAGCTGATTACTCAGCGAGCGGAGGTAAAAAACAAGATTCAGGACAGAATAAATAGCTTTCTCAATGAAACCTTAAAAGAGAAAGAGCTGATGGGCGCGCTGGCCATAGCCAATGTGGCAATTACTGACTTCGATTTCTCCGAGGAATTTAACCGCGCCATTGAGGAGAAAGTACGTGCAGAGCAGGAGGCACTAAAAGCCAAAAATGAGAAGCTGCGCAGAGTCACTCAGGCTGAGGCAGCTGCTGCAGAGAAGACTCTTGCCGCTGATGCCAAGGCTTATGAAATCAAGGTGGAGTCACAGGCCAGAGCTAACGCAATCAAGCTAGAGGCGGAGGCGCTAAAAGATAATCCCCAGCTGATTGATTTGCGCATTGCTGAGAAGTGGGACGGCCAGCTGCCAAAATTCTCCGGTGGTGATGCTATACCACTGCTAAATATAGATGCACTTGAACAATAGACTCCAACCAAGACCTCAACGGGAGATAAAAATCACCATAGCCTCTTAGGTTCAGATATAAAAAAGGCTGCCAAGGCAGCCTTTTTTATTACTCAACTTTTTACAAGCTAGATAGCCTGTAGACTAGCCCATCTCTTTAATGCCGTAGAGATCAAAGTGAAAGTCTTCACAGGTAGCTGTGGCTTCAAACATCTCACGAGCCTCGCCACCCTCGGCCATCCATCCAGCCATGCCGGCCGCTTTCTCTTCTTCACTGCGCCAGAATGCACCCTGGTAGAAGTCAGCACCTATATAAGCGCCCTCTGTAGTAGCAGGATCAAACATAGGGGTCAGCGAGGTGCTCATAAAACCATTGGCTCCTGCGGCTGCACGTCCAGCGGCAACCCAGTCAACAAATACTGCTTGGGCAGAATCCACATTGGCCATGGTCATACCTTCATTAAGCTTGCAGAACTGGTACATAGCCTGGAACGGTCCTGTCCCCTCCCATTCTGCGGCCGGAGCAACCACTTGCTCAACCTCAAAGAGGAATACTCGCTCCGGATCACAGGTCAGAGTAGCATCATGCTTGGCGGCAAAATCAGCAGCTTCATTTTCAAGCCACTCCTGCCAACCCGCATCACGTGCTTCCTGGCTGGCCCAAACATTGGCCCAGATACCATCGTAATTGTCGTTGGGCTCTTTTGGAATCAATCCAAAGGCACCAGAGGTTTGATGCTGTGAGGCCGCTTCACGCGCATTCCAATCAGCATTGAGTGCCATGTGGTTTTCCTGGGAATAGTTTTCACCCGCCTTGCACCACATATATTCAACCAACATATTTGACGGCTCAGCCGCTGGCTCTTCGACAGCTGCTACAGATACTTCTTCTTTTGCACAGCCAGCTAACAGGGCCAGCAGTGCGGTTAAGGTCAGTAAATTTTTCATTGGTATTCCCTCAGTTTTATTATTAGTTATAAGATTTTTCACCGTACCTAATGCCAGCGACCTATGCTGACACAGGCTTTTACGCTTGGTCAATCGATACTAAGTCCTTGATACAGTTTGATTTAAACCTGATTAGGCCGGTAATGCAATGATGGATAGCACTTAAAGGGAATGGACTCTGCCAGGAAAATGGCTTTAACCAACAAACAGGATATGTGTCCCGTGAGGGACTTGAACCCCCAGCAGTCGCTTAGGAGGCGACGGATTTATCCAGTTAATCGAACGGGACATAGTCCATATTATAAGGTACCCGACAAAAACCGCCAGCACAGAACGTCCCTAATAGGCTTAATATCCTTTACAATCCGCGCTATGAACTTGCTGCTGTTAGAGCCCAATCAAATCTTCAACAACCAAGCATCCATTGCTGGACGCCAACTCGAGCATCTAATAAAAGTGCAGAGAGCTGCGGTTGGCGATACAGTCCGACTGGGCATGCTAAATGGATTGATGGGCCAGGGGTGCATCCGCGCCATGGATTCAGAGCAGGCCTTGCTGGATATTGAGCTTGATACAGAACCGCCATCGGCCCTGCCGCTGACATTAATTCTTGCCCTACCACGACCCAAGATGTTGCGTCGCACACTGCAGACGGTGGCGGCTATGGGGGTTAAATCTATCTACCTGATCAATTCCTTTAGGGTTGAAAAAAGTTTTTGGCAAACCCCTTTTCTTGCGCCTGAGGCTATAGAGGAGCAGCTTATTTTAGGCTTGGAGCAGGCCAGAGACACCTCTATGCCTGCGGTGCATCAGCGCAAACTTTTTAAGCCATTTGTGGAAGATGAGCTGGCAGAAATTATTGCTGGCTCACAGGCACTGGTGGCGCACCCTATAGCCGATAGAGGCTGTCCCGTAGATTGCCAGAGCCCAGTCACCCTTGCCATAGGGCCAGAGGGGGGCTTTATCCCCTACGAGATCGACAAGCTCAACCAGACCGGCTTTGAGTCTGTGCATCTGGGGCAGCGAATACTGCGGGTGGAAAATGCGGTGCCTGCCCTGCTCTCCCGACTTTTCCCGGCCTAGGCCGAGCCAACAGACAGTTTTATTTGCGGCGTCGCGGCGCTGAGCGCGATGATCTGGACTGGGCGCGGGGCTTTCTGGACTCACGCCTCTGCACCTCTTTCTCTCGGCGAGACTCGCCCGGTACCAAGAATGAAGCGCCAGAGCCAATTAAATCTGCCCTGCCCATACGCCGCAGCGCTTTGCGCAACATCGGCCAATTGTCTGGGTCGTGGTAGCGCAAAAACGCCTTGTGTAAAGTGCGCTGCTCTTGGGTCTTGGCGCTGAATATCCTTTCATCATTATTGCGCCCCAGGGGTTTAAGCGGGTTTTTCTCGGTGTAATACATGGTGGTTGCAGAGGCCATGGGCGAGGGATAGAAATTTTGCACCTGGTCCACACGAAAATCATTGTTCTTTAACCAAAGACCCAGACTCATCATATCTTCATTAGTGGCACCAGGGTGAGCGGAGATAAAGTAGGGAATCAGATACTGCTTTTTATCTGCCTCTTTAGAAAAGCGCTCGAACATCTCTTTAAATTCGTAGTAGGTGCCCATGCCTGGCTTCATCATCTTGGTTAAAGGGCCATCCTCAGAATGCTCTGGAGCAATTTTTAAATAGCCGCCCACATGGTGGGTAACCAGTTCTTTGACATATTCCGGATCTTTTACGGCCAGGTCATAGCGCAGCCCAGAGGCTACCACTACCTTTTTAACCCCCTCCAACTCGCGTGTTTTTCGGTATAGCTGGGTGGTGTGCTTATGGTCGGTCTCTAGGTTTACACAGATACTAGGATACACGCAGGAAGGTCGACGACAGGTCTCTTCAATCTTTTTATCTTTGCAATTTAAGCGATACATATTGGCGGTGGGGCCGCCCAGATCGGAAATAACGCCAGTGAATCCGGGAGTTAGATCGCGAATCTTTTCCACCTCGTCGAGAATCGACTGCTCAGAGCGGCTCTGAATAATACGCCCCTCATGCTCGGTGATCGAACAGAAGGTACAGCCCCCAAAGCAACCACGCATAATATTCACCGAAAAACGGATCATATCGTAGGCAGGTATCTTGCTCTCGCCGTAGGATGGATGAGGTACACGCTTGTAGGGCTGTTCAAACACCCAGTCCAGCTCTTCGGTCTCTAAAGGGATGGGCGGCGGATTAACCCAGATATCGTTGCGTCCCTGATTTTGTACCAGTGGACGAGCGTTGCCCGGATTGGTCTCACGATGAAAGATCCTGTCCGCATGGGCATAGAGCACAGGGTCATTCACAACCTGCTCATAGGACGGCATACGGATATAGGTAGTACTGGGATCGGTCTTTATTGCCTGAGTATCTGGAATAATCGACAGAGGCTTGGCTTCAGTCTCTGGCACCGCCTCGGCCTGAGCCTTATCGGCTTTTACGCGAATCTCTTTGGCGTCATCGCAATCACTGGGATGAGCACCCTCATAAGGGTTTTTCTGCTTATCTACCCGCCCAGGTTGATCTACAGAGGTAGAATTAATCTCACTCCAGCCCTCAGGTATCTCTCGACAGAGAAATGCGCTGCCACGCAGGTTTGTAATCTGGCGAATATTCTCACCGTTGGCCATGCGATGAGTTAACTCAACCATGGCGCGCTCGGCATTGCCATACAGCAAAATATCTGCCGTAGAGTCCATCAGCACGCTGCGCTTTACAGTCTCGGACCAGTAATCGTAATGCGCCAGTCTGCGCAGACTGGCCTCAATGCCGCCAATAACTACGGGTACGTCCGAAAATACTTCCCGACATTTCTGAGTGTACACAGTCACCGCGCGGTCAGGACGTTTACCCCCTTCATCCCCCGCCGTATAGGCGTCGTCATGGCGCAGACGGCGATCTGCAGTATAACGATTAATCATTGAATCCATATTGCCGGCGGTCACCCCAAAGTAAAGATTGGGTTTGCCCAGTGCACGAAATGCTTCCTTATCGCGCCAATCCGGCTGCGACAGAATACCTACTCGATAACCCTGAGATTCCAGCACGCGGCCAATTACTGCCATACCAAAACTAGGATGGTCCACATAGGCGTCGCCTGTCACCAAAATCACATCGCAACTATCCCAGCCCAGCTCACCCATCTCGGCGCGACTCATAGGTAAAAACGGCGCCGGGCCATAGCATTCTGCCCAGTACTTGGGGTAGTCGAAGAGTGATTTTGAGTTAGCTGAAAATGCCGCCATAACTGGAATCCGCTGTTATCACAGGTGGGTTGTCAAAAATCGGCGCCATTGTAGCGGATTTAGTCTGTCAATGAGTGATATTTGATAGATCCAAACGGTTGTTTAAAAGTACTTGCAAATGAGAATCAATATTATTACCATTTAACCCAGCAATCGATTGACCAATCAACAGTTTAATTAGAGACAGACTATGACTCTTTGGGATCTTACACAGGGCGCCAGCGCCAAAGTCAGCCGCTTTAAATCAAGCATTGAAAGTGGCTACCGCACTCGCCTCAGCGAGCTGGGCTTTCACCCAGGCGAGCAGATTGCCTGCGTGCTGTCACCCAGCCTGGGTGCACCCAAGCTCTATCGCGTCAATAACACCGTCTACTCATTAGATGACAGTATTGCTTCGTTAATCGAAGTTGCCTAAGTAAACCCCTCCCCTGATGTCTTCGACTCAAGCCTCCAGGATTGCCCTTATTGGCAGCCCCAACAGCGGCAAGAGTCTGCTGTTTAATCGTCTGACCGGTCTCAACCAAAAGGTCGCCAACTTTCCAGGTATCACCGTTAATATAGCCTCAGGGCAAAGTCTGGATAACAACAACATTCAGTATCTGGATTTCCCTGGCGTCTATTCCCTGCAGGCAATCTCCGGCGAGGAGAAGGTCGCTGTTGAAGCCTTTACCAATGCCCTCGAAGACAATCTGCTGGATGCCGTGATCTGTGTGGTCGATAGCACCAGGTTGGAAAAAGGTCTTATCTTCGCCCTGCAGGTGCTAGAAACCTGCCATAAATACAACAAACCTGTACTGATCGCCGCGAATATGGTCGATGTACTGGATCAGCATGGCATGCGATTTGATGGCTCTGGTCTAAGTGAGGCTCTCAAGGTAGCAGTGTTGCCCCTGTCAGCTAAGAGCGGTGCAGGCCTCGAGCAAATCTCCCAGTCATTGACTGATGCCAATGTGCCTCCGGAGAAGTTTCAGAGCGATATTATTGCCAGTGATGATTCAGTAAATCATTTGCACGCCCAGGAGCTGGCGGAAAAATATGGCCCCAAAGGGGATCTGTTAATAAACACTCAGACGCGACTGGACAGTTTCTTTCTGCACTCCTGGCTCGGTGGGCTGAGCTTCCTGGTCATAATGTATCTGCTTTTCCAATCTATCTTTACCTGGGCTGCACCGGTAATGGATGCTGTAGAGGCCTCTATCCAGTGGCTGGCCTCTGTGGTTCTACCCCTTTTGCCCGCAGGCGTTGTCAGCGACTTTACATCCGATGCGCTGTTTGGTGGCATCGGCGCCTTTTTGGTATTTGTGCCGCAGATATTTGTGCTGACATTGGTAGTGGGCATGCTTGAAGATAGCGGCTATCTTGCGCGTGCAGCAGTTATTTGCCACAAGCCTCTGCGCTTTTTTGGCCTCACTGGCAAGAGTTTTATCCCTATGCTATCCGGCGTGGCCTGTGCTATTCCCGGCGTCTATGCAGCGCGCACTGTAGAGTCACCACGCAAGCGCTGGCTGACCTATTTGGCAATCCCTCTGATGCCCTGTTCTGCTCGACTGCCTGTGTACAGCCTGATTATTGCCGCGTTTATACCGGCGCAAAAGGCCATGGGTGGACTAATTGGCTGGCAGGGTCTAGCTATGTTTGGTATCTACCTTTTTGGTATTCTCTGCGCCCTGCTAGTCACTGCTGTGGTGTCACGCAGCAATGCCGAGCTGCAGACCGACCTGCCTTTTGTGCTGGAGATGCCACCCTACCGCCTGCCCTCCTGGCGGCCATTAATTATCAATGCCTGGAATCGCAGCAAGCACTTTGTAACCAAGGCTGGCAAAGTTATTTTTGCGGTTACCCTGGTTATCTGGGTACTGGGTTATTTCCCTAACTACGGAACCTCTCTGGGTGATTCTTGGCTGGGCACCATGGGGCAATGGATTGAGCCTGTTTTTGCCCCCTTTGGTTTGGACTGGCGCTATGGCGTAGCTATCCTTTCATCATTCCTGGCACGAGAAGTATTTGTCGGCACCCTGGGCACCCTATTTGGCATTGAAGGCGCCGAAGAAAACTTCACCTCTCTGGCCCAACAGATTCAGGAGAGCGGGCTACCCTTAGGCGCTGGCGCTGCCCTGCTGGTATTTTTTGCCATCGCATTACAGTGCGTCTCCACGTTGGCAGTACTGCAACGGGAAACTGGCTCCTGGCGACTGCCAGCACAGCTTTTCGTCAGCTACAGTATTTTTGCCTACACAGCAGCACTGGCGGTATTTCATCTGGTGGAACTGCTGGTTTAATTCCCCTGCAAGAGCAGCGTCTAAACAGTGCTCTGTTCAAACATAACATAGTCACAGAGCTTCATACCGCAGTCTTTATAGGTTGCCTGAGACTTGCTGTTTTCGGTTTCAGCATAGAGTCTAAAACCACAGACTGGGACAGATGAAGCCTCAGCCATGGCCTGAAGCTGCTGATACATGGCGCGATAGATGCCCTGGCGACGATACTCTGCCTTGACATACACCGACTGAATCCACCAGAACAAACCATTGCGCCAGTCAGACCATTCATAGGTCACCATCAATGTGGCTGCTGGCACAGAGTCGACCTCAGCAACCAGATAGAAACCAAACTGGGGGCGCTCGAAAAGCCCTTCAACACCAGCCAGGGAAGCCACAGGGTCAAGTATTTTATCCTCTGTTTCCAGAGCCATAGCGCAGTTATGGCTACTCAATAACTGAGCATCTTCAAGGCTGGCTGTGCGTATTTTCAACATCTTAGGTCGTCCTCAGAACAATGGGTTATCAGTGATCAAATTAAACCATTGATGCCAGCAATTGGCCATTGCGTAAAGCCATGGGAGAACTTAGAGTAGCCGCCTAGCCAACAATCCAAGCCAAACAATACAGAGTCAAGATGCAGCCAGTTAGAGTCAAGGATATTGCCTACCAACAGGATAGCGCGCAGTTATTTAACGGGTTGCGCGACCTGCCAGAGGCTATCTGGCTGGATAGCGGCAAACCGCGAAGCCTGCAGGGCTGCTTTGATATTATTTCAGCCTGCCCAGACCAACTATTGGAAACCAGAGGCTCAGCAACAAGAGTCACTGATGCCAATGGCACCAGCGACTCCAGCGAAGACCCCTTTCAGCTAGCCAGGCAATTGCTTGAGCCCATGCTCGCTATCGAGCCCTGTGCTGAGATACCCTTTGTGGGGGGCCTTTTAGGCTACTTTGGCTATGATCTGGGGCGCTCTGTTATTGATATACCCAGTACCGCGACCATAGTTGCTGATCTGCCTGATATGCGAGTGGGACGCTATCTCTGGAGTCTGGTAGTCAACCATCAGGCGCGGCGCAGCCAGTTATTTTTTCACCCTCTGTGCCCCCAATCACTAGAGGCCGATATCAGTGCACGAGTTGCCAAAATAGAGAGCGATGATTTATCCAAAAGCCAGGGATTTAAACTAGGCAGCTCCTTTAAGGCGACGCTTACCAAGGATGATTATCGCCAATCTATAGCCACCATTAAGGACTATATCGCCAGTGGTGACTGCTACCAGACTAACTTTACCCAGCATCTTAGCGCACCCTATCAGGGGGATTTATGGCAGGCCTATCTAGCACTGAGGGAAGCGACACCGGCCCCCTACGGTGCATTTTGGCAGTGGTCAGACCAGGCCATCCTGTCTGTATCACCGGAGCGCTTTATCAAGATTGATATCGAAAACCAACAGATCAACGTGGAAACTAAACCCATTAAGGGCACCATGTTGCGTGGCTCCAGTATTGAGGAAGATCAGGAGAATGCCATACAGCTGGTTAATAGCAGCAAAGATCGTGCGGAGAACCTGATGATTGTGGATCTATTGCGCAATGATCTGGGTAAAAACTGCAAACCCGGCAGTATTCGTGTCCCCAAGCTATTTAGCCTGGAGAGCTTTCCCAATGTTCATCATCTGGTAAGCACAGTGAATGGCGTACTGCGCTCCGATCGGTCAGCTATAGATCTGTTGCGCGATAGTTTTCCCGGCGGCTCTATTACAGGCGCCCCCAAGAAGCGCGCCATGGAAATTATTGAAGAGTTGGAGCCGGTAAGGCGCTCTGTATACTGCGGCAGTATTGGCTATATCAGTGCATCCGGCCGCATGGATACCAATATTGCTATTCGCACCCTGGTAGCTGATGGATCCAGCATACACTGCTGGGGCGGCGGCGGTATTGTGGCGGATTCCGAGGCCGACGCTGAATTTGAAGAATCTATGAATAAAATTAGAGCGCTGCTCAACTGTCTGGAAGCACTCTAAAATAGCGCCGAAGCAAGTATCAGACCGGCTGTCCCTCGCGCCAATCCGGGTCAGCGATATCGCCCTTTTCATCAAGCTGTGGGTAAGCCAAGTTGTGTTTCTGACAGTATCTGGCTAACAGGGGCTGAGTCCATTCAAACAGTATTTTTTGATAGCGATCATCTGGTAATCTGCGCTGACTGTAAAACCCCGCATCCTCTCTCTGCCGACGCGCCTCCGCCAAAATGATGGCGCAGGCCACACTGACATTAAATGACTCCACCATGCCCAGCATGGGCACATTAATGCGCTGATCAATATAGGGCGCAGCAACATCGCTGATACCATATTTTTCGGCGCCCAATAGCAACGCTGTTGGCCGGCTGTAATCAATCTCTCGATAGTCCACCGAATCACCGGCAGTATCCGCAGCGACGACCTGATACTGACTGGCCTTCAGAGCCTGCAGTGGCTCAGTTACATCCCGATAAACATGAGTCTCGACCCATTTATGAGTGCCCATAGTAGTACCTGTATGGGCGCGAAAAGTGGCGTCATCCAGCGCTGAATGCACTTCCATAATACCCACAGCATCGCAGGTGCGTACAATGGCCGAAAGGTTTTGGCCTTTGTGCACAGAGTCGCTAACCACCGTAAGATCAGGCTGGCGCAGGCTAAGCACCTCGACTACCCTATTAAAGCGCTCTATGGTCACAGGCCCTGTCTCTGTCTAAACCGGCTGACTGGCTTGCTGATAGGCAGCAGCCACTTCTTGGGCAATAATCTGAATACCCTGCTCAACGGTTTTGCCATCCTGAGCATAGGAAACGCGAATACATTCCTGTTGATGGCGCCAGTCTGAATCCATGCCGGGGAAAAAGTTATGCCCGGGAACCACCAGCACACCGCGAGCTTTTAAGCGCTGATAAAGCTCCTGGCTAGTAATCGGCAGGCCATCAAACCACAGCCACAGAAATATTGCGCCCTCGGGGCTGTGAATACGATAAGGCAGGTCGCCAAGGGCTTGCCTAAACCAGCTTACCGTCTGCTCGGCCCGCTGCTTATAAAATGGCCCCACCAGCTGCCTGCTGAGACTGAGTATCTCGCCAGAGCTGAATAGTTCGCGGGCAATGGTCGGCCCCAGATTACCACAGGCTAGACTGACAACAGTATTGGCATTGCTGTAGGCCCGCACTATTTCCTCGCGGGCGACAATAATGCCAGTACGCACACCGGGTAACCCCAACTTGGATAAACTTAGCACCAAAATCGTATTGTCATTCCAATGGGGTTTTGCATTATTAAAAAGTATTCCTGGAAATGGTAAACCATAGGCGCCATCGATAATAAAGGGAATATCGCCGGCCGTAGCGATCTGATCCAGGTGCTCTATCTCACTGTCGGTCAGCACATTGCCCGTGGGGTTGGTCGGCCGTGACACGCACAGAGCAGCTGTAGTCTCACTGCTAATGTCCAGCCTGGAAAAATCCACATGGTATTTGAACATGTTGCCGTCCAGCAGCTCAATCTCGGGCCTGGTAGCACTGAAAAAGTTTTGTTCAAGACCTATGTCGCCATAGCCAATATATTCCGGCGCCAGGGGCAGGTGGATAGATTTATGGCTGCCATCGGGCATCTTGCCGGCGAGCATATTATAGAGAATAAAAAACGCCGACTGACTGCCATTGGAAATGGCAATATTGCGCTCCGACAGATTCCAGCCAAATTCTTTTTTGAGCAGACTGGCGATCTGACCACGAAATACCTTATCTCCCTGAGGTGACTGATAAATACCCATCAGGCTATGCAGCTGCTGCGGATCGGCCAAAACAGATTCCAGGCGCTGCTTAAAAATTGCCTCAGCCTCGGCAATACGGCCGGGATTGCCTCCGCCCATAAAAATCATATCCGGGTTTTCATTGAGCGCGGTGCCCAGGTCATCCATCAGCTCGACAATACCGGTTGCCGCGGTGAATTTTTCGCCAAAATTAGATAGTTTCACAATCGCATCCTGTCATTCTCAGCTGCTCTCCATATATCTGAAAGTAAAGTTAACTCTTGGCTCCTGCAGTCCCGCAACCTTGGCTATGCGGTGCTGCCAGTGAGCCTGTATTCCCGCGCCCATCAGCAACAGTGAGCCATGGGGCAAGGAGATAGATAATCGCTGTTTACTGTGATTGTGGCGCAGTTGAAACACTCGCTCAGCACCCAGGCTGAGGGAGGCGATCACTGGTGCCGGCCCCAACTCGGCCTCATCGTCAGCATGCCAGTCGACACTGTCCCTGCCATGGCGATAATAGTTTACCAGCGCACGGTTAAAGGGCTTATCTGTGTGCTGCTCCACAGCCTGTCTGAGGCTATCCATCCAGCCTGGGAACGCCACAGCCTGGAGCCGAATATTAGAATAAGTATAGCTGGTCTCAGGGTCGCCGAACCAATTTTGCAGTCTGGGCAGCGGGATGATCCTCCCCATAATTCTTATGCTGTCCTCACGCCAGGGAGTTTTATCAATAGCAGTTTGCAGCAGCTCATCAGCCTCAGTGGCAGACAACCAGTTTGGCCAAAATCTAATCTCGGCACTGCCAGCCTCTGAACTCAAAGGTACTGGGATTATCTGTTGATCAAATAGATCCAAGACTATAAACCTATCAGTGCTGGCCATAGACGCGTGGCTCAATCTCCAGCGCAACAGAGAATCGCTCTAGCACCTCAGACTGAATGCGATGCGCCAGGCCTAGCAACTCAGCCCCAGTACCACCCTGATTAACCAGCACCAATGCCTGATGCTGATGCACGCCAACATTGCCGGAGCGCATGCCCCTAAACCCTGACTGATCGATCAGCCAGGCTGCTGGAATCTTGGCCTCATCATCAGCCACCTGGTAATAAGGCATCTGTGGATTCGCAGCCAATAGTTGCTCAAGCCGCTGCGGGCCTACCACTGGGTTTTTAAAAAAGCTTCCTGCATTGGGAATATCGACCGGATCTGGCAGTTTGGCGCTGCGTATGGCACAGACAGCGGCACTCACAGCCTGTGGACTGGGTTGCGCCTCAGCAACCAGCGCCTGAGCCAGAGCTGGATATTGAAGATTAACTTGGGGCTGCAGCGACAGTGCCAGAGTCACCTGAGTAATTAGGTAGCGATCTTTGTATTTGCCCTTAAAAATGCTCTCGCGATAGCCAAATTCGCAAGCCTGCCGGTCCATGGTCACAGCCTCGCCGGTGGCAATATCTATGGCCCGCAAAGAGACAAAAACATCACAGAGCTCCACACCATAGGCGCCGATATTCTGAATAGGTGCTGCACCCATATTGCCCGGGATAAGTGACAGATTTTCCAGCCCATACCAGCCCTGTCGCAGGCAGTGCTCAACTGCTTGATGCCAATTCTCACCGGCGGCAAATTCAATATGCAGGGTATCATCGAGCCTCTCGACACAGGAGATACCTTTTAGATCCATACAGATAACCAGCCCAGCTATATCACCGGCCAGTACAAGATTGCTGCCACCACCCAGGGCCATCACCTGCAGACCCTTTGTCCGCGAATAGTCAAGAGCCTGAGCAATCTGCTGCTCACTAGTCACTGAGCAAAAATACTCCGCACGGGCAGGCAGTGCCAGGCTATTGTGAGCCTGCAGACTGATATTAGAGGCTATTTCAATCACTGACTGTCCTGATTCAGCTGCTCAACTATACGCTCTAGCAGGCCAGCTGAGGCGTCTTCAACAAGATCCAGCACCAGCGCAAAACCATTTTCACCACCATAATAGGGGTCCGGAACCACCGCCTGGTCCCTGTTTTCGGCTTTTGTGCAATATCTGAGAAATAACTCAAGCTGACCCTGAAAGCCCTCTGGTCTCATAAGACTTAGATTACTGATATTTTCATGGTCCATACCAATAATATAATCGAACCGGGCAAAGTCATCCGGCTCTACCAGCCGTGCGCGCAGATTGGACAGATCGTAGCCCCGTTGCGCTGCCTGAGCACTGGTGCGCTTATCCGGAGCATGACCCAGATGCCAGTCGCCAGTACCGGCGGAGTCTACCTCTATCTGCTGGCCCAGCCCGCGACGATCGACCATTGACTGAAACACCCCATGGGCAGTGGGTGAACGGCAAATATTTCCCAGACAGACAAAAAGCACAGAAATTTTATTCATACAACAAACCGCTAACAATTAACGTATATTATTAATTAAATTCCTTAACTATATGTTTTATATAGCTTTTTAATTTAATGTTTTACGCAGAGGCTATTACTCTGGACGCATGATCTAGATCCTCTGCAGTATCTACACCGGGAGGGACCGATTCAAGGGCATCGGCCACATGGATAGCTACAGAATTCCAAATAAAACGCAACTGTTCTAGACATTCGGCCTGCTCTGTAGGCGCCACTGGCCAGCTAACAAATTTAGTTAATTCCGCTACTCTGTAGGCATAGATACCTATATGACGGCGCGCTAGATTGGCCTCGGGCATTGCCTGGCTATTATTGGCAAACTGATCCCGCGGCCAGGGAATTGGCGCGCGACTAAAATATCTTGCCAGGCCCTGACCATCGGCCACCACCTTAACCACGTTAGCATTGCAAAAATCCTCAACGCTCTCTATGGGTTCGCACAATGTTGCCACGCCAGCCTGAGTATTGGCCGCCAGATTAGACGCTACCTGATTGATCACCGCCGGTGGTATCAGAGGCTCATCACCCTGCACATTGACCAGTATCTGGTTATCTTCCAAGCCCAGTATCTGCGCCACTTCCTGCAGTCTATCGGTGCCAGAAACGTGTTCTGCACTGGTCATACAGACCTCTGCACCAAAGGCCAGAGCGGCGGCCTCAATACGGCTGTCATCTGTAGCTATCACCACCCGCGCCGCGGCGCTTTTGCAGGCTTGCTGCCAGACTCGCTGAATCATGGGCAGGCCCGCGATATCTCGCAGAGGCTTGCCCGGCAATCGGGTCGACGCAAAACGCGCCGGTATCACAACCATAAACTGCATATGTTAATCCTGTGCATCATTGTTGACGGGCTGATTTTTAGGAGAATCCTTAGCCTCAAGGCCAGCTTTAGCAATAAAATCATCAACAAAGCTGCCGTCCAAAACCATTTCAACTTCCAGTACCCAGAGATTGTCAGGATAGGGGTCGCCCAGCTTCACCGCATCTTTACTGGTAATTATCACCGGCAACTGATCATTGTATTCCAGATCACTGTGACTTAGATCCTGATGATCATCTTTGCTGTGCAGATGCACCTGCAAGCCCAGAGACTCCAGACTGGCCGCAAAGCGCCGAGGATTGCCTATGGCAGCCACCCCATGAACAACCTTAGATTGACGCCAATTGGCGGCAGCAACCTGGGTGTTAGACGCTAAATGGTGAAATACTCTGGGCTGCAACTCAACAGTCCCATCAGCGCGAAGCCCGGGAATCTCTTGCGCACCATTGATCAGTACAAAGTCCACCTCTAACAGGCGCGCCGCAGGCTCTCGCAGTGGTCCGGCTGGCAGAGTGCGGCCATTGCCCAGACCTCTGGCGCCATCAATCAGGGCTATTTCGATATCTCGGTGCATTGCATAGTGCTGCAAACCATCGTCACTGAGCACAGCATCCACATCAGTCAGGGCCAGCAGATACTCCACCGCTGCAGCTCTATCTGGTGCTACCACAATCGGGCAGCCCACAGAGGCCAACTCCAGAGCAAGTAACCTGGGCTCGTCACCGCACGCGGCCACCTCTGTATCAACAGTGACCTCAAGGGGATATCGCTGAGCACGGCCGCCATAACCACGGCTAACTATGCCTGTCTTGATGCCTCGGGCGGCCAGAGCCTTTACCAGAGCAATAATCATCGGGGTTTTGCCACTGCCACCCAGTGAAATATTGCCTATCACTGCAACCGGCGCGCTAAAAGCCTTACCCTGAAATCTCTTCTGTAAGCGGCGGCGCCTCGAGCTTGCCAGACGACTAAACAACCAGCTAATGGGTCGCATAAACAGCAGCCACCAGCTATCTCTATGCCAGGCTCTCAGCAATCGTTGCTCGATAGACAAACCATTGGCCGCAGACAAATCTAGACCGCCTCAGACTCATCAAACTGGTTTTGGTATAGCTGAGCATAGCGCCCTTCTTGAGCCAGCAGATCAGCATGGCTACCCTGCTCAATGATTTCGCCCGCTTCCATTACCAGAATCCGGTCGGCCTTCTCAACAGTGCTCAGGCGATGTGCGATCACAAAGGTGGTGCGGTCCTTCATCAGAGTTTCCAGTGCCGCCTGAATATGGCGTTCAGAATCTGTATCCAAAGCGCTAGTAGCCTCGTCAAGAATAAGAATAGGAGCATTTTTCAGCACTGCACGGGCAATAGCGATACGCTGACGCTGACCGCCGGATAGCATAACTCCATCATCACCAATATCTGTGTGGTAACCCTGGGGTAACTGTTTAATAAAATCATGGGCATGGGCCACCTTGGCTGCGGCCTCCACCTGCTTGAGATCACAGCCTGCCAACTCGCCATAGGCTATGTTGTCAAAGATACTGCTATTAAACAGAGTGACGTTTTGACTGACTATGGCAATATGCTGGCGCAGATTAGCCAGAGCATAGTTATTAACATCCTCCCCATCCAGCAAAATACTGCCTTCCCCATGATTGTAGAATCTGGGAATTAAGCCCACCAGAGAGGTCTTACCACTGCCCGAGGAACCCACCAGCGCAATGGTTTCACCGGGACTAACGGTAAAATTGATATTGCTTAGCACCAGGCGGTCAGTATTTTCGTAAGCAAAGCTTATATTGCTAAATTTAAACTCTCCCTGAACAGAATCCCTGACCAGAGTGCCGCTATCCACCTCAGCCTCTGAGTCAATAATCTCAAAGATTGATGCCGCTGCAGCAATGCCCTTTTGAATGGAGCTATTAATCTCTGTCAGCTGACGAATAGGTTTGATCAACATACCAGAGGCCACCAAAAAAGTGATAAAGCTGCCGGTGGTCATAGTCTGCAGGATGGTTGGATTAAGCATAAACCCGGTAATAGCGCCAAATGCCAGAGACACTATCAACATAACCAGAGGGTTGCTGATACCTTCGGTCAGAGCCATCTTCATATTTTGCCGGCGATTGCTGTGACTGGCCAGCTCCATTCGCTGCCTCTCAGAGTCCTCAGCGCCAAATACACGCACCTCCTGGTAGCCATTAACCACTTCCTGAGTTACATGGGTTACATCACCCATGGCCGACTGAATTCTGGTACTTATCATTCTAAAACGCTTGCTGACAAGGGCAACAAGCAGGGCGATTAGCGGCATAATGGCAATAAAAAATAAGGTGAGCTTCCAATTTACATAAAATAAATAGCTCATCAATCCAATTACCAGGCTACCCTGCTGCAACAGGGTTTTGAGTGCCTTGGTGCCCGCTTCGGTGACCTGCTGTACATTGAAGGTCACCACAGATACCAGATGACCGGCCATAGAGCGATCAAAAAAGCCAAAGGGTAGCCTGAGATATTTATCCAGAAGATCCACGCGCAGAGCGTGCACCAGATAATTAGCCACATAGGCCAGCCCATAACTACCGATCAGATAGCCCAGTCCGCGCACCAGGCTGACCAGGATCAAAAATACTGGAATCACCATCCAGCTCCGATTGACGATAGACTCACCAAATAGCATGTCGGCAAAAAAGGCAGTCATACCCGTGGAGGGTAAATCGGAATCTGGGGCACCCGAGCCAGTAATAGTAGCCACCGTATCGGTGATATAGCCGAGCAGATCAACAAAAGCGACCTCTGCAGCGGAATGCAGCACAAGGCCTCCTATGCTGATAACAAAGGCCAGCCAGTAACGCCTGACATAACCAAGAAGTCTGGCGTAGGTTTGAACGCCACTTGTGGCTGAGTCTTGGATCATAAAACTATTGCTCTCGGGGTTTCTGGGTTGCCATGCCGGGTGATCTTTGGGCCGCAGAGGCGAACTCTAGCATAATCCCAGTGGGATCAACACTTGCAGCACGCCACCAAAAGGCTGGTTTATCAAGCCTGGTAGGCCTGATGGAAAGCGACCCAGATTCAGACCAGACAAAAGTTATAGCCCCCTGCTGTGCTGTAGTCCATATCTGGCTACCTGCCTCTGCATAGCGGCGCTGCACATCTTGATGAGGATGACCGAACTGATGACGATAACCAGCTGAGAATACCACGTGGGCAGGCTTAATAGCTGTCACAAAGGCAGCTGTGGATGAGGTCTTGCTGCCATGATGCGGGGCCAGCAAAATATCCACCTCAGGGAGCCTATGCTCAGTCAACAAATTTGCCTCAACCTGCCGCTCTATATCGCCAGGCAGCAGTATCTGCTTGTCTCGCCAGGTTATCTGCAGCACACAGGAATAGTTATTGCCTTTGGCACGCTGGTAATCAGAGGACTGTTTGCGCGGTGCCAGCATATGAAAATATACTGTCTCAGTGGCACCTTGCGACAACTTGATGGGCCAGCTCCATTTCTGACCAGCAGCGCAGACCTTGATTGCAGCAGGCATATAACCAACATCTTCAGCCTGCTCTGCTGGCAATTTCAGCCCTGGCCCCAGTATAAGCTCGCCAACTGCTATGGATTGCATAAGACCCTGCAGCCCTCCAGCATGATCCATATCCTCATGGCTAATAATCAGTTGATCGATTTTAGAATGACCTTTACTACGAAGATAAGGTGCAATAATGCCGGCCCCAGCATTAAATCTATCGCCGTAAGCTGGGCCAACGTCATAGACCATCACCAAGTCTGCTGTCTCAAGCACCACAGCCAAACCCTGGCCCACATCCAGCACAGTAAGTTGCATTGCAGTATTTTTGTCTATTGCCGGTGCACAGTAGTAGGCAATTAGGGGCAGCATGCCCAGCAGTCGTATTCCCAGACCTCCAGGCAACAACCAACTTATGGCTGCCATCAGCGCACAGGCAGCCAGCACAGGCGTCACAGCCACAGGCGTAGTAATTATACCGAGCTGCTCAGGTATTAAATCCAGCAGATACCAGAGCCCAGAGATTGAATAATCAGACAATTGCCACAGCATCTCAGCTAATCTGGAGGAGAATAAAAGCCCCAGACAGCCCAGCAGAGCCAGAGGCACGCTAATCAAAGAGATCCAGGGCACCGCCAGTAGATTTACCATAGGCCCCAGCCATGAGGCCATACCCACCAAGACAATGCTGGGCACCAGCAAACCAAGGGTCAGCGCCAATTGAGCACTGACAGCCCGCTTAAGGCGAAATCTTATATCTATTGACTGCCAGGGATAGAACCAGCCGACCAAAATAATCACAGCTACAAAAGAAAGCCAAAAGCCACTGCTCAAAACCGCCAGAGGCTGGCTGAGTGAAATAAGCAACAGCGCCCAGACAACGCATGCCAAAGGCCTAATCCGCCGCATCCGCAGCCTGGCAATCATAACCACAATAACTGCTATCAAAGCTCGTTGCGCAGGGAGGGAAAAACCCGCCAACAGGCTATAACTGCCTGCCGCGGCCAATCCGGCTAGAGGTGGCAACCACCTGTAATCAATCGATAGATCAAAGACTCCCCTAAAAAGTCGGCTAGTTAGAGTTAAAACCGAGACCGCCACCGCGCCCAAAACAAAGCCAAACCCCGCCACTAATCCCACATGCAAACCTGAGACAATCATTAGATGAACAATACCCAGGCGCACCAAGCTGTTCCACAGATTATTTATGCGCCGCTTATCTCCTATGGTTAGAGCTGCCAGCACGGCGCTGCCAAGTTGCGATAGCCCAGCCATATCTATAGCCAGAGCAATCTGATTTCTCCAGCGGCTAATGCCATCCTGTACTTTGCACCAATAGCTATGCTCTGGCAGACCGATTTTTTTATTGAGTTCAGCGGGCACAACATAACCAGTAGCAGATACGCCCTGCTGGATTAACCAGCGCTGATAGTCAAAGGTCCCAGGGTTTTCAAACCCTCTGGGGCGCCTGACACGAACCCTGAGCTGCCAGTGGTCTCCGGGGACAAAAACAGGGTCTGCAACCGATCTGTTATAACTACTTAGCTTCAGTAACTGAAGACTAATTGGTCTCTGTGAGCTAGTTGAGCTACGGGCGCTATCCACCCGAAAATCGAACCTACTGCGTTGACTGCTACTCTCAACCAACCCGACAATGGTTCCGGTTACCAGCAGCTCCTGTCGATCCAGTGTCTCCGGTAATTGATTATCAAGACTATGATAAGCAGCCAGCAACCCCCAGACACTGCCCCAAAGACAGCCGATTATCAATGCGACAGCCTGGACCCATCGCTGCGGGCCGCACCGCCACGCGAGAGGGATAAATGCCAGAGTCAGCATAGCCACAGCTACTGTATAAACAGTCTGATCCGGAAGCTGTTGCCACCAGGCTACCGAAAAAACTCCCAGACTGACCGCCAAAAGAAATCCCATGCTATGCCCCTGCTTGCAGATCGCACACAGACTGGTACAGTCCTGTGTAAGCGATTGAGCATCAGTTTAGGCAAAGCTATTTTTTCACCGACAACGGCATCCACAAATAATGAAAAATTTGCTGATTATTTATCACAGCCAATCGGGCAACACGCAGCAATTGGCTGACCAGGTGCTGGCTGGATGCAGGGATGAAGCAAACGTGGAGAGTCGCCTGCTCGGTGCATTTGATGCCGGGCTCAAAGATCTGCGCTGGGCCGATGGTCTGCTGCTGGGTACTCCAGAGAACTTTGGCACCATGAGCGGCGCCCTAAAAGACTTCTTTGATCGCACCTATTATCCGGCCGAACCCTACAAGTTGAATCTACCCTATGGGATTTTTATTAGCGCCGGCAATGACGGCAGCGGCGCAGTCCGAGAGATACAGCGCATAGCAAAGGGCTACCCTCTGCGTCTAATAAGCGAGCCATTAATTGCCAAGGGTGAGATTAATGCGGAGCATTTGCGTCTCGCCCGCGAGTTCGGTCTGGCAATGGCCGCCGGGTTGGATTTGGGGATTTTTTGAGCCCCACAGACTTTAAAAGGATATTGGTACAACAATGAGCAGAGGATTAGTTTTAACCGGCGGTGGAGCCAGAGCAGCTTATCAGGTGGGCGTACTTAAAGGCATAGCCTCCATTTTGCCCCGCGCTGTATACAACCCATTTCCCATCATATGCGGTACCTCTGCTGGTGCTATCAATGCCCTATCAATTGCAGGGCGCGCCGGGCCATTTCGGCTGCGCACTAAAAAACTCGAGACCATCTGGCAGAATCTGCGGGCCTCAGATGTCTATCGCACCGATTTTATGGGAGTCTCAGCCAATGCTTTCCATGTGCTGGCCTCGTTTTTACACAGCGGTTATGGCATAGGTCGACCCATATCTCTGCTCGACAATACCCCTCTTCGACAGCTGCTCGACAACTATGTCAAGTTCGATTATCTGGACACTGCTATTACCAATGGTGAGCTCGAGGCCATTGCCGTAAGCGCCATGAGCTATGCTTCAGGTCAGTCCGTCACATTTTTCCAGGGACATCAAAATATCGAGCCCTGGAAGAGAGCCCGTCGACGCGGCGAGAAAACGGCTCTCAATATTGACCATTTAATGGCCAGCACGGCAATACCTAGCTTATTTCCTGCTGTGCAGCTAAACGAAGGTTACTTTGGTGATGGCGCGGTGCGTCAACTGAAGCCAATTAGCCCAGCGCTGCATATGGGGGCCAGACAACTATTAATTATTGGTGTAAGTGATAATGCAACAGCCCAGGGGGCCGCACCTGAGCGACATTCGCCGTCCATAGCTCAGATTGTGGGCCATATGTTTAATAGTGCGTTTATTGATTCGATTGAGAGTGACCTGGAAACGCTGCGCTCTATCAATCGTCTTGCCAGTGCGCTACCGGAATCCATTCGCGCCAACAATGGCATTACTGACCTCAACCCCATTGATGTATTATCGATTTCGCCAAGCCAATCAATAGATCAGATTGCTCAGGAGCATATTCATGAGCTACCCCGCTCACTTAAGCTATTTTTGCGCCTTACTGGCGCAACGGCCCAGGGTGGTGGCACCAGTGCGGCAAGTTATCTGTTGTTTGAGCCGGGCTTCTGTCGCAAGCTCATCGAACTTGGATACCAGGACGCATTGACCCAGCAGGACGCAATCGAAACTTTTTTTGAAGATTAACTGGTGCCAGAAAGGCCCAGTGTTCATAGAAGAACCCCAGCAAGTAGCCCATAGAGCACCCCTACCTAAGTCACTAACCCGCAGGAACGCATCTCGCTCTCGAAAAAAAAGCGGACCCTTGCGGGCCCGCCGGCTCTCCCCCTCTTGTCTTATTATTAGCCACCGACTTAAAAATAGTAACAGTAACAATAACAAGAGGAATTCCTAAAACTTAAGTCTAGGACGAGTGATTTCTGAAAGCCCTCATAAAAACAGCAAAAAAAAACGCAAAACCGAAGTTTTGCGTTTTTAATATGGAGCGGGAAACCGGGTTCGAACCGGCGACCTGTACCTTGGCAAGGTACCGCTCTACCAACTGAGCTATTCCCGCACATGCCAAAAATGGCACATTTTAAAATGGCGTCCCGTAGGGGAGTCGAACCCCTGTTACCGCCGTGAAAGGGCGGTGTCCTAGGCCTCTAGACGAACGGGACGTATTGGCTAGGAGGCGCGCATGATAAGTAGCCTCAGGTACAGTGTCAACCCTTAGCTGCGTTAATTTTCTGGGGTTAGGGGCTTTTATTTAAAGTGCTCGATATTTAGACAAAAAACGCTGGATCTGACGCGCATTTAAGCCGTAATCATCAGTCACATCTCTTGACGAGGAACGCATATCTATAAGACTACGATTTGTACTGATCGGGACTATGCGGATGACCACATCAGATTCAAACCCCATGATAGGTGATATTGACACCGCCTCAATGCAGCCGGTGGTCAAGTCTTCCTTTACCACCGTCCATCCTTCAAGGGCCACCACATAGCTAGCTCGGCGAAAAGCTTCGCGAAGCGGCATATCAACTATGAGAGACTCAACTCCGGCGACCTGAGAAGCCAGCCCCTGACTGTATCTGGCCGATTGCGCCTCGAGATTATTTTGGCTTTCGCTGCGCAGTGCAGCCGCATAGGCAAACTCTGGAGGACTATAGATATTGGTGCTAACGTCGTTGGTATAGGACGGTAGCATGCTGCCGTAACCAAAAGCTGGAAGTCTTGCAACAATCGGCGCCGAGAGTAAGAGAAGCAGCAATATAAATTCAGTGCCGACTCGCCGGAAAGCAATAAACCGATAGACCAGCAGAGCAAAGCCAGCCAAGCAGAGCAGTACACAGCCAACAAACATAAAATAGAGGCCAGACACAGCTATAAACCCGGGAAGAACACCCATGCGGAAGCTAAGAACGTCCAAACACATAAGCAAAATACACAGCTGCGCCAAAACGGTGATTATTTTCTCCAGTTGATCCCAAACTGTTGAGCTTTTGGCTACAATGGCCACTCGGCAATCTCCTTATCTATGTGAAAGTGAATAATGACTGATTTATTGAAATCCCACAAGTTATCTGGTGTCTGTTATGACATTCGCGGACCCGTGCTCGATCATGCCAACTGGCTGGAAGATCAGGGACAAAAGATCATTAAACTTAATATCGGCAATCCAGGTGCATTTGGCTTTGATGCGCCAGATGAGATATTTCAGGATGTGATACAAAATTTGCGTGAAGCACAGGGCTATTGTCACAGCAAGGGGTTGTTCTCCGCACGCAAAGCAGTTATGCAGCGCTACCAGGCTCAGGGCATAGACGGTATTCATGTTGAAGACGTGATTATGGGCAATGGCGTCAGCGAGCTGATTGTTATGGCCATGCAGGCTCTGCTCAACCCTAAGGATGAGATACTTATACCCTCCCCCGACTACCCTCTATGGACTGCGGCAGTCTCCATGGGGGGCGGCACACCAATCCATTACCGCTGTGACGAGGGAGATGACTGGCAGCCCGATATTGCGGATATCGAGGCTAAAATAACAGCCAATACCCGCGGCATAGTCATAATAAATCCGAACAACCCCACGGGCGCAGTCTACAGTGAAGATACCCTGAAAAAGCTTGCGGCTCTGGCAGAGAAGCATAATCTGGTAGTCTTCGCCGACGAGATTTATGACCGTATAGTCTACGACGACGCCATACATATCCCGCTGGCCAGCTTGGTCACAGACAGCCTTTGCCTGACCTTTAATGGCCTGTCAAAGACCTACCGCCTGGCCGGCTTCCGATCGGGCTGGATGCTGATTACAGGCACCAAAGAGCGAGCTGGCAGCTATATTGAGGGTCTGGAAATGCTGGCATCCATGCGCCTTTGCGCCAATGCGCCGGCTATGTTGGCAGTTCAGACAGCCCTCGGAGGACGCCAGAGTATTGAAGATTTAATTCTGCCTGGTGGACGTCTTTTAGCCCAGAGAGATTTGGCCTACAGGCTGATCACTGAGATTCCGGGGGTCAGCTGTGTTATGCCTAAATCGGCAATGTACCTGTTCCCCAAGCTGGATCCAGAGATATATCCAGTCGCCGACGATGAGCAACTGATGCTAGACTTATTGAAGGAAGAGCGTATTTTAATGGTTCAGGGCTCAGCGTTTAATCTTGATAGCAAGCAGCATTTTCGTATTGTATTCTTGCCTGATCAGGAACAACTCACCGAGTCCATAGCGAGATTCGCCAAATTTTTGGAGCGGTTAAGACAGTAACAACAGGATCAATAATGAACAATAAAGAGCAGGAAACACTGCCAGAACAGCCTAATTTTAACGGCGCAGCAATTATTAATGAACAGGGTGAAGAGATTCCGATCACCGAAGAGATGGTGCAAACTGCCTGTGAAACGCTAGACGATAGTGAAACCTAAGCTGCGATACTGAGTTAGATTCTCTGTTGCTGAATCAATACCGTAGTAACTAAATTCCCGCCGAATCGGGTAATCTCTGCGCAATCGATCGAATGTCTGTGCAATATCCCTTTGCTCTGAGCCCGACGCAGCCATAGCCTCAACCATATGCTGATGATCCTCAGCCACATCGTAACTTTGCAAAATAGCCTGGTTTACAGATTTACAAAGCAATGGTCGCGGTTGTGTATTTTCAGCTCCCCTGTCTTTAGCAACGGCTAGACCAGCCCATTGCGCAAATGCCTCGAACACCATCTTTGTGCCATTAACCTTGCCCTCATGGCTATATCCTGCGATATGCGGAGTCGCCATGGCCACATAACCCATTAGATCCCTATTTATGACGGGCTCGGTCTCCCAGACATCCAGGGCAACCCTAAACTGATGACCGGCCTGAAACAGCTCGAGAAGCGCACTATTATCGATAACAGCCCCGCGACCAGCATTAATAATCAATGTATCAGGCTCTATGCACCGCAAGCGCTCCAAGTCGAGCAGATGATAAGTGGGAAATGGTCCCCCATGAGTCAGTGGTGTATGCAGACAGATAATATCGCAGCCCAGCACATTATCTAGCTGAGTCAAATCTGGAACAGCAGTTGCAGTTAAAAATGGATCATAGACTAGACAGTCGACATTGAGTTCGCACAGCCTCTGGTAAAGCCGGCCACCCACATTGCCGCAACCAATGATGCCGATGGCTTTACTCTGCCATTGAGGTATTAAACGAGTCATAACACTTAGATCATACTGCACCACGGCCTCTGCATTACATCCAGGAGCATGGGCAAACGTAATTCCCGCCTGATCCAGATAATCTCTATCTATATGATCTGTGCCTATGGTCGCAGAGCCTACAAACCTCACTCTAGTGCCCTCAAGCAGCTCAGCGTCGACTCGGGTCACTGAGCGCACCAGCAGAACATCCGCATCAAGCAGATGTCGGCGCTTGATATCGCGGCCGGCCAATAGCTGAATGTCACCGTACTCGGCAAACAGCTCAGCCACCAAAGGCATATTTTGATCGACGATTATTTTCAGCTTCACTACTCTTTAAAAACACAGGGCTTAGCGCCCAGGGGCACTATAGCCGCGCTGTTTAAGGTTATTGGCTCGCGCTGCGAATACTGTCCCAAAACCCATCTCTTCACAAAATAATTCAAAGGCATCCTGGTAGATACCCTGCCAGCTAATTTCCTGCAGCCCGGGTGCCTCATCAACATCGGTCACGATGGTGGCCAGCTGACGGGCTAAAAAAAGCTGGTCGCGATGAGCATCAAGCTTATCCGCCAGCTTTTTAGCTCCACGGATAGGTAAATCCTGTAGCTGATCCAGGTGCTCCATAATGACATCTATTCCAGGATAGTGGGATAGCAGCTGACGGGCAGTCTTGGCCCCTATACCTGGCACCCCGGCGATACTATCGCTGCTATCGCCCACCAGAGCCAGCAGGTCCGCCATCTGCCCACAACCAATATCCAACTCAGCTTCGAGCTCAGCCTGGCTCTTAGGCTGTGACTTGCCAAAATCCCAGTATAAATCGCCACTTTGAATTAGCTGGATTAAATCCTTGTCGCGGCTGACAAATACCGGCTGCACAGCTACCTGCCTAAGCTTACTGGCAACACCGCCAATCAGATCATCGGCCTCGAAGGTATGAGAAGCCATTTCGCTGATCCCCAGCACACGACATAGCTGCCGACAGGCGTTTAGCTGAAATGCAAGAGCCTCATCAGGCAATTCACGATTGGACTTATAATTAGCACAGAGCTGATGCCGAAAACCTGAGCCCAGACTTTCATCAAAGGCACAAAATAGGTGCTGGGGCTGTTTGTGCCGCAGTATATCCAATAAAAACCCGGTAAACCCATAGACAGCATGGGTAGGATAGCCCGACTCCAGAGCGTGCCAATTTTCCGGCAGACTAAAGTAACTGCGGAAAATATAAATAGAGGAATCGATCAAATAGGCTTGCATAGGTCCTGCTTGTAATTGAGTTTATAACTTTGATACGCGGCGGGATCCAGAACATCAGGGCCATCAAAGCACTGGCGTAATCCATGGATAAACAGTGCTGCCCTGCTCGGCAAGCGGCCTGGCTCGCAATAGTCTATCGCTTGTTGGCTCACAGCCCGGGCAAAGCCCTCGCTAGCCAGCGCACTTTCGCCATCAAGGTTGTCAACACTGAGGCGAAAGGGCTGACCACAGGCGTTGGCAAACATCCATTCCAGCGCCTGAGGCTTAACCTCTGCCGCCTCAAACAGCTGCTGTTGCTCTGCACTGCGGCCGTCGGGATTATACCAGTAACCAAAGTCCTCTAATTTAAGCCGCTCAAGCCCAGCGATACACCAGTGGGCAGTTTCATGGAGCGCGCTGGCAATATAATCCTCTCGAAAGAATAGACGATGCCATGCACAGTCTCCACTAGCTGGCAAATAAATGGGCTCACTGGCACCAGCCTCAAGCCTGGTATTAAACCGCGCAAAAAATTGCTGCTCACATAGTCTAATTATTAGCTGTAGATTATCGGGCAAAGACTGCCCTTGCCCATTGATGCCTGGAGCTTGATTAAACTGAGC
Source organism: Porticoccaceae bacterium (assembly GCA_038135995.1). GTDB lineage: Bacteria > Pseudomonadota > Gammaproteobacteria > Pseudomonadales > Porticoccaceae > HTCC2207. The sequence goes on from JAYPYO010000001.1 coordinate 103,171, forward strand.
TGCATTTATGTTGTCCAAGTCAGGTACCGCGCAACAGGTTATGGGTAATGCTGAAAACAGCGCGTTATTTTACAGCAAAAGGGATGGGCAGGGTTAGCTTGTATATCTGCTGATGCGCAGGTATCTCTTGAGCAGGGGCAACAATGAAACACTAATTGTTGTGCTTTATAAAATTCTGGAGTACCTTATGTAGTGTTAGTGTTGTTTTGCTAATAGCTGCCTCTTTGCTTTCAACTGTCTCAAGGAGAAGTATTTATGCCCACACCGGCTCTTGATCACCCGATGGACAACGTGATTGATATCTTCACCCGCAAACCTCTCTCTGAACTTTCCAACAACAAACTAATTCGTATAGCCCCTGAACTCGATGGCCTTGAAATGCTTTACAGCAATTCCGAAAACCCGGAAAAGCTGTTCTCTGTCAAGGTATTGGCTTGGGGCCTGCGTCTGAGCGGAGAAGTCGTAGGTCTGGTTCCCTGGCTCGATGAGTTGGTGGCCTGCGATGAAATAAACGACCCCTTAAATGGCCAGTGGCAGGGCTATTATGATCAGGGTGTCGATGAATTATTTTTTGCTGCGCCACTGCACAAGGTGGTCGAACTGGAAACAGCGGCCGACTACTACGAGTACCAATGTGAGACTGGGCGAGAAATAATTCAGGAGGTACCAGATACCATTGGTACCCATGCAGTGCTATCTGCCGATGGCTTTCACAGCATCACACTCAAAGAGGTAATCAGCTGGCGGTTGCTCCATGACGGCTCTATGGAGGCCATGCTGATAGACGAAGACAAGATACTTAGCACACCTGTCTTACCAGGTGATGAGTGCCTCTATGCGGCAGATAAGAAGGATGACTTTCGCTACTTCTTCCAGCACCATATAGCCAACAAGCTAAAGTCTCAGGACCCAGAGGCACTGGCCGCTATATCCTTGCTCGAAGAAAGTTAGGCGAGGTCTGTATAAAGCCCGCGAGCCAAGCCTAGTCTGGCTTGCCGTAAGACATTAGACGCTGGTAACGGCGCTCTAGCAGCTCGTCAATAGGCACAGCCTGTAGCTCATCGAGCTGCTCGCTAAGACGTGTCTTCAAGGTATTGCTCATGGCTTCTATATCGCGATGAGCGCCACCCAGGGGCTCGAGGATGGTCTCATCTACAATACCCAAACTCTCTAAATTATCCGAGGTAACACCCATGGCTTCGGCCGCCTGAGGTGCCTTTTCACTGGTCTTCCAGATAATATTGGCGCAGCCCTCAGGAGAGATAACAAAGTAGGTGCTGTACTGCAGCATATTGAGCTTGTCACCTACACCAATGGCCAGCGCTCCACCGGAGCTACCCTCGCCTATCACAGTACAGATAATCGGCGTTTTCAGACGCGACATCACCGCTAGATTTCTGGCAATGGCCTCAGATATATTGCGCTCTTCGGAATCAATTCCCGGGTAGGCTCCCGGAGTATCAATCAGGGTCAGTACTGGCATTTTAAAGCGCTCGGCAGTTTCCATCAGACGCAGAGCCTTGCGGTATCCCTCAGCTTTAGGCATACCAAAATTGCGCATCACCTTGTCGCTAACACCACGCCCCTTCTCTTCACCTATCACCATTACCGGCTTGCCATTGAGACGCGCCACCCCACCCACAATGGCGCTGTCATCACCAAAGTGGCGGTCACCATGCATCTCTTCCCAATCGGTAAAAATGCGCTGAATATAATCCAGACTGTAGGGGCGCTGCGGATGCCGAGCCACCTGCACAACCTGCCAGGGGCTGAGCTTGGCATAGATATTCTGGGTTAACTTATGAGATTTATCGCGTAGCTTGGCAACTTCTTCAGCAATATTGAGTTCGTTGTCATTACCCACCAGATGCAGCTCTTCAATCTTTGCTTCCAGCTCGGCAATCGGCTGCTCAAAAGAAAGGTAGTTCAAATTCATATGATGGAGTGCCCTGATAATTGATGGCGCGCATCTTAACATCTACAGAGAAAAGCGCCAAAGTGATTGTTAACCTAATGATAGTGCAAGGTGACGCTATTTTTACCAAAATCTTCTCGCAGACGACTGATTAGCTCATCCTTCGGCTGTACTAGCCACTGACTGCCTAACCTTAGCTCCCCTGTTGCGCTGGGTACAGAGTACTGCACGGTGACCGGGCAGTTGCCATCTTTAAACTCGCCCAGAGTGTCATGAAATTTATCCACCCAGTTATCAGAGCTGTCATTTTGCGGAATAGATAACTCCAACCGACTCAGCTTGCTGCAGCGCGCCTCATAGATAGATTGAATGGATTCAGCGACCATTTTAAGACCGCCGGTAAAGCTATCCTCAGACACCGCGCCCTGGATCACCAGCAATGCATCTTTGGTTAAAATATCCCTGTAGGCATTAAATTTCTCAGCCCACACCGAGAGTTCGATACGCCCGCTTTTGTCGTCGATGGTAAGAAAAGCAAAGCTGTCACCGCGCTTGTTTTTCATAATCCGCATACCGATCACCATGCCAGACAATGTGACATTTTCCTTGCCCGGGCGCACATCGACAATACGGTTAGGCACCATGGAGCGCAGCTCCTCTTCATATTCATCTATGGGATGCCCGGTAAGGTACAGTCCCAGAGTTTCCTTCTCGCCGTTAAGACGCTCGCGCACTGACAGGGAGCGCGCTCCGTTATAGCTGTTGTAGTTGATATCAGAGGCGCTTTCCACCACTGATTCGCCAAACAGATCACCCATGCCACTGCTGGTATTGCGTGCATGCTGCTCGGCTAATTTCACCGCCTCATCCATCCCGGCCAGCATCACAGCGCGGCGATATCCCATCTCGCCATCCGGGCCGATTTCGTCCAGAGCACCACTGCGGATCATGGCCTCCAATGCGCGCTTATTCACCTTGCGGCCATCCACTCGGGCACAGAAGTCAAACAGATCTTTGAACGGGCCGCCCTCGTTTCGGGCGGCTATGATATTTTCTACCGGCCCTTCGCCCAAACCTTTAATTGCGCCCAGACCATAGATTATGCGCCCCTGGGCATCAACACTAAAATGGAACTGACCCTGGTTGACATCTGGTGGCAGCAGCACCAGCTTCATAGCCCGACACTCATCGATAAAGGTCACCACCTTATCGGTCTTATCCATATCAGAGGAAATAGTGGCGGCCATAAATTCAGCCGGATAATGAGCCTTAAGCCAGCCAGTCTGATAGGCCACCAGCGCATAGGCAGCACTGTGCGACTTATTAAAGCCGTAGCCGGCAAACTTTTCCATCAGGTCAAAGATATTCGAGGCCAGATCTTCCGCAAAGCCTTTGCTTACCGCTCCCTGAGTAAACAACTCTCTCTGCTTGGCCATCTCGGCGGCATTTTTCTTACCCATTGCGCGACGCAGCAAGTCAGCACCACCCAGAGTGTAGCCACCCATCTCCTGGGCAATCTGCATCACCTGTTCCTGATAGAGAATAATTCCGTAGGTGGGTTCCAGAGCAGGCTTGAGGCATTCATGCTGATATTGGGCGTGGGGGTAGCTAACTTCGGCACGACCCTTTTTGCGATTAATAAAGTCATCAACCATACCGGATTGCAGCGGTCCCGGGCGAAACAAGGCAACCAGTGCCACAATATCTTCAAAGCGGTCTGGGCCCAGCTTTTTAATCAGCTCCTTCATACCCCGAGACTCAAGCTGGAACACCGCCGTGGTCTCGGCTCGCTGCATCATCTCGTAAGTAGCAGCATCGTCTAATGGTATTTTCTCAATATCCAGAAGCTCTTCGCCCTGGGCTTCACGGGTGCGATTAATCATGCGCACTGCCCAGTCGATAATGGTCAGGGTACGCAGACCCAGGAAGTCAAACTTCACCAGACCCGCTTCCTCGACATCATTTTTATCAAACTGGGTGACCACACCACCACCACTGTCATCGCAATATACGGGTGAGAAATCAGTAATTATGGTGGGGGCAATTACCACGCCACCGGCGTGCTTGCCACAGTTGCGCGACACACCTTCCAACTGCAGCGCCATACCCCATATCTCGGCGGCCTCATCATCCTGATCGAGAAACTGTTTCAGCTCCTCCTCCTGCTCCACGGCTTTTTCCAGTGTCATGCCCACTTCAAATGGAATTAGCTTGGATAGCTTGTCAGCCAAGCCATAGGACTTGCCCTGCACACGAGCTACGTCGCGCACCACCGCCTTGGCCGCCATGGTACCAAAGGTGACAATCTGAGAGACCGCATCGCGCCCGTACTGCTCGGCTACATAAGCAATCACCCGGTCGCGACCCTCCATACAGAAGTCGATATCGAAATCAGGCATGGACACTCGCTCTGGATTGAGAAAGCGCTCAAATAGTAAGTCATACTCTATGGGGTCCAGGTCGGTAATTTTTAGCGCATAGGCGACCAGTGAACCGGCTCCGGAACCTCGGCCTGGGCCCACCGGAATCTGGTTGTCCTTAGCCCAGCGAATAAAGTCCATCACAATCAGAAAATAGCCGGGGAAACCCATCTGGATAATAATATCCAGCTCAAACCTGAGCCGCTCTGCATAGAGCTTTTGCGTCTCCGGGAAATCATCGGCCTGGGGATCAAATAATCTGACCAGACGCTCCTGCAGACCCTCCTCAGAGAGCTTGATAAAAAACTCATTGATGGTCAGCCCGTCGGGTATAGGATAGTCCGGCAGAAAGTACTCTCCCAGACGCAGATCCAGAGTACAACGCTTGGCTATTTCAACACTGTTTTGTATAGCTTCGGGGATATCCGAGAAAAGCTCGACCATCTCCTCGGCACTGCGCAAATATTGGTTTTCAGAGTAGCGGCGCTCGCGGCGGGGATCATCCAGAGCGCGACCTTCATGGATACAGACTCGTGCCTCATGAGCCTCAAACTCAGCGGCATCGATAAAACGAACATCATTGGTGGCCACCACCGGACAGCTAAACTGGCTGGCAAGATCGACTGCAGCATGCAGATAATCCTCTTCTCCAGCACGGCCAGTACGCTGTAGTTCCAGATAAAATCGATTGGGAAATAGCTGCATATAGTCGAGCAGCATCTGCTCAGCTTCGGCACTGCGACCTGAAATCAGAGCAACTCCCAGCTCCCCACTGCGCCCTCCAGACAGAGCGATCAAGCCGTCACTGTGGTTATTGAGCCATGATTTCATAATCATAGGCACCGCCTGACGCTGACCCTCCTGGTAGGCCCTGGAGATTAATTTAGTGAGATTTTGATAACCGGTTTGATCTGCTACCAGCAGAAGCAACTGCGTGGGGCTGCCTTCACCGGTCTCATCCTGCACCAGCAGATCTGCCCCCAAAATAGGCTTTACACCAGCCCCCTGGGCGGCTTTGTAAAATTTAACCAGACCAAAAAAATTATTGAAATCTGTGAGCGCCACTGCTGGCATACCCATTTCCGCGACCTTTTTGGCCAGCGGCTTTATGCGTACTAAACCATCTACCAGGGAGTATTCAGAATGTAGCCTTAGGTGAACGAACTGTGCGGTCATTTAGATAATAGGTGCTGAGCATCAACTCCATAGTATTTAAAGCTGTCTTCCATAAGATCAAACACTGTGCCCTCATATGGCGCAATCTCAGCATCAGAGATTGCCACAGGCTCAACACGCTGCCCCCAGCGGATCACGCCAGCGCCACAGGTCAGCCCTGCGCCAAATGAAGCGGTTAGGATAGTCATTCCCGGTTTAACCCTGTCGTCTGCAAGCGCGTCACAGAGTGCCAGAGGAATGGCCGCAGCACTGGTATTGGCATATTCATCTATACAGGCCACCACTTTCTCCATGGGGAAGTTGAGCCGTTTGGCCAGCGCTTGAATAATGCGCAAATTGGCCTGATGAGGCACAAACAGATCTATATCGTTGGGGCTCAGCCCCTCGCGCTGCAGAACCTCGGCAATACTGTCGGCCATGCCTTTCACCGCACTCTTGAATATCTCTTGCCCTTCAAAATTCAGAGACACATGAATATCTCCCGTCAGGTGCATGGGCGACATACCCCAGCTCGGCAAATGCAGGCACTCGCGACTATCGGGCACGCAACTCATATGGGCTGACAACAGCCCCAACTGCTGATCAGTGGCCTCAATCACAACTGCACCGGCACCGTCACCAAACAGAAAGCAGGACTCGCGCTTGCTCCAGTCCATAGCCAGAGAAATGCGCTCGGAGCCAATCACCACAGCCTTTTTAACCGACCCGGCTTTAATCATATCTGTGGCAACATTCATGGCATAGAGCCAGCTGGTGCAGGCAGAGTTGAGATCAAAGGCTGCCGCCTTGGTAGCGCCCAATTTGTTTTTAATAAAGCTCGCTGTATTGGGGCAAATCTCTTCAGGCGTAGTGGAGCCTAAAATCACCAGATCAATATCTGCAGCTTCGACACCGGAGGCGGCCAGGGCCCTCTCCGCGGCCAACCAGCCCATCTCACCAGTAGATACATGGCTGTAGTGACGCTGACGAATACCGGAGCGAGAAAATATCCACTCGTCACTGGTATCTACGATTTGGGCCATATCATCATTGGTCATTAACAGAGGTGGCGCATATTTGCCCCAACCTGTGATCTCTGCATAATTCAATCGGTGCACCCCGAAATATGTGTTTGTTTTTATTACATTGAATGTAAAGCTTGAGCAGTTTTAACTCAAGCCCTAACTCGCTTTTATAGGCTTACAGACTACGATTATTCATAAACAGATAGATAGCTAGAAGAGTGGTGACTGCTCGAGCTGCAACTCATCCCTAACCGGGGCAAATGAACGCCTGTGAATAGGGGTAGCACCCAGTCTCTGGAGCGCTTCCAGATGCTGAGCAGTGCCATAACCTTTATTACTATCAAAGCCATAGCCGGGATATTTTGCGTCCATCTCAAGCATCTCACGATCGCGAACAACCTTGGCCAGGATAGATGCAGCACTGATCACCTCAACTCGACCATCACCTTTAACCACCGCCTCTCCCTGATATTCCCACTGAGGGAGGCGATTGCCGTCCACGGCAATATAGTCAGGCTGAATTTTTAGCCCCATCACTGCGCGACGCATAGCCATTAATGTGGCCTGTAAAATATTAAAGCGATCAATTTCTTCCACCGAGGCGCGCCCAATGCACCAGCTAGTGGCATGGCTGATAATATCTTTATAAAGATTTTCTCGCTGTCGCGATGATAGCGCCTTAGAGTCGGCCAGACCCTCGATAGGATGGCTGGCTGGCAAAATAACCGCTGCAGTAACCACATCACCCGCCAGGGGCCCCCGCCCTACTTCATCAACACCAGCCAGCAACTTGACACCAGCTGGTGGCTTCCAGGGTTTTAGTAAAGCTGCTTTAGCCGCTTTCATTGCTGCAGAACCTCGCCAATTGCGGCGGCGGCAAGAGTACCGGAGTCCACAGTCAACTGCTGGTGTAACTGCTCAAACTCAGCAATCACAGCCTGTTGCTCTAAGGGATCAAAGGCCTGCACAACAGCGCTAACCAGGTTGTCTACGGTAGCCTGGTCCTGAATAAACTCCGGCACCAGCATCTTATCGGCCAGCAGGTTGGGAATCGAAGCATAGGGGGTCTTAATAAAGGGCGAGACCAGACGATAAGTCCAGGCGCCCAAGCGGTAGCTCACCACCATCGGCTTTTTGAGCAACATAGCCTCAAGAGCAGTGGTTCCAGAAGCCAGCAACACCACATCAGCTGACTCCATAGCCAGATGAGAATTTTGCTCAAGCAAGCAGACATTAATCTCTGGCTTGGCGGCCAATATTTCACTCAACTGGCTGTACCTGGCCTGATTGGCTGCAGGAATCACCAGTTGCAGCTCTGCTCCCAAAGTTGCCTGCACCTGTCGGGCAACATCGAGAAATAACCCTGCCAATAGCTCCACCTCGCCTGAGCGACTGCCAGGCATAATGCATAGCACTGGCGCCGCTGGATCCAGCCCCAATTTTTGTCGAGCGCCCAGGCTATCGGGCTGCGGTGGAAACTGTCCAGCCAATGGATGCCCCACAAAACGCACCGGCACATTGTGCTGGCGGTAAAACTCTGTCTCAAATGGCAACAGGCAGAGCATAAGGTCAACAGACTTTTTTATCTTTTTGATTCTGCCCTGACGCCATGCCCAGACTGAGGGGCTGACATAATGAATAGTTTTCACTCCAGCACTGCGCAGCCTGAGCTCGATGCCATCATTAAAATCTGGAGAGTCAATGCCGATAAATGCCGCTGGCGGCTTGGCAGTGTAGCGCTTAACAATATTGCGCCTGATACTCAGCAGCTCGGGCAGCCGCTTGAGTGGCTCGACAAACCCCATCACTGACAGGCGGTCCATTTGAAATAGACTGTGAAAACCCTCGGCCTGCATTCTGGGGCCACCTATGCCTTCAAAAGTGGCCTCAGGAAACTGCCTGCGCAGCGCCCGAATTAGATCGGCACCAAGAATATCACCAGAGGCTTCTCCAGCGACGATGGCGAAGACCTGCGGTACCTGACCCATAATTTAGCGGATAATGCCGCGGCTGGAGTTCTCTAGCGAGCTGAGCAGCATGCTGACTACGTCATCCTCACCCAAATCCGCAATAGCCTTTAGAGCCTCGTCTAACTGCAAGCCGCGACGGTAGAGCAGCTTGTAGGCTTTGTTAGCCAAGGCAATTTGTTCGACGCTGTAGCCTCTGCGCTTGAGGCCTTCGCGATTAATTGTGCGGGGCTCTGCGGGACTGCCAAAGGCAGTCACAAATGCAGGCACATCGTGATAGACAAAAGCTGCTGGGCCTACAAAGCAATGAGGACCTATGTGCACAAACTGATGCACCAGGCAGTAACCGGAAAGGATTGTCCAGTCGCCCACATAAACATGACCGGAAATGGCCGCATTATTGACCATAATTACATGGTTACCCACCACGCAGTCATGGCCCACGTGGACATAGGCCATCAGTAGGTTATCACTGCCAATACGAGTCTCACTGTTATCCTGAACTGTGCCGCGGTGAATGGTCACCCCTTCGCGGATAACATTGTTGTCGCCAATAATCAGCCTGGTCGGCTCGCCTTTATATTTTAGATCCGGCGTGTCTTCACCCACTGTAGAAAACTGAAAGATCTTGTTGTTGCGCCCTATTACGGTCGGACCCTTGATTACCACATGGGAGGCTATTTCACAGCCATCACCAATTTCAACACCAGGCCCAATAATCGTCCAGGGGCCGACGCTGACATCTTTGCCAAGTACAGCTGAGGGATCAACAATGGCACTGGGATCTATCATGCTAGAGAATCTCTGTCCTGATAGGCGCACAGCAACATGGCTTCGCAGGCGGTCTTGCCATCGACCGAAGCCGTGGTTTTAAAACGCCATATATTACGCTTTACTGTATCTATCTCTGAGGTCAGCACCAGCTGATCCCCGGGTACCACGGGGCGCTTAAAACGCACCTTATCGACGCCGGCAAACAGATATAGCTTGCCGTCATCAGCTTTCTCACCAGTGGTGGCAAAACCCAGCAGCCCCGAAACCTGAGCCATGGCTTCCACCATCATCACGCCTGGAAAGATAGGCGCGCCAGGAAAATGACCATTAAATACCTCTTCATTAATCGAAATATTTTTGTAGGCGACGATACGCTCACCTGGCACGATCTCAGTGACTCTATCGACCAGCAAAAAAGGATAGCGGTGTGGCAGCAGATCCATTATTTCATTTACATTCATTTAAAAACCCAAATCTATTAATCGCCCAAAAATAGCTGGGCTACGGCAGTAACTGAGTTACTGTTTATCTGGTTTAGCAGCGCTACTCTGCTCAACCCTTTTGAGGCGCTTTATCAGATCATCAAGCTGACCGATCCGCACCGAATTTTTGCGCCATTCTGCCGTTGTCATCAATGGCGTTACTATTGAGGAGTAGGATCCCGGCTGAGTAATATTTTTTGTAGCCAGCGTCTTCGCCGTCAACATCACATTGTCACAGATCTCTATATGACCCACCACGCAGGCACTGCCTCCGAGAATACAGTTGCGACCCAGCACAGAACTACCGGCAATCCCAGAATAGGCTGCCATTGCCGTATTGTCTCCAACCACGCAGTTATGAGCTATTTGCACATGGTTATCTATGATCACCATATTACCTATAACTGTGTCACCCAAGGCGCCACGATCAATTGTTGTGCAGGCACCGATCTCAACGTCATCACCCACTCTGACGCCACCTATCTGATGTATTTTTTGCCATCCTCCCTGACCATTGGGAGCAAAACCAAAACCATCAGCCCCTATCACAGTCCCACTATGCACCCTAACACGGTTACCCAGCGACACATCGTGATATACGGAGACATTGGCAGACAACTGGCAGTTCTCGCCTAAAACAGAGCCACTACCTATAAAACAGTTGGCTTCAATAGAGCAGCCAGATTGAATTTTGGCACCTGACTCGATCACCACATTAGGGCCTATATAAACGTCATCCTTGACCATGGCATTGGCATGGATAACGGCGCTGGGGTGAATACCGGCCGCCTGACAGGAGGCCGTAGTAAACCAGGCGGTAATTTTGGCATACCCAAGATAGGGGTTATCCAGAATCAGACAGTTACCTGCAGCCGCAGCGGCTTGGTCTGCACTGAGTATTACCGCTTCAGCTCTGGTGTCTGACAGCTGACTGGCATATTTGGGATTAGCGAGGAACGCCAGCTCACCGGCACCGGCATTTTGCAGCGTATTTAAGCCGCTGATGCGCGTCGAGCCATCGCCGCGCAACTCTGCACCGAGGAACTCGGCAATGTCAGCCAGACTATAATCCCGTTTCATTACAGTGCTCTGTCAGAGACTAACTTAGCCTTTAAATTATTTAGCCATTTTATTTAGGCGGTCAATCACTTTGGGGGTCAGATTGTTCTCTCCTGCAGCAGTGATCACCGCTTCCTGGCGCAACAAAATGCTGATGCCCTCTTCTTTGACTATCTCTTGGATAACCGTCTGTAGCTGAGGCATGAACTCCTGCTGAATATTCTGCTGCAACTGCTGCTGCTCAGCCTGAATTTTACGACTGGCCAGATCAGCATCTGCTTTTACGTACTCCATTTTCTTCTGATGGGCTGCAGCCTCTTCCTGTGACCAGGTCAGACGTTTGCTCTCGGCTTCTTTCGCCAGCGCCTGAAAATCTGCCGAAGCTCCTTCAAGCTTGGCTTTCAGGGCCACAAAATCGGCACTCTCAATCGCCTGCTTAACACGTGCCTGTGCTGGCTCTGATGCAAATATTGCCGAATTAATATCAATAACAGCAATCTTAGCCTCGGCCACTGCACTCAGTGATACCAGCGCAGAAAACCCAGCCAAAACAACCAAAACAAGTGCTTTTACATTACCCACAATACTTCTCCCTACTATTATTAAAATTGATTACCCAGTGAGAACTGAAATACTTCAGTTTCATCAAAGTCGTTACTATTGAGAGGTTTGGCCACACTAAATGTAATTGGACCAAAGCCACTCAACCATGTTGCACCCACGCCAAAAGCATAGCGCAGTTCTCCCGCATCAGGCTTAAAACAGTTAACCTGAGTTTCTCCACACTTAGTGTTGAAAATATTACCCGCATCCAAAAACAGCGAGGACTGCACAGAACGCTGATCTTTTAGGAATGGCAGAGGGAAGATAACTTCCGCACCCAGCTCTACCTTCACATTACCGCCAATCGGATCTGGATCATCAATATAGCGTGTGACACAGGGGGGATCTACAAGATTACATGGAGTATCCTGAGGACCCAGGGTGTTGCGTTTAAAACCGCGCACCGAGCCAAAACCACCACCGTAGAAATTTTTGAAGAATGGCAGCTGGGTGGTATCGCCATAACTCTCACCATAGCCCAGATCCGCTTTTAACTTTAGAGTCAGTGACCTGGTTAGACCACGTAGGTATTCGGCGTTGTAGTTGACCTTGTAATACTCCAGCCCGGAGCCTGGCAATGCCAGGTCCAAAGCAAGGCGCTGCGAAGTACCGCGGGTGGCAAATATACCCCGATTCAAGGTTGACTTGGCCCAGTTGATATTGAAACTGAAAACATCAAAGTTATTGCCATTGTCCTGGACAAAATCGCTGATTTCCTTGGAGGCAAATGAGCCGGTCTTTAGATCAAGATTTTCATAGCCTATGCCCAGACCAATACGCTGGATATCGGAGATCGGGTAACTCCAGTTAACCCCTCCACCATAGGTATTGGTGGAGAAGCTGGCCACGTTAATGCGGTCATAATCAGTCTCCCTGACATACAGGTTATATCCAACACTGACGCCATCTACAGTAAAGTAGGGCTCTGAAAAGCTAAAGTTCAGCGAACTCTGGTAAGTGCTGCGGTTAAGACCTATACCCACCTGCTTGCCCGTACCCAGGAAGTTGTTCTCGCTGAGGTTACCACCGAGAATCAATCCAGTGCCCTGCGCATAACCCACACTGGCACCCACAGAACCAGAGGGCTGCTCTTCAACTGTGTAGACCACATCAATCTGATCATTGGTTCCCGCTACTGGCAGGTTTTCAACATTGACTTCTTTAAAGAACCCCAGTCGCTCAAGGCGCACCTTGGAGTGCTCGATCAACGCATTGTTAGCCGACCCGCCCTCCATCTGGCGCATCTCTCTGCGCAAAACCTCATCGGCAGTTTTGGTATTACCACGGAACTCGATGCGGCGCACATAGGCGCGCATACCAGGAGTCACCACAAAGGTAATAGTGGCAGTATTGTCCTCTTCATTGACCTCTGGATAGCCATTGACCTCAGCAAAAGTATAGCCCTCGTTGCCCAGACGTCGCGTAATATACTCACTGGACGTGGTCATTAATGTCTGTGAGAAAGTCATACCCTCGCGCATAATAATCAGCGCACGGGCCTGGGCCTCGGGAATTTTTAACTCTCCAGACAGTTCGATACCGCCAATGGTGTATACATTGCCCTCGTTGATGTTAATAGTGATATACACTGACTCTTTATCTGGGCTAATTGAAACCTGCGTGCTCTCCACGGCAAATTTCAGATAACCGCGATCCAGATACCAGGTTTCGAGAGTCTCCAAGTCACCGGATAGTTTTTCCCTGCTGTATTTATCATCACTTGAAATCCATGACAGCCAACCAGTGGTGTTTTGCTCAAAGGTATCCAGCAGCTCTTCTTCGCTGAAGTCATTGTTACCAACAATATTGATATGGCGGATTTTGGCCACATCACCCTCGTCAATATCTATGTTTACTGCGACCCGATTGCGAGGCAGGGCTTTTACCTCAGTTTTTACCAGAGCTCCATAGCGACCCTGAGAGACATATTGCCGCTGCAGCTCCTGAGTCATGCCCTCAAGAATTACCTGGCGGAAAATCTGCCCCTCCGCCAGGCCATTGTCGCGCAGCGCATCCAACAGCTGATCAGTCTCTATCGCTTTGTTACCGTCTAGATTGATCTCGGTTACCGCCGGGCGCTCGGCCAGCCCAATAACCAAAATGCCGTTCTCTCGCGCCATTACCACATCGGAGAAATAGCCAGTGCGAAACAATGATCTTGTAGCGTTGCGAATGGCCGGCTCATCAGCCAGATCCCCTGTGCTAATCGGCAGAGCGGCAAATACGGTGCCGGCAGAGACTCTCTGCAGGCCCTCGATACGAATATCAGAGACCTGAAAAACCTCGGCATTGACCGAAAATGATAGGGAGCATAGGACTGCAAGTAAGCCTGATAAAAGTCGCTTCATGTAAAAAAAAGAACCCAGTTTAATTTAATTTGTGCGGATCAAAATGTCCGCGCTATATCATTGTAGGTGGCCACGACCATCAAACTCATCACCAGTGCAAGCCCTACCTTATACCCCATTATCTGAATCCGGTCAGAGACCGGGGAACCTTTTATAACTTCAATTACATAGTACATAAGATGCCCTCCATCCAAAACTGGGACGGGCAGCAGGTTCATAACGCCAAGCATTATACTGAACATGGCGACAAAACGAATAAAATTGTCTACTCCAGACTTGCCACTATCACCTGCTACCTGCGCTATGGTGATTGGGCCACTCAAGTTCTTGGCCGACAAATCACCCACAAGTAATTTGCCGATTGATTTGACGATAAAAACACTGGTATCAAAGGTTTCTTTTACACCACGGGCCAGGGCCCCTGCAGGACTATATTGGGTAGTGCGAATCAGCTCTGGCGGATACTGGCCGCGAGACGCCAACTGCACGCCAAGCTGTCCCACAGACTGTCCATCGCGATTTACCACCTGGGGCCGCACTTCAACGCTCAACTGCTCAGAACCGCGCTGAACCTGCAAAACCACTGCCTGATCTACACTTCGGGAAATCCTCTCCACAAACCGATTAATACTGGTAATTGGCTGACCATCAATTGACAGCAGCTGGTCATCTTTTTGCAGGCCGGCAGCATAGCCAGCGCCATCCTCAAATACCGAGGCCAGAGATAGACTGCTGAGCTCAAAGGGTGGACTTACACCCAGGTCTCGCAGAGGCACAGGCTGATCATCATCGCGCAACCAGCGATCCACAGGCAAGTTGAGATCATATTTAAGATTTGAGTCCTGATAGCGTACAGTAAAGGGAATATCCCCTGTGGTGCCTATAAAATCCAGCAACTGGCGGGACACTGAGGTCCAGGTATTGGTAGCAACCCCATTGACGGCAAGTATCTCCATTCCGGGTTCAAAGCCAGACAGGCTGGCGACAGATCCCTCTTCAACCTCCCCTACTACCGGAGCGAGACCACGCTCACCACCGCTAAAAATTATCGCAAAAAATGCTATCGCCAGTAGAAAATTAGCCACAGGACCAGCCACTACCACAGCCATTCTCTGCCATACAGTCTTGCGATTGAACGAATGCGGCAAGTCTGCGGGATCCACATTGCCCTCGCGCTCATCCACCATCTTCACATAGCCACCCAGGGGCAATAGCGCAAATACAAACTCGGTGTTGTGCTTATCTCTCCAGGTCAATAGCGCTTTGCCAAACCCAATAGAGAAACGCTCCACCTTGACACCACAGCGGCGCGCCACCCAAAAATGGCCAAATTCATGGACAGTTACCACCAGCCCCAGGGCCACAAAGAAGTAAAAAATGGTCTGCAGTAAATCCATAAACTAAAGCTCAATCT
>JAYPYO010000002.1:0-96604 GCA_038135995.1 Porticoccaceae bacterium
TGGACGATATCATTGAGGGTGAATTCTCTCGCATCATGATGGTGGACTGGGCCAATGATGATGCCAATCTACTGAAATGGCGCGCCGCAACAGCCGAGACAAGCTTTGAGCAGGCGCCTGACTGCGATACCGAAATCACTGAGCAGGAGTTCTATGACAAAGGTATCTATCTGGTCGCTATGATCAAAGCCGGTGTTGAGCTGGCCTTTGAGACCATGGTGTCCTCTGGCATTATCGAAGAGTCTGCCTACTACGAATCACTACACGAAACCCCACTAATTGCCAACTGTATTGCCCGCAACAAGCTCTACGAAATGAATGTGGTAATTTCCGATACTGCGGAATACGGTAACTATCTGTTTACCCATGCCGCAGTTCCACTCCTGCAGGATCACGCCAACAGTCTGACTCTGGAAGATCTCGGCGGCGGTTTAACTGACAGCTCTAATGCCGTGGACAATATTCGACTGATTGAAGTCAACGACGCAATTCGCGACCATGATGTAGAAATCATTGGCCACGAGCTTCGTGGTTATATGACTGATATGAAGCGTATTGTCGAAAACGCTTAAAGGATCGCCAACAGATAAAGAGCCGAAAACTCTTTAGGCTAAAAAAAACCGGATTGTGGCTAAGCCCAATCCGGTTTTTTATGTCTCTAAAAAGAGCCTGAAAATCTAGCCCCTATGGGACAGCAGCGCCTTAATCATCGAGATAGTCATCAGTGCCATCACCAGAGAGAATGGCAGCGCACCAATAATCATCGCCGAGCGCAGAGCATCCATACCCCCAGCGGCCAACAACACTCCCACCAGCAGAGCAAAGATCACTCCCCAGATAATCACATGGGCCGCCTGCTTCTGAGTCTGGCTGCCACCAGAGGCCAGAGTATTAATAATCAAAATACCGGAATCTGCCGAGGTCACCAGAAAAGTCAGCAATAGAGTCACCACTACCACAGACAGGGCAATAGCCAACTCTGGCGACAGCATTAGATTAATGGTTTTAAATAACTGGGCAGAGATATCCGCACCCACAATAGCCCCCTGTGCCACACCGCTGAGCTCAAGATCAATGGCAGTAGCGCCCACAAAGCTAAACCAGGTCAGACAGATTAATGAGGGGATAATCATAGCGCCCAGCACATATTCACGCACTGTGCGGCCACGGGATACCCGAGCTAAAAACAGACCCACAAAGGGCGCAAAAGCAATCCACCAGGCCCAGTAGAAAATATTCCAGGCACCCTGCCAGCTCTGCAGTGCAGCCCCTACCTCGGTATCCGGATCATTCCACACTGTGGTAGACATGGATGGCAGAGCAATCAGATAGTCCCAGATGGCGTAGCCAAATGATTTAATCGCAAAGGCCGTGGCGCCAAACAGGATAAAAAACAGCACCAGAAACATCGACAGACCCATATTGATATTGGATAGCCATTTAATACCCCGCTGCAAACCAGATAGCGCAGATAGGCAAGAGGCGCCGACAATAATCACCAGGCCCGTTATCTGGGCCGCCAAAGTGGGCTTGCCCGCGCCATCGACAATCCACTGCATACCACTGATATTAAACATACCAGAGGCAAACTGGGATACACCGTAACCAATGGTCACCCCCAGGCCAATCAAGGTCGCCAGAATGGCAGCAATATCCACCAGATGACCCAGAGCGCCAGACATGGAGCTGCCAAATAGCGGCTGCAAGCCGGTGCGAATGGTCAGCGGCAAACCTCGGCTGTAGCAGAGATAGCCCAGAGACATACCCACCACACCGTAGCAGGCCCAGGGAGTTAACCCGTAATGCAGCAGCGCCCATTTGTAGGCATTGCGCACATTGTCGGCATCCATACCAGTGCTAAGGCCCTGAATAGTGTCGGGATTACTGGCAAAGTGAAAAATAGGTTCGGCTGTGGAATAGGTCAGCATGCCAACTCCAATACCTGCACCAAACATCATAGAGAGCCAGGTAAACATAGAGAATTCTGGTTTTTCACCGGCGACACCCAACACCACCTTGCCGGTGCGCGGCCACAGCGCCAAAAACAGGCAGGCCAGGGTAAAGAATGCAGTGACATACATATACCAGCCACCAAAGGAAGAGGTTGACCATAGCTGCAGAGCTAACAACTGCTCGCCAGCGCGCTCTGGCGATAGCCCAACCCAGACAATCAGCGCAATAATAAGCACCTTGGGAAAGGCTGCCACAGTGATATTAAAGCCCTGATAAAAGCCCTGGTCTTCGGTTTGAATAGATACTGACTGATTAGGCTCCACTGCCCAACTCCCCCTTTTTATTATTGCGATGTCTGTGACATCTTTATGTTGGCAACCAGTGGATGTTAGAAAGCGTTGTTGTTAAACGGTGCTGATAAGCTGGAAACCTCTAGCTAATAGACAGTACAGCGTTCGCAGCGTTTCATCAACACTGATAGCGACATAGGTTTATGTGAACAGATTAAAATTTGGCTATAGTGAGAAACAAACGGCGAAAACAAACAGGCCCGGATAAAACACCGGGCCTGTTGATTACCTCAGAGAGCGAGGATTAATTCTGGTCAGCACCTTTTAGTGCGTACCAACCTATATAGACGTAGCACAGCATGGGCACAATAAAGCTCAGCTGGATCCCTATACTATCGGCCGCAACACCCTGTACCAGCGGTATTAGTGCACCACCCACAATCGCCTGACAAACCAAGCCAGAACCTTTACTGGTCATTGGACCCAGACCTTTAACCGCCATGGTAAAGATGGTTGGAAACATAATAGAGTTGAAGAAGCCCACGGCCAGAATCGACCACATGGCAACATCGCCAGTGCTATTCATGCTAACCACTATCATCAGGATAGCAATTAACGCATTGATAGCCAGGTACTTGGTGGCTGCAATATAGTTCATCAAAGCGGCACCCACCAGACGACCAATCATGGCTGCGCCCCAATAATAGGCGACCATTTCACCAGCTTCTGCTGAGCTTAAACCAGCAATAGAACTCTCGGAGAAATAGTTAACCAGGAAGCTACCAATAGAAACTTCGCCACCCACATAGAGGAAGATAGCCAGTGCGCCCAGTACCAGCGGGCGGTGGTTCCAGACTGAATCGCCGGAATCATCCTCCTTAGTCTCAACATGGGCCAGAATCGGCAGACGGATAAATCTGAATACTGCCGCTGCAGCAACCAGCAGAGCACCAAGCATGACGTAGGGCATCTGTACTGCTGAGGCATCAGCCGCTACTGCACCCAGAATCAGAGCCGCGCCCACAATTGGGCCTACAGTGGTACCAAAAGAGTTGGCGGCCTGAGCCAGATTCAATCGGCTGGCAGCAGTCTTTTCAGGCCCCAATGCTGCAACATAAGGGTTGGCTGCAACCTGCAAAATAGTAATGCCACTCGCCAGAACAAAAAAGGCAATCAGGAAAAGAGCATAAAGATGAACTTCTGCAGAGGGATAAAACAACAGGCAGCCCACAGCAGTTGTTAGCAGGCCAAGCACAATACCCTGCTGATAACCGACCTTGTCAATCAGCTTTCCTGCAAACGGAGATACCACCAAATAAGCCCCGAAGAAGCAAAACTGGACCAGCATCGCCTGGGTGTAGTTAAGATCAAAGGACTCCTTCAGAAAAGGAATAAGAATATCATTAAGAACAGTAATAAAGCCCCAGAAGAAAAACAGGCAAGTCATTGCAATGAACGCGAAGGTCTGTGTTCCCTGTTCCTGGCCCTCTGCTACTGTTGCGCTTGAACTACCCGATGCTGAACCGGCCATGCGAACCCCCTAAATAAGGTAAAATTTTGTTGTTTTTGTATCTTGTAAGGGTAATTTGGCCACTCTGGCCATGCAACTCGTGACGGCTTGTCAGAAGCTGTTTAGTCGCAAGATAGAGGTATTTGGTCGCCTTTGAGAGAAACGCGCCATCTAGTGCTGGCCAAGCATGACCTGCATCACTTTTTTCAAGCCATTGTGGCGAGCGCGCATCTCATCCAGATTCTCCGGATCACTGATCCAGTGATACACAATGCCGATCACAGATGCGCAGTACTGGTCGGCAATGAGCTCTGGGGAGATCCTCGCTGAGGTCTGCCCCTGAGCAATACAGTCCTCAACCCAGCCAATTACGTCGGCGCGCCGACGCTCATGAATTCCCAGAATAACTGGCTGCAAGGGGGACTCAGGCGTCAGCGACTCAAACCACAGCCGATAAAAAGCCTCAACATGCCTGGGCGCCTCTTCGCAAAAGGCAATGTGAGCATCCAGCGCAGCTGCCAGGGCATCAAAGCCATTTTTACCTCTGGTTACTCCGGTGAGCTCTGCCAGCCATTCTTCACCCACGGAGCGCAGCACAAAATCAAAGAGTCCGCTTTTATTGCCAAACCTGTAGCCAGCCAAACCGCGAGAGTAGCCGGCTTTTTCTCCCACATCTTTTAGGGTCGCCTGCTCGGCGCCGTGCTCGACAATAAGATCGATCGCAGCCTCCAGCATTTTGGCATCAGAGATCTCCTTGCGTTCGACCTGAGTGAGGCGAAGAGCTTTGGCCATACTGTTAATTCCTATAAATTTTTCAGCAAACAGCAATGCTTACATATTGCGGCGGTACTGACCACCCACATCAAACAACGCATTGGTTATCTGTCCCAGAGAACAGCACCGCACTGCTTCCATCAGCACTTCAAAACCATTGTCACCCTGCCGCACTGCATCCTGAAGCTTTTTAAGCATGACTTCAGAGGCATCCTTATGCTGCGTATGGAATTCCCTTAGCCGCCTGATCTGGCTCTTTTTTTCATCATCGGTAGAGCGGGCCAGTTCAATTTCCACATCAGCCTCTTCAGCTTCACTGAGGAAGGTATTGACCCCCACTATGGGCAAAGAGCCGTCGTGCTTTTTATGCTCATAGAACATAGACTCCTCTTGAATCTTGCCACGCTGGTAACCTGTCTCCATGGCGCCCAGCACACCACCACGATCAGAAATCTTCTCAAATTCCTGCAGCACCGCCTCTTCTACCAGGTCGGTAAGCTCATCGATAATAAATGCACCCTGACTTGGGTTTTCATTCTTAGCCAGACCCCATTCCTGGTTGATAATCAGCTGGATAGCCAGCGCCCGGCGCACCGACTCTTCGGTGGGCGTGGTAATGGCTTCATCATAGGCATTGGTATGCAAGCTGTTACAGTTGTCATAGATAGCAATCAGCGCCTGCAGGGTAGTGCGAATATCATTGAAGTTCATCTCCTGAGCGTGCAGAGAACGGCCCGACGTCTGAATATGGTATTTCAGCTTTTGACTGCGAGCATTGGCACCGTAGCGATCGCGCATCGATGTAGCCCAGATGCGCCGGGCGACCCGGCCCATCACGGTGTACTCCGGATCCATACCATTGGAAAAGAAGAACGACAGATTGGGAGCAAAGTCATCAATATCCATGCCCCGGGCCAAATAGGCTTCCACAAAGGTAAAGCCATTGGACAGGGTAAAGGCCAGCTGAGAGATAGGGTTGGCTCCAGCCTCGGCAATATGATAACCAGAGATAGAAACAGAGTAGAAATTGCGAATGGCATGGTCAATAAAGTACTGCTGCATATCACCCATCATACGCAGGCTAAATTCCGTGGAAAAAATACAGGTATTCTGACCCTGATCTTCCTTGAGAATATCGGCCTGCACTGTGCCGCGCACCAGGGTTAATGCATTGGCGCGCAATTCATCATACTCAGTCTGTTTGGGCTGGCGATTGTGTTCAGCTGCAAACTGATCAACCTGTTGGTCGATAGCAGTATTTAAAAACATTGCCAGAATCGTTGGCGCCGGGCCATTGATAGTCATGGAGACCGAGGTCATGGGATCGCATAGATCAAAACCATCATAGAGGGCTTTCATATCATCCAATGTACAGATGGACACACCCGCATTGCCGACCTTGCCGTAGATATCCGGACGCTCATCCGGATCCCAGCCATACAGAGTTACGGAATCAAATGCCGTGGATAGTCTCTTGGCATCGCTGTATTCCGACAGCGCCTTAAAGCGCCGATTGGTTTTAAAGGCATCGCCCTCTCCGGCAAACATGCGCGCCGGATCTTCACCTTCACGCTTAAACGGAAACACCCCCGCTGTATAGGGGAACTCACCGGGCAGGTTTTCCAGCATCAGCCACTTTAACAGCTCGCCATGATCTTCCATACGCGGCAGTGACACTCGCGAAACCTTATTGCCCGAGAGGGAAGTAGTATTTAACCTGGTGGTAATCTGTTTGCCATTGGGCAGCACATCTATCTTCTCGTCGCCAGAATAGGCCTCAACCACCGCGGGCCATTTTTCCAGCAACTCCGCGGCACTGCCCTGCATATCTTTTGCGCGACTGGCGATCAACAGGTCTATCTCTGCTGGCGCCTCAGCCCCGGAATCATTGAGCATGGCTTTGGTAGCTGCCAACTGCTGTTGCTCTCGGGCCAGTTTGGCCTGCAGGGCCACATTGCTGTGGTAGCTGCGCACCACAGCGGCAATCTCTGCCAGATAGCGCTGACGATCCGCGGGCACTACCACGGACTTTTCTGAAGAGGTGCGAATGGTTACAGGAGATAGATGCTGCTCAAACTGGCGCAAACCTCTGGTCTGTAACAGGCCGAGTAACTCCTGATAGGCTGCAGTCACTCCGTCATCATTAAATCTTGAGGCAATGGTACCAAATACTGGCATGGTGTCTGGAGACTGGGCCCAGGCCTCGCGGTTGCGTTGCATTTGCTTGCACACATCGCGGTAGGCATCTTCGCTGCCTTTGCGATCAAACTTATTGATAATGGCCAGCTCGGCGAAGTCCAGCATATCTATTTTTTCCAGCTGGCTCTGGGCTCCAAACTCTGGCGTCATCACATAGATAGGTACATCTACAAAGGGCACAATGCCCGCATCGCCCTGGCCAATGCCTGGGGTTTCAACCACCACCAGATCAAAGCCACCCAGGCGCATGGCGCTGATAATATCGGTCAGTGACTCTGGGACTTCGCCCGTTGCACCTCTGGTGCCAATCGAGCGCATATAGATATTGGGGTGATAGATCGCATTCATGCGAATACGATCACCCAGCAGAGCACCACCAGTCTTGCGCCTGGTGGGGTCAATGGCCAGCACAGCAATCTTTAACTGATCGCCACTGTCTTGGCGGAAGCGACGAATCAGCTCGTCTGTCAATGATGACTTGCCTGCGCCACCAGTACCGGTAATACCCAGCACCGGCACCCTATTACTTAAAAATTGCGCCTGCTCTCGAATTGAACCCAGTTGTTTCTCATCCAGCTCGCCGCGCTCGATGGCGGTGATTAAAGTGGCCAGATTGCGCAGGCCGCCCTCGGCAATATTGAGATTCTTTGACTCTATGGTTATCGGCGACCCGGAATGCAGGGAACTGCGCTGGATCATGTCCTCAATCATGCCAACCAGGCCGATGTTCTGGCCATCTTGCGGAGAGTAAATACGCTCTACTCCATAGACCTGGAGCTCGGCGATTTCAGCAGGAACAATCACCCCACCGCCGCCGCCAAATACGCGAATATGCTCGGCGCCAGCTTTTTTGAGCAGATCTATGGTGTACTTAAAGTACTCCACATGCCCCCCCTGATAAGAGCTAATAGCAATGGCCTGAGCATCTTCCTGCAATGCAGTTTCAACCACCTCAGCCACTGAGCGATTATGAGCCAAATGAATCACCTCTACCCCGGCTCCCTGGAGGATGCGGCGCATAATATTGATTGAGGCGTCGTGGCCATCAAAGAGACTGGCTGCTGTGACAAAGCGCAGTGGCGGGGTTAGCCCCCGAGAACCTGCATCAGGTGCAGAGGGTTTTTCTATTTTTGCTGAGGGCTTATGCATAGCAATTCCGGGCTTGAAAACCTGTGATTGGTTGCTTAGTTTAATAATCTTGCTTGCTGCATGCAAGTAAGTTAATTAATCTGCAGATAGCAGTTTTTGGCTATGGTTTTAAAAAAGGGAGGTGTTAGCTTAGTTCAGACTCGGCATACTCATGGTAATCAGCAATGGCAAGGCCTGAAGCTACACTGGTAAAGGGGTCGTGCTCTACCACTTTGCCCGCAAACTGGTTGTCGAGAATATCCTTCACCGCTGGAATTAATGAAGAGCCACCGGTTCTCAGCACCAAATCTATCTCTGCAGCCTGATAGCCAGCCTTATTCAGTATTTTGCTGATAGCCTGTTCAAACTCAAATAACAGCGGCGCTATCATTGCCTCAAACTCCCAACGCTCCACCTCCACCTGAATATCTATTTCCGGAATATCCAGAACTGCGACATTATGCACCGACAGCTCAGCTTTAAAGACCTTGATCGCCTCAAATACCTGATAGCTGTAATTTTGCTGAATCAAATCATAGAGCCGCTTAAATTTATCCGCTGCCTGATCCGACTGCCCCATACGCTGCATCACTGGGGCAGTGAATTTATTTTGGTTCAGCATATAGCTAACCGGCCAGTTGATCAGCAGCTCCTCGTACTCACCAAAGGGAAATAAAGTATCCACTGGCGAGCCATCTACCACCCGACTCCAGCGCTCGCCTTTGCCCAGTAAGGGGAATACCAACTCGCGAAAAATACACTGATCAATTCTATCTCCACCCAGAGCAATACCATGGGTCGCCTCAACCTCAAAACTTGAACCACTGCGGCGCAGCACACTGAAGTCCAGAGTGCCACCGCCAAAATCCACAGTAAGCACTAACTCATCGCGACTCTGGGGATGGCTGTGCAAATAACTAATCGTTGCCGCGGTTGGCTCTGGGCAAAATGACTGCTGGCTGATTCCAGCATGGCCATAGGACTCAGCCAGACGCTGTAAGGCAATATTATTGCGCTCATCACCACTGCCCTCAAAATTAACCGGATGTCCGATACAGGCATGGCTGACTGATTTTCCCATGGCCGCCTCAAGAGCCTGACGAATGCCCAACAAGATAGGCGTAACCAGCGCCACCAAGCGGAAAGATCGGTCAAAGATAGCTATGCGGTCATTGTGTCTGTCGCCCAATAATCTCTTGGTACCGCGAAATAGCCGACCCGGCAAACTGCCATCATTAAACGACTGCCCATACACCTTGTTGGTGTCGGACTCCCCGGGACCACCCATAGCACTCTCGCCACCCCCGGTACCTGTGCGCTCCTCACCCAACAGCTGGGCACTGAGCTCCACCTTGCGCCCCCGGTTGCCACTTATGTAACTGTCAATCGCCTTCTGACCAATCGTAGAAACGTACTGTTTATCCAGGTAATTGGCCGAAGGCATAATACTGTCAGGCGGTGCCAGTTTAACCAACACTAACTGCTGGCCATCGAAAATAGCCGCCGCACTGTTACTGGTACCAAAGTCGATACCAATACCTAATCTTTTTTGTTGTAAATTTTGCTGCATCTGGGTGTCACTGGAGGGACTTAAACTGTGCCTGTATTCTAAACCATTTTTATCCATTTATACCTGACTCAGAGTTCTGTTAGCCAATTAATTGGTGTTGAGCGGTTTTCCTGCAACGGATTTACGACTACACTGCCTGTCGAATAAAATCGGATAAAACATTGTATGAGCAATTCACAATCCGCTGTCATTATTGGTGGCAGCCATGCTGCGGTGCAACTGGTTATCAGCCTGAGACAGAATGGCTGGGAAGGTCAGATTACAGTTGTCAGTGAAGAGCCCCATATGCCCTATCATCGCCCGCCCCTCTCCAAAGCCTATCTGGCGGGCGACAGCAGCGAAGAGCAACTGGCCCTGAGAGCCCCAGCCGCCTATGAAAAACTCGATGTGAATTTTATGCTGGGCGTTAGCGTAAAGCGCATAGACACTCAGGCGTATAAGCTGGAGCTGGACAATAATCAAACTCTGCCATTTAGTAAGCTTGCCCTGTGCACCGGCGCCAGGGCCAGACCACTGCCTATCCCCGGCGCCGACCTGCAGGGCGTTCACTATTTGCGCACTATGGATGACGTCGGAGGAATTCAACAGTCAGCTGCCAGCGCAAAAACTGCGGTGATTATAGGTGGTGGTTATATAGGCCTGGAGACGGCCGCATCCCTGCGCAAACTGGGCATTGCTGTGACCATATTGGAAACCGAGTCACGCCTGCTAAAGCGCGTAGCCTCAGAGACCACCTCCGAGTTTTATCTGCGTCTGCATCAGCAACATGGCACTGATATCAGATGCAATACCATGGCCACGGCCATTGAAGGTGACGCTGCCGTCACTGGTGTTGTCTGCGGTGATGGTAATAAAATTTCTGCTGATATGGTGATTATTGGTATTGGTGTTATCCCCAATACAGAGTTGGCTTGTGACGCGGGACTGGACGTCGACAATGGGGTTTTGGTCAATGAGTTTGCCCAGACCAGTCACCGGGATATTGTGGCCGCAGGCGACTGCACCAATCATCCCAATCCGATGCTCAAAACAAGATTGCGCCTGGAGTCTGTACCCAATGCTACCGAACAGGCAAAGGCTGCGGCAGCCAGTATCTGCGGCATAGAGAAACAGTATGCTGAGCTACCCTGGTTCTGGTCCGACCAATATGATGTCAAACTACAGATAGCTGGAATGAACCAGGGTTATACTGATGCCGTAATCAGGGGAGATTCTGGCAGCAGTAGTTTTAGCGTCTTCTATTTGAAAGACAACCTGATTTTGGCCGCCGACTGCATCAATCGTCCCAAAGATTTTATGTTGGCGAAAAAACTTATTATGCAGGGTAAGCCCACAGAGGCAGCTGCCCTAGCCGATGAAACCACTGAACTAAAAACCCTTATGGCGGAGTAAAAGAATGCCGATTATCAATTACATAGAGGCGGATGGCACTGAATATAGCGTTGATGTGGCTGAGGGCACCAGCCTGATGCAGGGCGCCCTGGACAACATGATCGACGGCATTGTTGCCGAATGTGGCGGCTGCTGTGTCTGCTGCACCTGTCACTGCATGATCGCCCCTGCCTGGAGCCAAGCTGCAGGCAGCCCAGCCACAGATGAAGCTGAGATGCTGGAGATGGTCGATAGCACAGAGGAAACCAGCCGCCTGGCCTGCCAGGTCAAGGTGACCGCAGCGATGGAGGGCATGGTAGTTCGACTACCTGAGTCTCAATACTAGAGAGCTTCCAGAACAGACCCAAGGCACCTCAGAGGTGCCTTTTTTGTGTCCGTTTAAAATGCCTTATAAGCCACAGACAACTGGGTAACGCAGCTGCCGGCAATTCAGGCTATAGTAGCAGCGACAACGTGATATTGAGCTTTGACCTGGCCGAGCCAGTTGATCGACATAATACAATCAGGATAACTATAATAATGAACCGCCAAGACGCCTTAGCAATACTCGCCGCCCCGGGTGAACCGCTGGAAATAGTAGAAGCCGATGTCTACGGCAACAGCTGCCGCACCTACAAAAATGCCCCAGCCAGCCTGCGTGATCTATTTACCCAGACAACGTCTGACGAAACCTTTTTGGTTTTCGACGATGAGCGCTATAGCTTTAATGAAACCTGGGCCAGATCCAGTGCTATTGGGCATGCACTGGTCACTGATTACGGTATTCAAAAGGGAGACCGCGTGGCGATTTGCATGCGCAACTTTCCTGAGTGGGTGATGGCCTTTCAGGCGATTACATCTATCGGGGCTATTGCTGTCGCCATGAATTCACTCTGGCAGGCCGACGAAATTGACTATGGTCTGCGAGACAGTGGCTCTGTGCTATTGATTGCCGATCAGGAGCGAATTGACCTGATATTGCAGGCGGGCATCAAGCTTAGCTGCGCTACTCTGCTCACCCGCGGCGACCAGGGCACTGACCTGCCCCGCTGGGAGCCACTGCTGGAAAAGTTTGCTGGCAGCGCAATGCCAGCAGCGGATATAGCTCCGCTGGATGATGTGATTATTATGTACACCTCGGGTTCCACCGGGCGCCCCAAAGGGGTGGTATCCAGCAATCTGGCGATCATCAGCGCCCTGCTAAGTTGGGAGCTGGCCATTATGGGCTGGATTCTTATGCGTGGCGAAGTGCCGCAACCTCCTGCCCACCAACCGGCCGGTCTGCTCGCCGTGCCACTGTTCCATGTAACTGGCAGTCACGCCATGTTCCTGATGGCATTTCGCTCCCAGACCAAGCTGGTACTTATGCGCAAATGGGACCCCCAGCTTGCCGCACAGTTAATTGAGCGAGAAAAAGTCAGCTCATTTACTGCCCCCTCGGCTATGACCGCTGACCTGATTCACAGCGCCCAACAGGGAGGTCATGATCTGTCCTCTCTAGCCATGGTGGGCGGTGGTGGCGCCGCGCGATCTCCCGAGCAGGTGCGTGGCATTGATACAGTGTTTGAAAATGCCATGCCCAACACCGGCTGGGGTATGACAGAAACCAACGCCATAGGCACAGCAATCGCAGGAGAGCATTATCTCGAGCGCCCCGGCAGCTCAGGGCAACCAGCAGCAGTATTGGATATTCGCATTGCCGATGACGAGGGCAATGTTATGGCTACCGGTGAGCGCGGTGAAGTGCAGATTCGCGGCGCCAGCATGTTTCGCGGCTACTGGAACAAACCTGAAGCCACAGCCAACTCGCATATTGATGGCTGGTTTAAAACCGGTGATATAGGCTATATGGATGAAGAGGACTATCTGTTTATCGTCGATCGCATCAAAGATATGGTGATTCGCGGTGGCGAAAATATCGGTTGTGGTGAGGTGGAGGCGGCACTGCTCGAGCACCCAAAGATTCGTGAGGCGGCAGTTTACTCTGTACCCGATCAACGCCTTGGCGAAGAGGTAGGCGCCACCATCTACGCCGCTGGCAAAGCAATTGACGAGGCTGAGCTGCGAGATTTTTTAGCCGCCAGACTGGCCAAATTTAAAATCCCCAGATATATCCAGATAGCTGATAGCCTGTTACCCAGAACAGCCTCAGAAAAAATTTACAAGCTGCAGATTAAACAGCAGGCATTGGCGGCGCTGAATATAGATTGCTAACCAATGGCCCGCTGAGCTGTGAGTTTGCTAGTGGTTGCCAGCGAAGGCATCGCGGGTCAGATTTTCCAGCCTGTTATCAGCGTGGACAACTATATTATCTTCGATGCGAATCCCGCCATAAGGGACAAACTCATCTACCCGCTTCCAGTTAATCGAACTAGCCTGTTCGCCAGCTCTAAGTTTCTCGAGATAGGCCGGAATAAAGTACAGCCCTGGCTCCACCGTATGAATCTGGTTAGCTACCATGGGCGCCCCGGAGCGCAGCTTGGGATATTTCTCGGGGGGCGGTAGCAGATCACCCTGAGCATTGGCCAGCTGACTGCCCTTGTCATGCACATTGCAACCCAGATGATGTCCCAGCCCGTGGGGATAAAAAGATGCGGCAATATTATCGGCGACCGCCGCCTCCGCAGACATATTTAGCACATCAAATTCAATCAGTATTTCGGCGATTTTATGCTGGGAGAGCACATGGATATCCACGGGACTTTTGCCAATACCTCCCTCGGCACAGAGCTCCAGTTGCTTTTTATCCATCAACTCAATCATGGCCGCAAAATCACTGCCCGAATCATAGGCGTAAGTGCGAGTAATATCCGAGGCATAGCCATAGACCTCCACTCCGGCATCAATCAAAAAACTGCGCGGCGTCTGCGGCTGCTTAAACAAATTATGGTGGTGCAATACGGCTGCATGCTCATTGACCCCGGCGATAATGCCATAGGGCATTTCGCTTTCGCGGCAGTCGCAAGCGGCCAGATAGGCGGCGGCGATCTGTACCTCTGAGGCACCCTGCATAAAGGCTTGCTGGGCGGCACGATGGGCCGGTACTGCCCGACGGTTAGCCTCACGCACAGCCTCCTGTTCGTAGGCTGTCTTGCCGCGGCGCTGGAAATCAATCTGGTGAAGCACGGCCTGTGGATTCCAATGCTCCGCCACCACCTCCAGATCGTTAGTTTCATTGATAAACCCGGTGGCAGTGCCGATGAATTTTTTTACCTCCTCAACAGCTCCATACTCAATAATCTCAAAGGCCTGCTCAAAGCCAGCAGGTAGACTCTCGGGAGCTGTATGCCAGATATCTTCGACGCTCAGGAGAAACAGTCTCGGCTTGCTGGCCGCTGCAGTAATCTGCAAATAACAGCCCGCCCTGGTAGCCAGAGGCACCCATTCACGAAAGTAGGGGTTGGCCTTGAAGGCGTAGGCCATATCATCCTGAAACTGCATCTTGGTCTCACCGGACCCTATCAGCAGCTCCTGATAACCAGTGGCCTGAAGGATGGCTTGGAAGCGGGTTGTCTTTTCATCGATATGGCGCTGATACAGCAGCGCCATTTGATTGCCATAGGCACTGGGATCTGTCTTTGAAAGCTGTCGATCAATTGCCTGAAACTGATTCATGGGGCGAAATACCTTTTATATTCTGGCGCAAATAAAACCTAAGCATAGCACCATATTTTGCCCTAAACCTGCCTAATAACACCGGCTTCAGGGTCATTAAATATCTCGGTATCCATATAGCCTTCAGTTTTGGCAATCACGCTGGTGACCATGGCATCGCCGGTCACATTGGTGGCCGTGCGCATCATATCCAGCAGGCGATCCACGCCTATAATCAGCCCTATTCCCTCCACCGGAAGACCTACCTGATTGAGCACCATTACCAGCATAACCAGGCCCACGCCAGGCACAGCGGCAGTGCCGATCGACGCCAGAGTCGCGGTGAGTACAACAGTAAGATAGCCGTCCAGACCCAGGCCAATATTGTAGGCCTGAGCAATAAATACTGTAGCCACACCCTGCATAATTGCGGTGCCGTCCATATTGATGGTGGCGCCCAGAGGCACGGTGAAAGAGGCGACGCTGTTATTCACTCCCAGTCGCTGCTCCACGGTGCGCAGGGTCACCGGCATAGTGGCGCCACTAGAAGCCGTACTAAATGCAAACATTAGCGCCGGACGCATTTTGCTAAGGAATCGTCTGACACTGAGGCCGGTGACAGCTTTGAAAATTAATGAGTAGACACCGAAGCTGTGCAACAGCAGCACAAATACCACAGTGAAAAAATACTTGGCCAGACTCAAAATCACCCCAATACCCAGGCCGGCAAATAACTTAGCTAAAAGACAGAAGATGCCATAGGGAGCCAGATTCATCAGAATCATCACCATCTTCATAATGACATCGTTTAATGCCGTAAACATGCCGCCTACTCGCTGACCTGTGTCACCACTTTTTGAGATAGCAAAGCCCACTAGCAGGGAAAATACAATTACCTGAAGTATGCTGCCCTCAGCCATGGACTGGATTGGATTACTGGGAAACATATTGATAATAGTGGTTTTTAACGGCGGCGCCTCTTTGGCAACAAACTCCGAGGCAAGCGCAAGATCCACTCCCACGCCAGGCTGTACAATACTGGCTACTGCTACGGCCAGGGCAATGGCCAGAGCCGTGGTGGTCATATACAGAGCAACAGTTTTAGTGGCTACCACACCCATCCGCGAGTTATTGCCCAGAGAGGCCACACCACAGACCAGGGAGACAAATACCAGGGGTACAACCAGCAGCTTTAGGGAGCGGACAAAAATCTGCCCAACGGTATCGAATAGGCCATCGACCAGATACAGATTGAGCCAGGAAACAAGACCAGCTGGTGCGAGATCACCACTGGAGAGAAAATTAAAAAGGGCCCCCACCAGGAGGCCCAAAATCATTGCAGTAACTATTCGCTGAGTCAGACTCATTATTCAACCCTATTATGCTGTAGAGAAAATTTAATGAGCCCGCTCAGCCAGTTTTAATTGAACCTCTAATTAAAAGCTGTAGTTAGCTCGCAAGTACCAGGAACCACCTTCGTAGTTTGCCGCGGTGCGACGTGGGTATTGCAGGCCCACACTCATACGGTTGGCATTGGGTGCGCCAATTTCATCCACATACTCGTCGAGGATATTGGAGCCACCAGCAGTGATTCGCAGGTTTTCGCTAACATCATAACCCAGTTCGATATCCAAGTAGATAATACTGTCAATCTGCGCCGATGGTGATGTTTCTGCACCAATGGTACCGCGCTCATCATAGTGCTCGCCGTAGAAGTTAACACGGGCCATCAGGCTCAGATCATCACTGATATTGGTCAGCGTATTGAGTACCCAGCGGTTTTCAGGATAGTTATTCTCAATATCCTCAACCAAAGAGTCTCTTACTGGCTGAATACCATTGATAGTCTTCTGACCAGTAACATCTATAGTATTGTGGTTAAAGGCCAGACTAGCAGTAGTCTCCATTCCAGACACCAGCTCGAATGAAGAAGACAGTACCAGGTCGAAACCCTGATGCTCTACATCCAGTGCATTGGTATAGAAAGACACTGAACCACCAGTACCATTGGGGATATCACCTGTGCGGTAGATACGATCATCGACAGCAACCTGATACATATCAAAGGTCAGGCTGGTGTTGTCAGTCAGGTCTGTAGTAAAACCAAGACTCAGGTTAACCGACTCTTCCTCTTTGAGCGGCGCGCCGCCTACTGCCAGTGCAGCTGCACTGGTTGGACGTACCAGACCCTCTTCAACCTGCAGACCAGTAGTGCCATCAAAGGTAGTGATAACGGTACTTACATTGGCCTGACCGGGCGTAGGAGCATGGAAGCCAGTCGACATAGAACCGCGGATAGTCAGGTTGTCGCTCACAGTGTAGCGGCCAGCAATCTTACCGTTGGCGGTGCTACCAAAGTCAGAGAAGTCCTCATAGCGCAAGGCGTACTGCATCAGCAGATCATCGCTAACATCGTGCTCTAAATCAGCATAAACAGCCACGTTATCTCTTGAGAATGCACCGGCATCTGCAGGCTTAACACTGCTCATACCACTGGTATTACCATTGATAGCGGCAAGCTCGCCAGGTACTGTAGTGAAGGTCTCTTCACGCCACTCAAGACCCACAGCCAGGTTCATATCAGAACCAATGGCTTTGCTAAAGTCTGCGTTAAAGTTGATTTCTTCCTGATCATAGCCGCCCAGATCAAAGTCGCGCTGGAAAGACCCATCAGCAGCTACACCCTGGTTGGGCGCTGTAGTGTTATTGAGCAGATAACGCAGCTCATTGGCACCGCGACCCAGACTGATGTCATAAGTCATGCCAGACTCCATCTCACCGCGAATACCACCGACCAATGAAATATCAGTCTGAGCACCATCCAGGTAAGGGGTATAACCCTGTCGCAATGTGCCGTCTACCCAGTTATCTTCCTGACAGAGCGCCGCAATGGTGCTGTGTGCAGTAGAGCAATCAGTGTCATAACCTGCGCGATAGAAGAAGCGGTAACGACCATCGGTCTCCGCATAGCCACCGTGAGCATAGAGCTCAACACCAGTATTTGGATCTGTCATGCCAGCGTTGAAAAACAGACGATCGCCACTGGTTTCGGGTCGACCCCAGGTCTGCACGAAAGGTGCATCACCGAAAGGAGAATCCGCACCTACATTGGGTACACCTGCATCGATCAGGCCCTGACCAACAGGACGCTGAATACCGCGCGAAAGTGCGTCGTTATCAACAGACTCAAAACTGACATTTAAGAAGCCATTTTCACCCAGAGCAAAGCCGCCGTTGG
The DNA here is from genome assembly GCA_038135995.1 of Porticoccaceae bacterium. Classification (GTDB taxonomy): domain Bacteria; phylum Pseudomonadota; class Gammaproteobacteria; order Pseudomonadales; family Porticoccaceae; genus HTCC2207. The sequence goes on from JAYPYO010000002.1 coordinate 17,628, forward strand.
CAGCCACTTTTGTAGACTGTTCGCCTTCAAAGAACTCACCGTGCTGAACCTGAATAGAACCACCCTCGGCGGCATCTTTCAGCTGCAGGTTCATCACACCGGCAATAGCGTCAGAACCATACTGAGCCGCTGCACCATCGCGCAGTACTTCAATATTTTTCAGTGCGATACCTGGAATCATGGCCACATCAACACCATGGGCACCATTACCAGCCGCAGGCGCAAAAAACTGCACCAGAGCAGAACGGTGACGACGCTTGCCGTTAACCAGCACCAGCGCCTGATCAGGCGCCATACCGCGCAGTGATGTAGGGCGAATAAATGCACTACCATCACCAGTTGCTGGCGTGGCTGTATAAGAAGGCACCAATGCTTTTAAAGTATCAGTGATATCTGCCTGGTTACCAAAGGCTGATAGTTCAGCTTCAGAGAATACATCTACAGGCACTGTTGAGTCAGCGGCAGATCTGGGCTTATTGCTTCTGCTGCCCATTACTACTACTTCCTCAAGTTCAGCGGCTTCGCCACCCTGCGCAAAAGCAGGTTGCGCTGATCCCACAACTGCGGAAACTGCCACAGCTACTAACGAGGCTTTTTTAAAATAAGTCATGCTACTCCCCCAAAAAATATTATTATGAAATTACTTTGTACTACTTGATTAGCTTATATTTCTAAACGACGAATAGGAACCCTTCGTCACCCCCTTCATCCCTTTTATTTCACTTTGGTCTCACTTTTATTTTTATTCCACGTCCTATCGATTTGACAACTGCATTATGGCTCTCGCCTCCATACCTGATGCGCTGGGGCGCTGAAAAGGTTCAACAGCATCCACCACCTGAGTAATTAATGCACTGTTATCTGATGCTAGCTCGCCACTTACCAGCTGCATATTATTTTCAAACCCCACGCGCGCGTGGCCACCCAACTCAGCCGCCAATAGCATACAGGCCGCCTCCGAGGCTCCAAAGGCGCACACCGACCAAATAATCCCGTCGTCTGCAGCTCTAAGCATGGGCAACAGCTCCTGTGGCGAAGATGCCCCAGTTTTACTGTAACGACCGAGCACAAATAAAACGCAAACAGTATCACCAGGAATAACCCCCCGCTGACGCAGACTGTTAAATCGCATTACATCCTCAACAGAATACAAAATGTACTGGGGGCAAATTTTTTCTCTGTACAACCAGCTAAAAAATTGGCCCGCTTTAATTTCATCATCAGCACCAGCGCAGAGCTCACGAATTGCCAGTGAAACTGACTCGGGTTTTACCTGCTGAACCATGCTAATTTGCTGATCTACAGTGTAGATTCCCACAGCTTCTGTGGTGATCTGAATGACCATATCCGGTCCCACCGCATCGCGCACAGCTGTGGTCGCCAACCTGTAGGCATCCACATCCAAAGAATGTCCGCCCCCGGCATCGCGCACATGCAAGTGAATCATGCAGGCGCCAGCATCGCGGCATTGCACAGCAGTTTCCGCCAGCTCTGCTGGGCTAATAGGCAGGGCCGGGTGATCGTCTTTTTGCTTGCGCGCCCCATTGGGAGCCACAGCAATCATTATTGGACTAGGAGCTGTCAGATGAGTATTCCTTTTGAGTTTAGTGCTGCATCTACAGCCAGGCCCAGCTTGTCTACAATCTCCTCAACATGGGTCTGGTCAATGATATAGGGCGGCGCCAGCAACACATGATCGCCGTTTAAACCATCAATGGTGCCACTGTTGGGATAACAGGCCAATCCCTGGGCCATGCCCTGTTTCTTGATTTCGGCGGCAATGGACAACTCATGCGACAGGGGCGCCTTGGTGTCGCGATCAGCCACCAGCTCCAGGGCCCGAAACAGTCCACGACCGCGAATATCACCAATATAGGGATGTTCGCCAAAGCGATCATGCAGCGCCAGGTTTAACAGCTCACCCATACGATTCACATTGTCCAGCAGGTTGTCGTCTTCTATCGTCTGCTGCACAGCCAGTGCAGCGGCACAGGCTGTAGCATGCCCCACATAGGTGTGGCCATGCTGAAATGCGCCTGAACCATCACGAAACTGACTGTAGATATGATTAGAACAGAGAGTAGCGCCAATCGGCTGGTAACCGGCCGCCAGACCTTTGGCAATGGTGATAATGTCCGGTCGAACAGCCTCTTGCTCACAGGCAAACATTGAGCCAGTGCGGCCCATGCCACACATCACTTCATCGAGAATTAACAATATATTGTGCTTGTCACATATTTCGCGGATACGTTTAAAGTAACCTGGAGCCGGTACCAACGCACCACCGGTAGCACCCACAACTGGCTCGGCAATAAAGGCGATAACATTCTCCGCCCCCATCTCTTCAATTTTGCTGTCCAGCTCATTAGCCACACGCAGTCCGTAGTCTCGCTCGGTTTCACCATCCAATTGATCGCGGTAGGCATAGCATGGACTGATATGCTCAATATTCATCAGCATTGGCTCAAACTGCTGGCGCCGCCACCTGTTGCCACTAACACTCAGTGCACCCAGGGTATTGCCGTGATAGCTCTGGCGACGAGCAATAAACTTGTGCTTGCTGGGTTGGCCAGCTTCAAGAAAATACTGCCGCGCCATTTTTAGCGCTGCCTCTACCGCCTCTGAGCCTCCGGACAGAAAGTAGACGTGGTCGATATCCTCTGGAGCACGGTGGGCTAAAAAATGCGCCAGTTGCTCGCTGGGCTCCGAGGTAAAAAATCCGCTGTGAGCATAGGCCATGGAGTCGAGCTGATGTTTGATTGAGTCTATGACTCTGGGATGACCATGACCCAGGCATGAGACTGCAGCACCGCCGCAGGCATCCAGATATCTATTCCCCTGTTTGTCGCGGATATAAACGCCCTCACCTGCAAGAGCTACGGGTAACTGGGCATTAAGATTGCGGTGAAAAATGCGACTTGGAGACTGCAACATCAGGCGTTGATACCTAACCGGTTAATTTAGGTAGCCAGCTTAAGGTGGCTGCAAGCCAATCTACAAACGATAATTTTTATCAACTTTTGTTAGAAAAACTAACATAGGTAACATAGGCTCAGGGCATAAAGCGGCGATAATCCAACCTGTTATTGCGGTATATGTCGGCCTGCTCATGGATCCAGGCGCAAAAAAGCTCTACCTTGGGCTGAGTGGCAGTCTGCTCGGGATAGTAGAGGTGATAGTCCTTGCGATGGGGGATAAAGCATTCAAAAGGAATAACCAGGCGCCCTGCCTCCAAATCTCGGGCCGCTAGCAAACTGCCGGCTACAATTAACCCTCCACCCTCTACCGCCTCTTGCAGGGCCAGTCCAGAATCAGCATAAAATAGCTCTTTGGCGGGTTTGCGCCCCTTAACGCCGAGCTCCTGCAATACAATCTGCCAGGCCTGACCATCATCATCATGGATCAAATTATGAGCCATAAGATCCTCTGGTTTGAGCAGTGGGTTTGCACCATTGATCAGGCTGGGAGCGCAGGCCACAAAGGTATCCACATCAATCAGTTTCTCAACCCTGGTATTGGCCATATTAGACGCCCCCCAGCGGATAGCCACATCTACTCCGCGCCCTAAATTATCGGGGAAGGCTGGCGTTGGGGCCAGGTGAACCTCAATCTCGGGGTGCCTCTGCTGAAAGTCTCGCAGGCGCGCAATAAGCCAATGGGAGGCAAAAATTGTAGTTGCATTAACGGTTAGGATCTCAGGTCCACTGCCAGCCTTGAGTTTGCTGCTAACGGTCTCAATTTGGTCGAGGCTATCACTAATGACCGGCAACAGGACCAACCCGGCGCTATTGAGCACAACCTTGCCATGTATGCGATCAAAAAGAGGCTGACCGAAATAGTCCTCAAGTACTCGGATCTGCTGACTTATCGCACCATGAGTCACGCATAGCTCGTCGGCAGCCTGAGTAAAACTCGATAGCCGCGCGGCGGCTTCAAAGGCTCGCAGTGCATTGAGGGACGGCAGTTTTCTGGGCATTTAACACTCTTTTTCGTTATGCCATTGATAATACAGGGTTATCAACGCATGTGAACTGCTGCTAACAGCAATATTTGGTGATCCAGAAGATGCAAAGTGCCGTAAACCTGCTAAGGTAGCAATAGGCAGTGTAGGCATGTTGAGAAAGACCATTGATATTGTAGATAAAAATAATCAGCCGGCTGGTAGGGTCGCTGTATTAAACACCCCTGAGAAGCGCTCGGATGAGTGGAGCTTGCTGCTCATTGCTGTGGGTGAAAATCGCGATCGCAAGGCCTTTGCGCAACTTTTTAAGCATTTTGCACCTCTGTTAAAGAGCTTTGCCCAGGCCAACAGGCATCAGGGGTGGTTTCCAGGCCTGAGTGAAGATCTGGTGCAGGAAGTTATGATCAAGGTATGGCAGAAAGCCGAAGGTTACAACCCAGAAAAAGCTTCGGCTACAACCTGGATTTACACCGTAGCGCGAAACTGCCGTATCGATATGCTGCGCCGCAAGAGCAATACCCAACATTTACCCCTTGAGAATGAAGACTACTGGCATGAGCCCGATGAGGACACACCGGTTTCGCTGCTGAGACAAAAGCGCAGTGAGAGCAAGGTGCAAGAATCACTATCTCAGTTGCCCAGAGAGCAGGACGAAATCTTGCGCAAGGTCTATCTCGAGGGCAAGTCCCATGCCGAGGCCTCCGAGGAGTTAGGCCTGCCATTGGGTACCGTTAAATCAAGAGTCAGGCTTGCATTGCAAAAAATGCAAATACTGGTCTCCCCAGAATACCAAGATGAGTTATCCCATGAGTCATAATCTAAGCCATCATCCAGATCACGCGATGCTGGTGGAATTTTCAGCTGGCACCCTGTCCACTGCGGAGTCGATCTGCGTGTCTGCACATCTACATTTTTGCGAGCAGTGCCGCGCAGAGTTGCAGCGCCTTGATCAAGTAGGCTCACAGCTGCTGACTGAAGCAGAACCAGCCGAAGTCGATGAGGATCTGTTTGATACAGTTATGGCCAAAATTGATAGTGGCGAGGCCGACCCGGAGCCAGTAGCTGTGGAAAAAGTGCAGGGTTTCCCTCACTCCGTTAGCAAACTAATTAAGAACCCACAGCATACGCCAATTTGGAAACGTCTCTCGGCCTCGGTCGATATTGCCCGATTTAAAACTGGTCAGAGTGACTTTGAGGTAGCCCTGCATAGGATCTGTGCCGGTGGCAAAACGCCAAAGCATGATCACAGTGGTGTGGAATATACCGTGGTCCTCAAAGGCAGCTTCTCTGATGAGCAATCGATTTATAAGGAAGGTGATTTCCTGGTGCGCCAGCCCGGCGATGTGCATCAGCCGATGGGTGCGCAAAATGGAGAGTGTATCTGTCTGTCAGCTTTGAAGGCCCCTATCAAATTATCCAACCCCCTGGGGTTTTTGATGAAGCCGTTATTAAGAATCAACCCAATGTAATTGTTTGTCCCTGTAGTAGTTGATATTTTTAACCGCACGCAAGTGCGGTTTTTTTTGGCCGGGCGCTTTGTTGGCCAGGCTTGCTAGCTAGAGGCGGACATTGACTCCGCGCTGAGCCATATACTGTTTGGCCTCGGGCACACTGTGCTCACCAAAGTGAAAAATGCTGGCCGCCAAAACTGCATCGGCCTTGCCTTCAACAATACCATCTACCAGATGTTGGAGATTGCCCACACCGCCAGAGGCGATCACCGGCACATTGACTGCATCGCTAATTCGCGACGTCAGATCCAGATCAAAACCATTCTTGGTGCCATCCCGGTCCATACTGGTCAAAAGAATTTCACCGGCACCAAAGTCTGCCATCTTCTTGGCCCATTCGATAGCGTTAATGCCAGTGGGCTTGCGACCGCCATGAGTAAAGATTTCCCAGCGCGGGCTTTCTCCCTGCTCCACCTGCTTAGCATCAATAGCCACCACAATGCATTGCGAACCAAAGCGCAGCGCTGCCTCATGAACAAACTCCGGGTTATGGATTGCCGCCGAGTTAATAGCCACTTTGTCAGCTCCGGCATTCAGCAGATTGCGAATATCCTGCAACTCGCGCACACCACCGCCCACGGTCAGTGGAATAAAAACTTCTCCGGCCATACGCTCAACCGTGTGTAGGGTAGTATCCCGGTCCTCATGACTGGCGGTAATATCGAGAAAGGTGATTTCATCGGCACCCTGCTCATTGTAACGCCGCGCCACTTCCACAGGATCTCCGGCATCGCGAATATCGACAAACTGTACGCCTTTGACCACGCGCCCTTTGTCTACATCCAGGCAGGGAATAATTCTTTTGGCCAACCCTTTTGACTCTGCTATCACTGATCTTTTTCCTCGTCCTTAAACATATGCCCCAATTTACCCGCCTTGGTAGACAGATATTGCACATTATGGGGATTGCTATCAGCCTGAATAGGTTCTCTATCCACCACATTGATACCCAGATCTTTCAGCGCATTAATCTTGCGCGGGTTGTTGGTCATCAGCCTGACTTGCTTGGTGCCCAGATGTTCGAGCATGGGCGCACAGATAGAATAGTCTCGCATATCAGCGCCAAAGCCGAGTCGCTCATTGGCCTCAACCGTATCTGCACCCTGATCCTGAAGATTATAGGCTCGAATTTTATTGACCAGCCCAATACCGCGGCCCTCCTGGCGCAAATACAGAATGGCGCCTCTACCTAATTCGGAGATACGTTTCATCGCCTCTTGCAACTGCTCACCGCAGTCACAGCGCATACTGCCAAGAGCATCACCAGTCAGACATTCCGAATGAATTCTGATAAGCAGTGGCTCATCCGCAGCGCAGTCGCCCATGGTAATGGCAATATGCTCTTTACCCTTAAATGGGTCCTCAAAACCATGGATATCAAAAGTACCCCAGCGGGTGGGCAGCTTTGAAGATTCGATAAAGCGAAGCACTAAACAAACTCCGGTGAATGATTTAATAACAGGGCGCCATTGTAGCCGCAACCTGCTCTCAGTGCAGGTTTTTACGCGACTTTTCAGTCCCTAGCTCAGTGTTTGACCCAGTGCTTGCCGGGGTCTAGCCTTGGAAAACCGTTTCGAATCACGCAAGTCATAAATTACTCGATACAGGCAGGGCACCAGTACCAGAGTAATGGTAGTGGCAAATACAATACCAAAGCTTAGGGACAGGGCCATAGGAATCACAAACTGGGCCTGCATACTGGTTTCAAATAGCATGGGCAGCAAACCCACAAAGGTGGTCATGGTAGTTAATAAAATCGCCCGAAAACGCTTTTTGCCCGCCCCCAGCAGCGCCTGATCAATTGAATCATGATCACTGCGACCGCGATTGACAAACTCCACCAGTATCAGACTGTCGTTAACCACCACGCCGGCCAGAGCAATCAGACCAAAGATCGATAACATACTGATAGACACATCAAACAGCAGGTGACCAATCACAGCGCCAATAAAACCAAAGGGTATAACAGACATAATAATAAGCGGCTGAATATAGGATTTTAATGGCACAGCCAACAGCCCGTAAATCAAAAAGATGGAGGCCACAAAACCTATAACCATACGCTGCACCAGCTCGCGCTCCTCTTCGCTTGCACCCCCCAGGCCAAATTTTAGGCCCGGGTATTTAGTCAGCAACTCAGGTATATAATTTTCTGTCAGATCGCTGATCACCTCACCACTCTGCACCTTAGTGGCATCCGCATCTGCGCTAATGGTGACTGTGCGATCCCGATCAATACGGTTGATTGCCGTCAACCCTAAACCCAGCTGAATATCCGCCACCTCATTAATTGCCACAGACTCGCCATTGGCAGTACGAATATGCATGGTTTCCAATGTGGCCAGAGATCGGCGATCCTCTAGAGGGTAGCGCACCATTACTTTAACGGTGTCAGCACCGCGCTGCAGCCGCTGTACCTCTTCACCGTAGAATGCCTGACGCACCTGCCGCGCCACATCACCCAGACTAATACCCAGCTGACTGGCATAGGGTTTAAGACTAATTAGTACTTCGCGACCGCCAGCTCCCTGGCTATTGTAGATATCAAATACACCGTTGTATTCGCCGAGCCTGGTTTGCAACTCTTTACCAGCCTGGGTCAGCTGCTGCGGATCAGAGCCGGACAGGGTGAGATTAATTTTGGCACCGCCACCGACATTGGTACCGGCGAAATATCGCTGTTTACGCACATTGGGCAGAGGGCCAACCGCATCGCGCCACAGCTTTTCAATATCAAAGCCACTGATACTGCGCTCTTCCGGATGGGTCAGGGACATCATAAACATCGCCTGAGTATCGGATTCTGTATAAAAAATCAGATGTTCGAACAGCCCTTTATCCTCAGGATATTCAGCCCGGTAATCAGCCTCCATCTGATAAGCTGCCGCCTCCACTCTAGACAGCGTCTCACGCATGATTTCTGCCGAGGTACCGTCCTGCATAATAATTTGCGCCTGAACACCATCGCTGGGCACATCGGGGAAAAACTCAAATCGGGCAATACCGGTACTGACCGCATTAATTGAGATAATAAGAAATGCTAGGAAACTGGCCAGAGTGGCATAGCGATACTTGAGGCACAGCTGCAAAGTTGGCTGATATATATTGTCGATAAACTGCGTAAGGCCAGTGGCGATGTTACTTTGCCAGCGCTTTAGAAATGCAATGGGCGAGGCCATGGGACGTCCCAGCCGCAGGCCTACCAAATGGGAGGGCAAAATCAGTTTGGACTCAATCAGTGAAAACAGCAGACAGAGAACCACCACCACTGCAATGGACTCAAAAAATGGTGCCACAGCACCACCGATAAATATCATTGGAGCAAAGGCGGCTATGGTGGTTAACACACCAATAGTCGAAGGCATAGCTACTCTTTGAGTACCAGCAATCACAGTTGCAACAGAGGCACTGTAGCCAAAATCCTTATTTGGCACTGAACCATCAAAGCCAAGTTTTTGTTTGTAGTCCGCCTTGGCCTCAGCAAAAATACTCTCGCCAATAACAATGGCATCATCCACCACAATACCCAGCACCATAATAAAAGCGAACAGACTCAATACATTGATGGTCACCGGATAGGGATTGACCGGCATCAGCCAGAACGCTCCTAAAAAACTCACCGGGATTCCCACCATCACCCAGCCCGCCACATGCAGATTGAGAAACAGCCCCAACACGATAGCCACCAACAGGGCACCCAGAGCCAGGTTTTCCAGCATCATAGTCAAGCGGCCGCGCAGATGAAATGAGTTATCAAAAAACTCATCAATCACCAGTCCTTCAGGCAAAGTCTCGCGCTTATCCGCTATATACTCTTTTACACGATCACTGATGGTCAGAATATCCTGATCATCGGCGGCAAAAATTCCCAAATTAAATGCTGTCTGCCTATCAAAGCGCACCATGCTATTGGTCTCGGCAAAGCCGTCCCTGATATCGGCAATTTCCCCCAGCAGAAGCTCAGTGCCATCGGCCTGACTGCGCACCACCAGATTGGCAAATGCCTCACCGGTGTAGGCTTTACCCTGGGTACGCACCAGAATATTGCCCTGGGCAGCGCGGATCATTCCCGCTGGCAAATCAATGGATGAATTGCGCAATACATTGGCCACCTCGGCCAGGGTAAGGTTATATTCCCGCAGTAAATCCTCTTTTAATTCGATGGAAATCTCGTAATCATCGACACCCCAGAGGATAAGACTTTTTATCTCGTCCATTAGCAGCAGTTCATCGCGCATCTCCTGGCCCAGTCTCTTGCGAGTGCGCTCGTCCATATCTCCGGCCACCGCAATACCCATCACCCAGCGAGCCTCGTCGATGGTCAATCTTTTTACCGTTGGTTTTTCCATATCCTCGGGGAAGTTAACAACGCTATCAATGCGATTCTCCACCAGCGAGACCATCTCCTGAAGATCTTCATTGGATTCAATTTCAAGATTGACAACAGCCAGATCACGGCTAGCGGTAGAGTTGATTTTTTTAATGCCCTTAAGACCCTGCACAGCAGACTCCATGGGCAGAATAACCGCTTTTTCTACCTCGACTGGCGCTGCACCAGGATAGACAGCAATGACCTGAATCTGATCCAGTTCGCCAACGGGAAACATCTCCTTGCTGATATTGCTTACCGAAATAAATCCCGCAGCAATAATTAGTAGCATCAACAGATTGGCCGCCACCGGATTCTTGCTAAACCAGCCAATTAACCCATATGAATCAGTCGCCATCTGAGGCTACCTCCGCCAGCTCAATAGCTTCAGGTGCAACCCTCATACCTTCAATTGGCACACCCAGAGTGCTGACAATGATCTCATCGCCCTCTTCAACCTCATCGAGCAGATAATAAAACTGCCTGTCTGCATAGATCGGCTCTACTGATCTCATGCGCAGACGGTTATCCTCATCCACCAAAGCAATTTTGCTGCCCTCCAAAAGAGCATTGCGGGGTATAGCAAAGGCGTTTTCAATAGATTTGCCGCCAACAATGGCTTTTACAAAGGTACCCATCAACAGTGGTATGGCAGCAGATTTATCCGTACTGTTGCGGCCGTAGGGATCATCAATTTGAGCAACTACATAGAGTGAGCGATTAACCTTATCAATCACCCCCTCCGAGCGCACCAATTTTGCATCCCAGCGTTTGACAGCACCATCTGCTGAGCCCAGTAAATCAACCTGCAGATGATGGTCCCTGTCCAGCTGGGAAAAACTATTCATCTTTGACAGGTCGCGTTTAGTCAGGGGTAGCCGCACCTCGGCAAAATCAATAGCAAAGGTTTCCCCCAGATTGGTGCCCACAGAGACATACTGACCAATATCCACAGACTTGGCAGATACCATACCTGTATAGGATGCGCGTATCTTGGTGCGTTCAAGCTTGATTTGAGCCTGCTTAACTTCAGCTTCCGCCTGCAACAGTCGAGCCTGAGCCTCTTCAATATAGGGTTCGCGCAGAGCAAGTAACGGTGCTTCCTCAGCAGGACGACCAGTCATGGCCCACTCTTTCTGTGCCTGGGTGGCACGAGCCCGCTCAAAGGTCAACTGGGCATTCATACTCAGTAAATTGGCATCTGCACGCTTTAAGGCCACCTGATAATCAGTTGGATCTAACTCGAGCAGCACGTCCCCTGCTTTAAACACCCCGCCCACCACAAACTGTGGTGACACTTTCAACACTCTGCCGGAGACCTCTGAGATCAATAAACTGCGTGTGCGTGGCTCAACCGTACCCTGAGATTCAACAGACAGCACAGCTCGACTGCTCTGCAATATCTGAGTTTTAACTGCAATAGAGGCGTTTATAGAGTCAGCCTTCAGAGGTGCAGGCTGCAGGAGATTCATGGCGATTGAAATTATAATTGCGATGCCAATAATCGCGATTGGCAGTAACTTCTTTTTCAAGAGAGACGATCCTTTGTTTGATTGTATCGAGCATCCTGTTCCCGAATGCTGCTGTCAGTTAATTAAACCCCTGATTCATAATAGCATCTTGAGGGTAATTGGTAGTAACCTCTCCGGTTTTATTAGCCCTGAGTCTGTGGCTCAGGGAAATATCCAAAAAATTTAGCCACAAACATAATCACACCAATAATCAGCAGCAGAATGGCAATACTCAAAAACAGCGCCACCGATATAGCGCCAACAAACACCAAAAAGTAACTCGCCGCTATAAGCAGAGGAAGCAATAGCATAATGCTGACAAATCTATGGTTCTTCTCAACCACCAGGTAGAGGCAGGGAATCAGTAACAGGGTTATTGTCGAGGCAAACAGAATACCAAAGCTCAATGACAGCGCCATGGGAATAACAAACTGCGCCTGCACACTGGTTTCAAATAACAGCGGCAACAGCCCTACAAATGTGGTTAATGTGGTTAAAAGAATAGCGCGAAATCGCTTGGTGCCTGCATTGACAATTGCCTGTTCCGCACTCAGCCCCTCAGCCTTGCCGCGATTGGCAAACTCCACCAGAATCAGGCTGTCATTAACCACTACTCCGGCCAGAGCAATAATGCCAAAAATAGACAGCATATTGACCGACATACCAAACAGGATATGGCCGATAACTGCCCCAATAAAACCAAACGGAATCACTGACATAATTACAATAGGCTGCAGATAGGAACGCAGCGGCACTGCCAGTAAGCCATAGATCATAAACAGAGCCAGCAGGAAGCCAATGCCCATCTTGACGTAATATTCACTTTGCTCCTGAGTACCACCGCTGAGCCTAAACTCTACGCTGGGATACTTTTCCAGCAACTCGGGAATAAACTGAGTGCGGGCGTCGCGAACCACATCGCCGCTCTGCACCCTGTCTTCCTCAACATCGGCAGTGATAGTCACGGTGCGCTTGCGATCGAGCCTGTCGATGGAAGTCAGACCCAGACCCAGACTAACATCGGCAACCTGGCCTATTTCAATAGCCTGACCGCTAGCGGTTCTGATCAGCATATTTTCCAGCGTAGCAATGGAGCGACGCTCCTCAATGGGATATCTGACCATTACTTTTACGGTATCTGAGTCGCGTTGAATTCGCTGCACCTCCTCGCCATAAAATGCCTGACGCACCTGCACAGCCACATCTCTTAAACTCACTCCAACCTGATTGGCATAGGGCTTTAGTTTAATCAGCAATTCTTTACTGCCCGAACCCTGAGAATTATAAATATCATAGACTCCGGGGAACTGGGTTAAATACTGTTGCAACTCCATACCCGCATTGGTCAGCTGATCCGGGTTGGAGCCTGACAGCGAGAGACTTATCTTGGCGCCGGAGGGGCCATCGGTTGCAGAGTAGCGCTGCTCGCGAACATCAGGCAACAGACCCACATCTTCTCGCCACTGCTGAGCAATGTCGACGGCACTGACCGAGCGGAACTCAGACTTTGTCAGCACCAATCTGAAGCTGACATTGGTATCGTCACGAACAAAGAAACTCACATGCTCAACCAGACCCTGGGAGTCAGGATTTTCCTGTCGATACTGCTGGTCGATATCAATAATCGCACGCTCAATAATATCTACGGTTTCGTTAAGGCTCTCTGCAGAAGCGCCATCCTGCATCACTATATTGGCGCGTACATCATCGCCAGGCACATTAGGGAAGAACTCAAATCGCGCCACACCACTGGTAACAGCGCCGAGCACAATAATCAAAATACCCAGAAATCCGGCCAGCGTGACATAGCGATTGACCAGGGCTTTTTGCAGCCCAGGCCTGTAGGTATTTTCAATAAAACTCTCGAGCCGGCTGGCAATAGATCGCTGGTAGCCATTGATTTTGCCCACCAGCCCTTTGCTCTGCTCACCAAAACTGAGGCCGACCAGATGGGCGGGCAATATCAGCTTGGACTCAATCAAAGAAAACATCAGGCACAGGATTACTACTATACCTATGGCTCGGGTAAAGCCATCGAAACTACCGCCGATAAAAATAATCGGCGCAAAGGCCGCCATGGTGGTCAGCACGCCGATGGTTGATGGTGTAGCCACACGCTTAACTCCACGTATCACTGTGTCCGTGGAGGCCTGATAGGCAGCTCCATTTAATTGGCCCGAGGCACTGGCTCGCTTGTAATCCGCCTTGACTTCACTGTAGACACTTTCACCAATAACAATGGCATCGTCCACCACAATGCCGAGCACCATAATAAAGGCAAACAGACTCATGATATTAACGGTCACGCTGCCAAAGGGCATAAGCCAAAATGCCCCGGCAAAGCTGACTGGGATGCCCAGAATCACCCAAAAGGCAACCTTGAGATTGAGAAACATACCCAACACCAGAGCAACCAGAAAACCTCCCATCAGCAGGTTTTCGGACATCATAGTAAGACGGCCATCCAAGTAGTAGGCCTCGTCATTAAACACCGTAATTTCGACGCCCTCAGGCAGGCTGCCCGCTTTTTCCTCAACATATTGGTGAGCAGCTTCGCTGATATCCAGAAGGTTTTGGCCCTCCAAAGAGAACACGCCTACGGTAAAGGCACTTTTGCGGTCAAAGCGGTTGGTGTAGATGCTCTCGGTAAACTCATCGCGCACATTGGCCACATCTGACAGCAATAGCTGGGTTCCATCCAGGTCGCTTCGGACGACAATATTTTCAAAATCACTGCCGTAATAGGATTTGCCCTCGGTACGAATCAACACATTTCCGCTTTCGGTTCTTATCATGCCAGCCGGCAGATCCAGAGATGAGGAACGAACAGCTGAGGCTACCTCAGCAAGAGTCAGGTTTAACTCCTTGAGGCGATCTTCGCGAACCTCAATGGAGATTTCATAGCGACCAGCACCCCAGAGTGATACCTCTTTTACCGGGCCCAGTGCCAGCACTTCGTCGTAAATTTCGTCACCCAGCAGCTTTTTTTGGCGCTCAGTCATATCGCCGTAGACTGAGATGCCCAGGGCCCATAGATTATTATTTGCCCGCTTCACAGTGGGCTTTTCAAGATCGTCAGGAAGATTGGTGATACCGTCAATACGGTTCTCGACCAGGGTCATCACCTCATTAATATCTTCATTTGGCTCGATTTCCAAACTAATTCGGGCCAGGTCACGGTTGGCATCGGAGCGGATCTTTTTGATGCCTTGCAAACCTTCGAGAGCGGACTCCATGGGCAAAATTACGCCTTTCTCTACCTCTACAGGCGCAGCGCCGGGATATGGGGCAGTCACACTGATCATACGAATCTCTGTCCGCGGAAACATCTCCTTACTGATATTAGTAAGTGCCAGCGCCCCGGCGCAAAAAGTCAGGATCATCACCAGATTGGCTGCTACAGGGTTTCGAGTAAACCAGCCAATCAGCCCACCAGTATCGTCTTCTCTCAATGGGCAGCTCCCCTATCGGCGTTGTTTTTCACCCTTAACTTAAGTCCCTCAATGGGCGTTCCCAGAGCACTGGTAACAATCTCGTCACCATTTTTCAGACCAGCTGAGATGTAGTAATGGCTGTCATCCGCGGAAGCCACGTCAACTGCGATAATTCTGAGCAGATCATTGCTATCGACCAGGCTTACTCTGGATCCCTCAAGCAGAGAGCTGCGGGGCACCTTAAATACATTATTGAGAATCCTGCCTTCAATGGAGGCCTTGACAAAGGTACCCACCCTCAGTGGCACACTGGTTTTGCCGCTGCTCTCAGCAAGGCCATAGGGATCGGCTACTCTGGCCACTATATATTGGGAGCGATTAAGCTCATCCACCACACCTTCCGAACGCGCTACACTGGCTGTCCAGGTCGCATTTTGACCATCCACAGTGCCGCTGAGACTAACTGTCTTGGCAGTAAGATTGCTGGCAGAGGACAGCCCATCCATCATACTGAGATCGCGCTCGGTCAGCGGCAGTCGCACCTCGACAAAATCTATAGCAAAGGTCTCACCAATAGCGGTGCCTGTGCCTATAAACTGACCTATATCGGCGAGCTTCTTAGATACCATGCCGGCGTAGGGCGCTCGAATAACGGTCTTTTGCAACTTAATTTTGGCCTGCCTGACTTCCGCTTTCGCCTGCAATAACTTGGCCTCTGCCTCCAGCAGATAGGGCCGCCGAAGCAGCAATAGAGGGGCTTCTGACTTGGGTCTGCCAGTTATCTCCCACTCTTTTTCTGCCTGGGCTGACCTGGCTTTTTCTAGTTCCATCTGGGCCTTAGAGCTGATTAAACTGGCTTCGGCCCGCTGCAGCGCAACCTCATAGTCAGTGGGATCGACTTTTAATAACATATCACCAGCTTTGAAAGTGCCGCCTACTACAAAGGCCTCAGAGACCTCCAACACGGCACCTGAAACTTCCGATATCAGTGAGGTTCTGGTTCTCGGAACAACCACACCCTGGGACTCAACCTGCATCTCCAGCTGAGCCGCATTGACCACTGTAGTTTTGACGGCGATTGCCGCTTCCGGCTGAGGAGATTTGGCTGTGTCGGGTTTTAAAATATTCATCATCACAGCTATAAACAGCGCGACAAAAACCACGGCAAAGGCTTTGAACTTGTCTTTCACTTACATGTCCCTTTTAATTATTTTTCCACGTCGACAGCTTATTGGTCGGGCTTAAAGATTTACTATTACAAAGGCTTGCAGCAACCAGGCACAGCCACCTGCCACCAAACCAGCGACTATATCGTCAATCATAATACCCAGCCCACCAGTCAGGTTTTTATCCAGCCAACTTATGGGCCAGGGTTTCACGATGTCAAACAATCTGAACAGCGTAAAACCCATTACAAGTGATACGGGACTGACCGGCAAAAAGGCCATCGCCACCCAAAATCCGACAAACTCGTCCCAAACAATGCCACCATGGTCATGCACCCCCAACTGCTGAGATGCGCTGCCACAGATACTGACTCCGACAATGGCCGCAACCAGCACAGTCCCCAGATACAGGGGCTGAGACAACTGAGTTAACAGCCACCATAGGGGAATCGCCGCAATGGTACCCACAGTGCCTGGAGCCAGCCTCGACAGGCCGCTGCCAAAACCAAAGGCGAGCATTAGGGTGGGTGAGCGCAAAAGCTCACTTGGACTGGGATTATTGGCTGAAATGATCGAACCCTCTTTTAATATCTGCAGATGCGCTGCCATCTACTATAACAAGGTTTTTGGAATTATCTGGCGCCAATATCTGGCCCACCATTGTCGCATCAAAGTCTCCCGCATCTATCCATTGATTCACAATCTCACAGCGAGACTGGGGTACAGTAAAACACAGCTGATAATCATCACCACCACTGAGAGCCCAGTCCACAGCCTGCTGTGGCCACAGTTGATGCAGCTCTTGATGAATGGGCAGCAGCTTCGTCTGTATATCAGAGCGCACCCCACTGGCCTTGCAGATATGGCCAAGATCGGCGATCAATCCATCAGAGATATCAATACAGGCACTGGCGACATTGCGCAGTCTGATACCTGCCTCAATCTGGGGCTGAGGCTGATAAAACCGCGTTAGTAATCGCTCACTATGCGCCAAGTCACCTCTACTGATAATCTCAAGGGCTGCGGCTCCATCGCCCAGGGTTCCGGTGACGTACAGCGTATCACCGGGTTTGGCACCATCGCGCCGCAACGACTGGGCAACAGGCACCTCAGCCAATAGAGTCAGGCTTATGGTCAGAGGTCCGGCGGTGGTATCACCTCCAACCAGGGCAATATCATATTGCTCGGCCACTGTAGCTAGCCCACGACTAAAACTCTCCAGCCATTGAGTGCTAGCCATAGTCGCAGGCAGGGTTAGAGCCAGAGTAAACCATCTTGGTCTGGCGCCCATGGCGGCCATGTCGCTGAGATTAACGCACAGGGCTCTGGTGGCGATGTGCTCGGCACTGGCCTGAGGCGGAAAATGCACGGACTCAACAAGGGTATCTGTGGCAACCACCAGCTGCTGATCAGCCGGCATATTGAGCAGCGCAGCATCGTCACCAATGCCGAGAGCCACCCCTTGCTGACCGGTTAGATCTTTAAAGTAGGTGGCGATTACATCAAACTCGCTGGATGCTGTTGTCTTTTCCTGTGACAGATTTGCCCCCTTGCCGGCCCGGCAGCCAGCTACTTCCGTTTATTGGCAGCCACCTCGATGGCGCGCTTATCAACAGCCACTTTATCCAAAACACCATTGATAAACTTAAAGGCATCAGTGGGGCCATAGGTTTTAGCCAGATTGACACCCTCGTTGATCACCACCTTGTAAGGTACTTCGATACTGTAGAGCATTTCATAGCTAGCAATGCGCAACACCGCCCTGGAGACTGGATCCAGATCCTTGTTCTCTCGGTCCAGATGGGGTTCATAGCTGGCATCAATTTCGGCGAGATGTTTGGGTACACCAAACAGGATATCGTGAAACAGGCTGGTATCTACTTTGCCCATATCGTTGTCGACATGAAATTCCGCTTCGATGTCGATCAGATCTGTACCACCCACTTCCCAGGAGTACAGCGCCTGCACCAATAATCTGCGGGCTTTCTGTTTTTGCTTCGGTTTTGACATATTATTCGGCGCTCTGCATCTGCTTAAAAAGCGCCAGCATTTCCAAAATGGTCAGTGCAGCCTCTTCACCTTTGTTCTCTTCGTTGTCACCGGAGCGATCCAATGATTGCTGCAGGTTATCTGTGGTCAGCAGACCAAAGGCAACGGGCAAATTCTCGTTTAAGCCGACTTCACCAATACCGCGAGTGGTCTCGGAGCACACATAATCAAAGTGCGGCGTGTCACCGCGAATTACGCAGCCCAGGGTAATAATGGCATCAAATCGACCGGTGCGCGCTGCACGCTGCGCCGCCAGAGGCAGCTCAAAGGCACCGGGCACTCGGTATGCTTCTACAGCCTCACCGCTAATATTGTGCCGGGCCAGTGCGCGCAGGGCGCCATTGAGCAGACCATCGGTTATCTCTGCATTCCAGCGCGCAGCAATTACTGCGATACGCACATCGCCCAGATTAAATACGCCCTCTTCAGGCCTAAATTCACTCATTATTGTTTCCTGTTTCCGCTATTTGCAGTCGACGTACTCTACGACTTCGAGATCAAAGCCTGAGATACCTGTAAATTTGAAAGGTGCGCTCATCAGGCGCATTTTATGCACCCCCAGATCCATTAGAATCTGCGAGCCTGTACCCACTTGCATGTACACCACTTCATTTGCCGACTGAGGCTTACCCATGCCGGGGTTTAAAATCATTTCTATACTCTGATCTATATCTTCGGCACTCTCTGGGTAGTAGAGCAGCACCAGAGCACCGCGCCCCTCCTCGGCAATGGCCGCCATAGCTTTATGGAAAGACCAGCTGTTGAAACCAGCTTCAGATTCAAGGGCGAGAAGATCTCGCGCGGAGCGATTGATATGCACCCGCACCAACGCTGGCTCGTCGCCACTGACATCCCCTTTCACCAGGGCAAAATGCTTCTCGTTGCGGGCGTTGTCTAGATAGGTCTTGAGGGTAAATTCGCCAAACTGGGTGTTAACCTGTCGTTCACTGATGCACTGAGTAGTTTTCTCTGTCACCAGTCGATAGTGAATCAGGTCGGCAATGGTGCCAATCTTTAGCTGGTGTTTTTCGGCAAACACTTCCAGGTCATCGCGGCGGGCCATGGTGCCATCTTCGTTCATGATCTCGACTATAACGGCGGCTGGCTCAAAGCCGGCAATACGAGCCAAATCACAACCAGCTTCGGTGTGACCGGCGCGACTTAACACACCACCTGGCTGCGCCTTTAGGGGGAAGATATGGCCGGGCTGGACTATATCCTCGGGGCGAGCATTTCCGGCTACCGCGGCCTGCACTGTGCGCGCTCGATCTGCGGCGGAAATACCTGTGGTAACACCTTCGGCAGCTTCGATAGACAGTGTAAATGGGGTGCCATGGCTGGATTGGTTGGTATCACCTTGAACCATCATGCCCAGCTCCAGCTGTTTGCAGCGTTTTTCATTGAGGGTCAGGCAGATCAATCCGCGGGCGTAGGTGGCCATAAAGTTAATATCCTGAGGCCGTACCATGGGCGCCGCCATCACCAGATCACCTTCATTCTCGCGATCTTCGTCGTCCATCAGGATAACCATTTTCCCCTGACGGATATCTTCGAGCAATTCTTCTACTGTGTTTAGTACCATTATCTTTTCTCTTCCGGTGTATTGCGTCTTGCTAATATTTCTTATTGATCTGCTGCCTTGTCACCCAGTAGCAGTCGCTCAAGATAACGAGCAACCAAATCCACTTCTAAATTGACCTGGGTGCCTGCTTTGTAGTCACCCATAACGGTATGGGTCATGGTGTGGGGCACTATATTTAATTCAAATTCTGAGCCTTCGACTTTATTGATCGTCAGGCTGGTGCCATCTAATGTGATTGAGCCTTTGTGGGCAATGTATTTTGCCAGTTCGCGGGGTGCGCGAATACGAAAGCGCCACGATCTTGCGTCTTCTTCCAATGCGACCACCTCTCCTATGCCATCCACATGACCTGAAACTATATGGCCACCAAAGCGGTCTGTGGCTTGCATGGCTTTTTCCAGATTGATGCGGCTGCCGGTTTTCCAGTTGCCTATGGTGGTCAGATTGAGGGTCTCTACTGAGACGTCGGCAACAAAGCCTTCGCCGGTAAGCTCTACAGCGGTTAGGCAGGCGCCGTTGCAGGCGATGCTGTCGCCAAGCTGCACGTCGCCTAGGCTGAGGTTGCCGGTGCGGATGGTCAGACGCACATCACCACCACGCTGTTCAAGATTAGCTATATCGCCTATGGCGCTGATAATTCCTGTAAACATTTTTTACCCTTTAAATTTACTCTAATTCAGTAAGGTGCTTAGGATGTGGCAACCTTAATCTAACATCGGCGTTCTATAGGATTTAACTGTCGCAACCTAATTACAGTCCCAGCCAGAAAATCAATAATCCTTATCCGGATACAAGGTCACCCTGATATCCTCACCAATCTGACGAATATCCCTAATCGACAACGCCAAATGAGCATCAATCGTCTCAATCGGCAAATCAAACATAGGTCGAGCCTGATTACCAAATAATTTGGGCGCCCAATAGCACACCAACTCATCCAGTAAGCCCTCAGCAATAAACGCACCAGCCAAACCAGCTCCAGCTTCCACTAAAACCTGATTGCAGCCACGCCCTGCCAAATCTGCCAGCAGCGCATGTAAATCAATATGCTCACCCATAGCCGGCAAAAAAATCACCTCAGCGCCAGCCTCCACCAAAGCCGCTGATCTTTCTCGCTGCGCTGCTCCATCCAATGTAGCCACCAAAGTATCACCCGGCTGCTGAAACATACGCGCCTCGGGAGACATTTGTAGCCCTGCATCCACCACTACACGCAGAGGCTGCCTGAGCTCATCTTCAACACCCACATCTTCGCGGGTTATACGCACAGTCAGGGACGGATCGTCCATTTTTTGCGTGCCAATACCGGTAATAATTGCGCATTGAGCCGCGCGCAGACGCTGCACATCAGCCCGTGCTGCCGGGGTAGTTATCCACTGGCTCTGTCCACTGGCCATGGCAGTGCGACCATCTAAGCTCGCAGCCATCTTGACTGTCACCCAGGGTGTGCCCTGCTCATAACGCTTGATAAATCCTTTATTGCTCTCGCGAGCCTGATCTTCCAACAGGCCAAGCGCCACTTCAATACCAGCATCTGTCAACTTTTGTATGCCCGACCCGGCCACCGCTGGGTTGGGGTCTTCACAGGCTATCACCACACGGTTAATGCCTGCAGCGATAAGGGCGTCAGCGCAGGGGCCGGTTTTGCCCTGATGGCTGCAGGGTTCCAATGTGACATAGGCTGTTGCGCCAGAAGCATCGCCAGCGCATTGCAGAGCCTCAATCTCGGCATGGTTACCGCCAGCTGGTCGGGTAAAACCTTCACCAATTATGTTTTCATCCCTAACAATGACACAGCCGACAGAGGGGTTTGGGGCGCTGGTATAGCGCCCCTTGGCAGCAAGCTGCAGGGCTCGCGACATCATCTCGCGATCAATAGTGCTCATTATTGGTCAGCCGAATCAGGTTTTTTAGCGGTTAGACGATTGAGCTCGTCCTGAAATTCGCTGAGGTCCTGGAAGCTGCGGTAGACTGAGGCAAAACGCACATAGGCCACCTCGTCCAGCTCTCGAAGCTGACGCATTACCTCTTCACCAATAATACGCGACGATACTTCTCGCTCGCCGGTGACCTGCAAAAAATGTTTTATTTGCGAAAGTGAAACTTCTATATTTTCGATGGACACCGGACGCTTTTCCAAAGCCCGCTGCAGGCCTGCACGCAGCTTATCTTCGTCAAATGACTCGCGGCTGCCGTCAGTCTTGATTACCCTGGGCATCACTAATTCAGCCAGCTCGTAGGTGGTAAACCGCTCACTGCAAACTACACACTCACGGCGACGTCGCACCTGCCCACCATCGGCGACCAGACGGGAATCTACAACCTTGGTGTCATCAGCATTACAGAATGGACAGTACATATCAGCACATCAAAAATTTGGAGACGCAGTTTACCACAAACTATGATTATTTAAGTGCTGTTAAATAACCACTATATAGGCTATTTGTGGCTACTTTTAGGGTTGATCCATGGCAGGTTCAGAGACATCTGCACCAGAGTGGATATATTGGGTGCCCTGCTTGGAAAATAAAGAGCGATGGCGCGGACCCGGCAGCATTGAATCTACAGACTCATAGCCGGCATCGCCTGGATACAGGCAGACTATTCCCTGATCAGACTCACAAATAACAGGAGTGACCTCATAGGGAGTGCGCTGAGCAAGCCTTTGGCATGCCTCTGCTGCAGTTTGGTAATGGCTAATCAGTCGCATGGACAGATAGGTGGGAGGCATCATTTTAAACTCCCCGGCATAGTGAAGATCTATAGCCTGCTGAGGTCTCAGCCACTGGAATTCGTGTATCTCGCCATCGTCAATAATAATATCTGAGGAGCTTCGCTGAGCCTGAGCCACAAAGAACCAGGTGGCAAAGCGGCGGCCCTCTCCCAGAGGCGTGGTCCAGTTGCAGAAATGAATCAGCTCCTGCTCTGCAATTTGCAGCCCGCACTCTTCTTCCACTTCGCGCACGGCTGCAACCTTTGCCGCCTGCATCTGTGTATCCGCCGCCTCAATCTCTGGCTGATCTATGGCACCACCGGGGAATACCCAAGCCCCAGCGGCAAATGCCAGCTTGGCATTGCGCCGCAGCAGCAGGGCCTCCAGACCCCCATCTGTATCGCGCAACAGCACCACCGTGGCAGCAAGCCGCAATTCCGGATCAGTCATAGTTCCCACTCCATTTATCAGAGATCAAAAAAAAGCCCCATCGCAATGGGGCTTTATAGTGGAGCTTTTTAGACTACTTGGCAAAGCTTATCCGTAAACCGGAAAAAGTTTACAAACTGCTAACACCTTCTCTTTCACCTCAGCAATAACCTGTTCGGAGGTGCCGTTTTCGAGACTATCGAGAATATCGCACATCCAGTGCGTCAGCTGCACAGTTTCATCAATACCAAAACCGCGGGTGGTGATGGCAGGGGTGCCCACGCGCAGGCCAGAGGTTACAAACGGAGAGCGCGGGTCATTGGGAACAGCGTTCTTATTGACCGTGATAAAGGCTTCACCCATGGCGCGGTCGGCGTCTGTACCAGTGTATTCCTTGCCGATCAGGCTCACCAGCATCAGGTGGTTTTCAGTGCCGTTGGAGACAATACTGATTCCGCGCTCCATAAAGGTCGCCGCCATGGCTTTAGCGTTGGCCACAACCTGCTTCTGGTACTGCACAAATTCTTCGCTGGCCGCCTCTTTAAAAGCAACCGCCTTGGCTGCGATAACATGACAGAGAGGCCCGCCCTGGCTGCCAGGGAAAAGTGCAGAGTTGCACTTCTTGGCAATATCTTCATCGTTGGTGAGGATAATGCCGCCACGAGGACCGCGCAGAGTCTTATGGGTGGTCGAGGTCACCACATGGGCATGAGGCACTGGGCTGGGGTAAACACCCGCAGCAATTAGCCCGGAGACATGAGCCATATCCACCATCAGGTAGGCGCCCACCTTATCAGCAATCTCGCGGAATCTAGCCCAGTCCATAATGCCGGAATAGGCTGAGAACCCGGCAATAATCATGGCTGGTTTGTGCTCGATGGCGAGAGCTTCAACCTGATCGTAGTCAATTAGACCGGTTTCAGCATTTAAGCCGTACTGCACGGCATTGTAGAGCTTGCCGGAAAAATTAGGCTTGGCACCATGAGTCAGGTGACCACCGTCAGCCAGGCTCATACCCAAAATCGTATCACCACCTTTGATCAGCGCTAAAAACACCGCACTGTTTGCCTGAGAACCAGAGTGGGGCTGCACATTGGCAAAGTCTGCGCCGTAAAGCGTCTTGAGTCGCTCTATTGCCAGGTCCTCGGCCACGTCCACATACTCACAGCCACCATAGTATCGCTTGCCGGGATAGCCCTCGGCATATTTGTTGGTCATCTTGCCACCCTGGGCTTCCATTACCGCGGGGCTGGTGTAATTTTCCGAGGCAATCAGCTCAATATGCTGTTCCTGGCGCTGGTCTTCCTGCTGGATGGCCTGCCATAACTCGGCGTCAAACGATGCAATTGTCTGGTCTTGATCAAACATGGGATTCGAATTCCTTGGGGGTAAAAACTAGTTTATTTGAAAGGCGGAAATTGTACCTGAAACTGCTTGCCGCTAACAGCAAAAAAACGACGCTCTCAATGCTCTGGCGCGACCGATTAGCTACTCTCTTTTCTCGACAGTTTTTGTTAGTTTTTCTCAAATAACGCCATGGCTTCAATATGGGTAGTATGGGGAAACATATCCATCACTCCCGCTGCCTGAAGGCTATAGCCCGCCTGAGATAGCACTGCGGCATCTCTGATCATGGTCGATGGATGACAGGAAATATAAATCACCTGTTTCGCACCAGCTAGAGCTACCCAGGGCATTACCCCTGAAGCACCATTGCGGGGTGGATCCAACACAATTAAATCTATGCTTTTGTCAGGATCTGAAGACTCAGTTAGACCCACATGAGTGAGACCCAGGCCGCGGCTTAAATCAGCCACAGCAAATTCAACATTATCAATATTGTTAAAGCGCGCGTTGTCGACGGCACCTGCAACCAGATCGGGCAATCCCTCAATACCCACAACTCGCTCAAATCTCTGAGTTAGAGGCAGGGACAGATTACCTGTACCACAGTAAAGATCTATGGCAGTAGCCCCCTTTTCTGGCAACAGACTAAGCATCTGGGCCACCATTTCACGGTTAATCTGACCATTGACCTGAATAAACTGACCGGGCTCAAATCTCAGGCTGATCTCATCAGTCACCGCAAAGCACAGACTATCAGCACCAGAGTCCAGGCGGCTAAACCGCTCCTGTTTGCCTGCCTTCCACCAGAGCTGCACCGGCCCCTGAGCCTCTTTCTCCAGAGATCCCAGCATGGCTGGCAGCTCTTCATCTGCAGGGAAACGACTGGCCTCAACGGCAACGGCTATGCTGTTATCTCCAGAGATAAGCTCCACCTCGAAGATACGAATATCACTGGGCAGAAAGCTCAGCCAGAGAGGCAGCAGCTCCACCGCTCTTGGCAGTGGCTCGGCAAGCACCGGACACTGGGTAATTGGCTCTATTCTGCGACTGCCGGCATTGCGAAAGCCAATTAAAAATTTGCCATCTTTAGCGCGCTGCACTGCCAGCCGTGCCCGACGCCTGTAACCCCAGGGGGGAGCACTGATGGGCGGCAATACTGTTTTGGCTTGCAAGCCTCCGCGACTCAGACTGTCCAGTAGCTGTTGCTGTTTAAACTCAACCTGCTGCCGGTGATCCAGGTGTTGCAAGCTGCAGCCGCCGCAGCGAGAAAAATGCTTGCAACCGGGGTCTACACGGGCCGGGGAAGATTGAACAACTTTTGTAACACGGGCCTCATCATAGTTGCGCTTGCGATTGGTGTAGCGAAATTCGATAGTTTCCTCAGGCAGAGCACCCTGAACAAAGCAGGCCTTGCCATCAATGCGCCCCACGCCCCGGCCATCATGGCTGAGGTCGACTATCTCGCAACTGATAATTTTTTCTTCGGTCATGCCGTTGCCGTTTGTGTTTACTGAGGTGGAGTGGAATATTAGCAGATCAGCACTATCAACCCGAGAAATGAATCACAGCTTGAAGTAAATTTACATCACAGAGAGAACGCTGGATAATTCAGATAGATATTGGGCCAGGAGACGAAATCTATGGCATTGAAAAATTCTTCTCAACAATGGGGCTGGCTGAGCAAACTGTTTCACTGGCTGACCGCTGTGCTAATTTTTATTCAAATACCTCTGGGTTTTTATGCTGAGAGCCTGCGGCTATCGCCGTTAAAAATCGATGTATTTGTCTGGCATAAGTCTCTGGGTATGCTGATTTTGCTGCTGGTTGTAGTCCGGCTACTCTGGCGTATTAAAAGCACCATCCCAGTCGCCCTAGCCACTAGCAGATTGCAAAAACTTCTGGCCTCCATGGCCCATGGTATTCTCTATATCTTGATGCTGGCACTGCCATTGTCAGGCTGGGTGACCTCCTCAGCCGCCAACTTCCCAGTAAAGCTATTCTGGCTGGTGC
Organism: Porticoccaceae bacterium; assembly: GCA_038135995.1. Classification (GTDB taxonomy): domain Bacteria; phylum Pseudomonadota; class Gammaproteobacteria; order Pseudomonadales; family Porticoccaceae; genus HTCC2207. The sequence continues at coordinate 43,710 of JAYPYO010000002.1, forward strand.
CCCTACCCGCTATTGTGGGCCCGGACAATAACTTAAAATCTATGGCCGCTGAGGTGCATGAGATCTGTGTATTTATCACCATAGCCATTTTGCTGGTGCATATCGCAGCCGCCCTGCGCCATCACTTTGTATTGGGCGATAGCGCACTAAAGCGCATGTGGTTTTAACCGGACTGCCCGGGAGTCGAGATGAAAACAAAGGTTCTTTTATTGCTTTTGTGCCTGTTCAATGGCCCTGTCAATGCAGATCAATGGCAAGACCAACCCGCTGATAGCCAGCTCTATTTTGCCCCCAGCTTTGAAGGGCTGCCCATTAATGGTGAGTTTCGCCAGTTTGTGGTCAATATGGTCAGCGATCAAAATCTGCAGCCAGAGGCCCTGTCTGTAAAGGTTCAGATAGCCAGTGCCGACCTGGGCAGCAGCGACCTCAATGAGGCCATTCAGATGGTCGACTGGTTTGATAGCCAGAGTTTTGCCGAAGCGAGCTTCACCAGCGAGCAAATAGTTGCAACAGAGGGGGATAACCAGTTTATTGCCAGGGGCCGGCTGTCACTAAAGTCGGCTAACAAAACTATCCAGGTGCCCTTCAGCTGGCAGCCATCGGCAGATGGCAGCATTAAAATGCTGGGCGAGCTGCAGCTAGACCGTGGCGATTTCGCCATTGGCTCGGGTGAATGGTCCAGCGGGGACCAAATTGGTCTGGCCGTCAGAGTTTGGTTTGATATTAATCTGGTTTCTGCAGGTGACTAAGCTCGGGCATCGACAATTCGCTGCACTATTGCTATCGCTTCTATTGCTTCAGGGCTGCAGTCAATACTCATCACTACCTGCAAGCCAGTCGCAGCCGGCCAACTTCCCAGATAGCTTTTACCTCCAGGCGGCTCCCAGTCAGGTTTATCAAATCAACAGCCAATTTTCGCAAATTATTGTTACCGTGCGCCGTGGTGGGCTCATGGCGCGACTGGGGCATGACCATATTGTCGCTAGCAATCATGTGCAGGGATATATCTATTTAGACCGCGAGACACAGCAGTGCAGAGCCCAGATTTTTGTACCTCTGACTCTGCTGGACGTGGACAATCCCCAACTTAGAGCAGCAGCGGCAATGACCACTAAACCATCGCCCACAGAAATTGAGGGCACTGCCAGCAATATGCTAAAAAGCATCGGGGCAGAGAGATTTCCCTTTGCTCAGCTGCACAGTGCAGATTGCAGCTCGGCCCTCCGCGAGCAACCCACGCCTGTAGCGCTAACCATTCATGGAGTAACACAAGCCAGGGAGCTGGATATCAGCTTACATCAGACTGACCACAGTCAGCTATCTATCAGCGGCGAATTTTCTGTTTTGCAAAGCGACTTCGACATACAGCCATTCTCCATTATGAATGGCTTGTTAAGGGTGCAAGACAGGCTGCACCTCAGCTTTCAACTCAGGGCTCAACTCAGGCAGGATTGATCAGACTGTGGCTAAAACTGAATGCTTTTGCCATCCCAGTCCAGATAAGAAAGCTGCCCATCCACCTCGGCATTAGCCATAATATTGGCCAACTGATCAGCCACAAAGGCGGGCGTAAACAAGTTCTGCTCTGGCACCGAGGCCTGAAATGGCTTGGACAGTTCGGTATCTACTGTGCCCGGATGAAAGGCAATCAACTTGACGTTTTTCAGGCGTCGGGCATATTCCACGGCAAAGGATTTCAACACACTATTGAGCGCTGCCTTGGAGGCCCGATAGGAATACCAACCACCCAGCCGATTGTCAGAGGTACTGCCCACCCGGGCGCTGAACACAGCCACTTTGCAGGGTATCTTGCCGGCGAGAGTTTTATGCAGCACCTTTAGCCACAGCGACGGCGTAATAGTATTGGCCTGCAAAATCTCCAGCATGGCACTGGCATCAATATCTTCAAAGCGCTTCTCTGGCCATAAATGATCGCTGTGAAGAATACCGTGACAGATACAGACGCGGCCAATATTGCCAGCATAGGGCGCCAGCTTATCAGCCACGTCTCGCATACTCTGCTCATCATATTGGGACTCAATCCAAACCAGTCTGGACTGAGATATCCAGGGCGCTGACAGGTCCTCAGTTTGTCCATTGCGACTAACCGCAATTACCCTGTCCACCTGGGTATCAGTCAGGAATCTGGCAATCAGAGCCTGTGCCAGTCCACCTCCGGCACCCAGCACCAGTACGTTGTAGGATGCTGCCTCAGTCAATTAGATCTCCCGGCCAGGGCACAGCGCTCGCAGCGAGCTTTGCCCATCACCAGCCTTGAAATACGATGGCGATATTTGGCAAAAAATCTGTAGCCCAGTTCTGCACATTGTTTAAACAGGGGCCAGCGAAGAGCCGCCACCCAGTGACGCTTACCCACCATGGCCCAGGCCTGATAGGTTACTTCAAGGCCATAAATCATCTCTCCAGACTGCAGCTGCCCATGAAGCACAAGGTCCGCCGCCTGCTTATCGATATGCGGAAAGCGCTGGGTAAAGTCTGTGGCATAGATATTTTCAAAGGCCAGATTTAACTCGCTGTTTAGCTTTTTGAGATGATCGATTTCAGCTGCGCAGAGCGGACAGCCACCATCATAAAAAATAGTAAGTTGGGTCATAGGCTAGAGCTCCGCTAACATCATTAAAATAACCAGCAGGTGGGCCAGAGAAACCACCACCGAGAGCTGAATACGCAGTCGCCAGTAATCAGGGGTCTGCGGCACCCCAAGCTGACGCTCAATCACCAGCAACCCGAGATAGCCTGCCATCAGCAAACAGAGGGCAAATAGGGTCATAATCGGTGCTACGTAAATCAGCAACAGAGACAGCCAGGCCGACAGTGCCAACAGATTACTTACTACAATCGCTCCCCTGCTTAACCCGCCCTCCATGGGTCGAGCGTAAGCCCAGACTGTGCCACTTAAGAAACTCAGAATGACTGCGCTGTAGGCAATAAACACATAGGGCGCATAGAGCCCAAAAATAGCCGCACTCTGCAAACCGGGTGCAGAGACAAATGCCTGACCCATCAGGTAAACAGGAACCAGGAAAGGCACTAGTCCTGCATAACCCAAAATTTTCATCAGAGTGGACTGACTCATAGCTGGCAACCTGAAATTAGCTGTTTGAAAAGAGTTTTCGACAAGCAGAAACCCTATAGAGACTACGGGATCGGCACCAATTCAGATTGGCCGTAAATCAATCCAAAGCATTTGGTATGGCGTACTCAGTCAGGTCCAAAGCGCAATGCTTATACTTCTCACACTGGTTGGCGTCTATGCACAAAATTGGTTTATTTTGGTTTCACAGTGATCTGCGTACTGTTGATCAGCCGGCCCTGCTGCAGGCTGCCAGTCAGGTGGACAGGCTGCTGTGTATTTATTGCCTGCCTGACCACTATAGCAGCAACAAAACTCCCAGTAGCTTGTCGCCCCAGCGGCTGCAGTTTTTACAGGAGAGCCTGGCCGATTTAGATCACAGCCTGCAAGCCCGCGGCCAGAAGCTCGAGGTATATTATCAGCCCGAGTTGGAAACCATTGCCCAGTTGATTACCCAACATAATATTTCTCATATCTATGCCAGTGTCAGCTCAGATTATTATTTCAACAGACAGTGGAACATTCTCAGGCAGCGCTATGGAATGATTAATTTTTATCAGACCGAGAGCAGCTTTTTGTTCAATGCCAATCAGCTGCCCTTTGAGCTTCAGGAACTCCCAGATAGTTTTTCCAAATTTAGACGCCGGGTAGAGCCTATGAATATACCTCAGCCCGTCCAGAGCCCAGAGTCCCTGCCACCGCCTCCGCCCACAGCCGGAGACAGGGATTGGCAGCAGCAGTTTCCGCACTTTATGGCTCAGCAGCAGCCCCTATTTCGCGGCGGCGAGACTCAGGGATTGCAGCATATGCAGAGCTATTTTTGCCGCGGTCTGGCCAGCACTTACAAAGAGACGCGCAACAGTCTGGATGGCATGGACTACTCAACCAAGTTTAGCCCCTGGCTAGCCAATGGCAGCCTGTCCCCAAGAATCATTATGCGGGCCCTGGGTCAGTACGAGATGGATGTTGAGAGCAATGCCTCAACCTACTGGATATACTTTGAACTCCTGTGGCGAGAATATTTTCAGTGGTATGCGCAAAAATATGGCGCCCAACTGTTTGCCTTCGGCGGTATCAAACAGTGCAAGCCCAGCACCAGCTTCTACCCAGAACGATACCAGAAATGGTGTCAGGGCAACACGCCCTATCCTATTGTTAATGCCTGTATGAAGCAGCTCAACAGTACGGGCTATATGTCCAATCGTGGGCGCCAATTGGTGGCCAGCTGTTTTGTGCATGAGCTCAATCTAGACTGGCGCTATGGTGCCGCCTATTTGGAGCAGCAGCTGGTGGATTATGATGTCGCCTCCAACTGGGGCAACTGGCAATATTTGGCTGGAGTGGGTGCTGACCCACGCGGCCATCGGCGCTTTGACCTGCGCAAACAGACAGAGATCTACGACCCGAACAATCACTTTATCGACCGTTGGCAAGGAGATGACTGCTCAGCAATATTGGACTCTGTGGATGCAGCCGACTGGCCAATCACAGATCTGGGCGGCAAATAACCTATGTCGCAGTTTCATACCATCCGGCTTATTCTTGGCGACCAGCTTAATCGTCATCACTCCTGGTATAGCAGCAAAGATGACGGCGTGCTGTACCTCATGGCAGAGCTACATCAGGAAGCTACCTACGTTAAACATCATATTCAAAAACTGTGCAGTTTTTTTGCCGCCATGGCTGATTTTGCCCAGTCTCTCAAGGCTGATGGTCACCAGCTGTGCTACTTCAGTCTTGATGACAGTGCGCAGTTTGACAGCCTCGGTCATATGGTCAGTAGTCTCTGCGAGCAATATAAGGTCAGGCGGTTTGAGTATCAGGCGCCGGATGAGTACAGATTGGCGCAACAGCTGCAGGCTCTTGACTTAGGCGCGGACAGTGAAATTTTTTGTTGCGACAGCGAGCATTTTTTGCTGCCAAAAGACGAGATTAATCAATATATTAATGCTGGCGTGCACAATCGCATGGAGTCTTTCTATCGCAAAATGCGCAAGCGGTTTTACCTGCTGATGGAAGGGGATCAGCCCCGCGGCGATCGCTGGAATTTCGATGGCGAAAACAGACAAAAACTCAAGGCTGCAGATCTGGCCGAGATACCCGAGCCATTGCTGTTTAGCAACGATGTCAGTGATATTTTGCAGCGCCTTGCAAGGCACAATATAGCCTCCATAGGCACTGGCTCCGAGCAGTTACTCTGGCCAATCAATGAGCAGCAGGCTGTGCAGTTGCTGGACTTTTTTTGTCGTCACTGCCTGCCAAACTTTGGTCGTTTTCAGGACGCCATGACCAGACATGGCGAAAACCGCTGGACCCTATATCACTCCCGTCTGTCTTTTGCTCTCAATAGTAAACTGCTGCACCCCATGCAGGTTATAGAGGCGGCAATCGCCTATTTTGAATCTGGCGAAGCTGATATTGATCTGGCCCAAATTGAGGGTTTTGTACGCCAAATTCTTGGCTGGCGAGAATATGTGCGCGCGGTTTACTGGGCTAATATGCCAGACTATGCCGGACTCAATGCACTGGATGCCCAGCGGGATTTACCAGAATTTTTCTGGAGCGGAGAAACCAAAATGGCCTGCATGCAGCAGGCCATTAATCAATCACTGGACTATGCCTACGCCCACCATATTCAACGCCTTATGGTCACGGGCAACTTCGCCATGCTCGCAGGTATCGACCCAGATCAGGTAGATAACTGGTATTTAGGGATCTATATAGATGCGGTTGAATGGGTGGAGATGCCCAATACCCGAGGTATGAGCCAGTTTGCCGATGGCGGTCTAATCGCCACCAAACCCTATGCTGCCAGCGGCAGCTACATCAATAAAATGAGTGATTATTGCGGTGACTGTCACTACAGCGTCAAAGAGCGCACCTCAGAGAATGCCTGCCCATTTAACAGCCTGTACTGGCATTTTATGCAGCGTCACGGCGATAAATTTTCTCGCAACCCGAGGACTGCCATGGCCTATCGCAGTTGGGAAAAAATGGATGGGGATATTAAACGACAGCTACTGGAACGCGGCGAATACTGCCTGGAGAATATTGAATATCTCTAGCTACACATCGAGTTTTGCACCTGTATCACTGGGGCACAAAGCCCCAGCGATACAGGCGGTTTATGGCTTGCTGGCCTCTATCAGCGCATCGACAATCTCACTGTAGTCGCGGAAGAATTCTTCAGAGGTGCCTTCATCAAAGGTGACAGGGGTTTTGATATTGCCCTGCATTTTAACCAGGCCAGTCCAATCCAAAAACTGAGCCAGAGCCACTCGAAATTCGATGCTGCCAAACCAATTAATATATTTAAGCGAGCCCCAGTCCTGCCTGGAACCTCCGGTGGAGCGGTATTTTGTGATGCGGGTAAACACCACATCATTGGCGCGGTCGACAAAGATATACTGGCCAAACTTTCCACTGGTATTAAAGATCACAGCGCGCTCATCATGATTTGAAATCCACCAGTGCATCGAGTAGCCGCGATTCTGATTAATGGTAGAGCTGTTAAGGCTATCCCAAACCTTGCTAAAGGTCTCATCGACATAATCGGCTGGAATAATCTGCTCACCGTTCCAGTTGCCACTGCGGGCAAACAGCAGTCCAAAGCGCGAGTATTGACGCACTGTGGTATCTACGCAACAGTAAGTGAGAGGATTGCCCGCACCATCCTGCCACAGCACCACATCAGTGAGGCCAATTTTATTAAAAATGCGATCGGCCAGTAATTTATCTGCGGGAACACCGGTCACCTGGAATAAAATATCGGCCAGCAACATCGAGTTCACATTGTTGTACTCGAACAACTCTCCGGCGTTTTTCTCAACACCAACACTTTTCGCATAGGCTAGATGGTCGGAGGAGAAAAACATGTTTTCATGCTCATGAGAGGGAAAGTCCAGACCGCTGGTCATATTTAAGATTTGGCGGATGGTTATGTCCCGTCGCTCATCATTAAAATAATCAAGATAGTTGGCAACCGGGTCATCGAGACTAACGATTTCGCCACGATCAATAGAAATACCGATCAACGCGGCATAAAAACTTTTTGCCATGGACCAGGATGTGCCATGGCTATTCTTATCGAAACCCTCAGCATAACGCTCAGTAATCAGACGCCCACCTTTAAAGAAGGCGGCGCCCAAAGTTGCATCATCTGCAAAGCTCATATCAAACAGCCGATCAATCTTTGACTGATCTAAATTCACCTCTGCAGCCGATGCCTCAACCCAGTCTTGCGCGGGGAAGTACTCAGCGGCTGAGTTATTAGTTACCTGAGCAAGGCTATTAACTGACCAAAGCCCCAGCGCTAAAACTCCAGTCCGAGCAAGCCATAAGAACTGCGTTGTGAATCTTTTCATACTACCCCTCAAAATTATCGTTATGGTGTTTTTATTAGGCAAAGTATATAGCTTTCTTAAGCGGTGAAAGCTCTACATGAAAAATTATTGCCATAAAATTCAAAAATAATCGTTAACTTTTGATCCATTTATAATTTGATCGCGAATAAAAATCACTTGATAAAACACCTTTCATCGGTTTCAGAGCTGTTTAAGAGATTTGCACTCGAGGGTGAAAAGGTCTAAGTTAGGTATTCCAGCTATCTCAGAAGCGAGATACTGGAGCAGCTGTACTAGGAGTGTCGCTTGTTGATCTTCCGAAAAACTGGCTGACACAATAAAAATAAAGCTTTATATGTAGGGGTTATACATGACTAACAACTTAGCGTCCGGCGATTATGTCGGCATGTCCTTTTGGTTAATATCCATGGCTCTGGTTGCTTCAACCGCCTTCTTCTTCCTGGAGCGCGATCGCGTTGCGGGCAAGTGGAAGACGTCCTTGACAGTATCAGGTCTGGTTACACTTATAGCAGCAGTTCACTACTTCTATATGCGTGACGTTTGGGTAGCAACCGGCACATCTCCAACTGAATTCCGCTATATCGACTGGCTCTTAACCGTGCCACTGTTGATGGTTGAATTCTATTTAATCATGTCTGCTGTAGGCAAGGTACCAGGTCGCGTTTTCTGGAACCTATTGGGCGGTACCACCGTAATGCTGATCTTCGGCTACATGGGTGAGACTGGCTCCATGGGTGTTATGCCAGCATTCTTGCTGTCCATGGCTGCATGGATCTATGTAATTTGGTACATCATGAAAGGTGAAGCTAGTCAGGTTAATGCTAGTTTGGCTAATCCTAATGTTCAAAAAGCATATAAGACCATGACATTCCTTGTGACTGTGGGTTGGGCTATCTATCCTCTCGGGTACTTTATGGGTTACCTGATGGGCGGTCCAGTAGACGCAGGCACTATGAACCTGATTTATAACCTGGCTGATTTCTGGAATAAGATCGGCTTTGGTATTGTAATCTGGTCAGCTGCAGTAGCCGATTCGGAATAAGCTACGCTGCCGTTAAGACAGAGAGAGTCAGCGATGCTGGCTCTCTCTCTTAAAAAATAAAAATAATAAAGTAACTACCCAAAGTTACGTTTAAAAAGGGTACTGCTAATGCCCCCATCAAGATCTGACAAAATACAAGCAATGACAGCGCTGGACGCACTCTATCAGCGTGAAATGCCACAAGCAGATAGCAGCCTGTTTCAGGCGGCAAGCTATCATTTTCAAAATCCCGGAAAATCTTTTCGAGCGCAGCTCGCGCTTACCAGCGGCGAGGCCCTGGGTTTAAACGAGCAAGACAATTTACACTGGGCAGCAGCCTGCGAGCTGCTGCACAACGCCTCGCTGATACATGATGATATCAGCGATGCCAGCACTCACAGACGTGGCCAAGAAAGTATTAATCAACACTTTGGTTCCGATATGGCCCTGTGTCTGGGGGACTGGATGGTAGCCAAAGCCTTCGAACTTAGCGCCAGAAACCGCAATGTTGGAGGCCAGCTTACTGCTCTGCTGGCTCAGGCAATGCAGGAGACCTGCAGCGGACAGATGGCCGATATCAGTCAGCGCCAATGTGCTGAATTAGAGGACTGGCAACAAATCGCCAAAGGCAAGACAGCGCCACTGCTGGTAGTACCGATCAAGGGCGCTGCACTGGCGGCAGGCCTGGACAGTGACCTGGAAGGCCTCGAGCGACTAGTCGGCCTCTGTGGTCTGGCCTATCAGGGCCGCAACGATATAGACGATATTATTCCCTCAAGCCATCGCTCCAGCGATTTAGATGGCCGCAAACCCAATCTGGTAGTCAGCCTGTTTGCCCAGCAGGGCGCTGGCCGCGATGACTTCTGTCGTTGGTACCAGTCTGAGGACAGTAGCCAGCTAACGCACTGGCAGCGTCGCATTGCATCCAGCGATGTTATCCTGCAGGCTAATCAGTCAGTGGACTACTGGCTGGTGCAGGCAGACTTGCTGGTAAATTCTTTACCCATACAGTTGCAGCCAGTAGCCCATGGACTGGTGGCATCCGTAAAACAGAAAACAACAATTAAGAGCCAAGGGCAGATCGCTTGACATCAGAAAAAATTGGAGCCGGTAAAACAGCTGTAGTCATCGGCGCGGGCTTCGCCGGCATAGCAACAGCATTAAGATTAAAAGCTCTGGGATATGAGGTTAGTTTGCTGGAGCGGCTGGCCAGTCTCGGTGGTAGAGCCCAGGTATTTGAGCGCGGCGGATACCGCCATGATGCCGGCCCCACAGTAATCACTGCGCCTTTTCTTTTTGATGAACTCTTCGAACTATTTGACGAAAAACTCGAAGACTATCTAAATTTTGTACCTCTGGACCCCTTCTATCGCTTTCACTTTGCCGATGGTAGTCAATTTGACTATCGCGCCAGTATTGAAGACACGCTCACCGAGATTCGACGCTTTAATCCCGATGATGCAGATGGTTATCTCAAGCTTTTGGAAAAGTCTAAAAAAGTCTATGACGTCGGCTTTAAAGGCCTTGTGCACCGGCCGTTCACTAGAGTCTGGGACATGGTCAAGCAGGTGCCTGCGCTGCTGATTCTCAAATGCTATAAAACTGTCTCGCAGATGGTTAACAGCCATCTAAAGCACCCGCTGATACGCCAGGCTTTTTCCATTCACCCACTATTGGTGGGGGGCAACCCCTTTAAAACCACCGCTATCTACACCCTGATTCATTACCTTGAACGACGCTGGGGTGTATTTTTCTGTATGGGAGGCACTGGCAAGCTGGTCGAGGAACTGCAGGCTCTTATGGAGCGCCAGGGCATTAATATTGTCTGCAATGCCAATGTAGATGAAATTATTGTCAGCAATAAGACCGCCACCGGCGTGCGTCTGAGCAACGATCAAACCATGAATGCAGACCTTGTGGTGTTTGGCGGTGACCCTGAGACCTGCTATCAGCACCTGCTGCCAAAGAGCAAGCCAAGCCTGCCCAGAAGTATTAAAAAACAATACAGCATGGGGCTCTATGTACTGTATTTCGGCACCAAAAAACTGTATCCCGATGTCGCTCACCACAGCATTTGGATGGGGCCGAGGTTTAAAGAGCTGCTCTCAGAAATTTTCGATGCCAAGCATATGAGTGAAGATTTTAGCCTCTATGTGCACAGGCCCACTGCCACTGATAAAAGCTTTGCTCCAGAGGGCTGCGAATCTTTCTATGTGCTCTGTCCGGTACCCAACCTGCAGGGCAATGTGGACTGGAGCAGCGAAGGTGAAATATTGCGCGACCGCATTGTCGATGCGCTGGAAGAGACTATACTGCCAGAACTCTCATCAGTAATTGAAGAGGTGTTTTGGATGACTCCGGAAGACTTTGCCAAAGATTACCGCTCCATGCATGGAGCCGGTTTTTCCATTGAACCGCGACTGACTCAGTCGGCCTGGTTTCGCTTCCACAACCGCGACAGCGCAGTTTCAAATCTGTATTTTGTTGGCGCTGGCACCCACCCAGGCGCAGGTCTGCCAGGGGTAGTCAGCTCCGCCAAGGTAGTCGAGGAACTGCTGACTGGGGTCGAGGTGGGCTCCGGCGGATAGTTTATGGATAATTCGGCGCCTGATTCTTCACCTCCTCCAACTTCACCCAAACAGATTCTGGCGCATCATGGTAAATCCTTTTACTGGGCCAGCCTGTTTCTTGGCTCTGAGTTAGCCGAGCGCGCAGCGCAACTCTACCAATTTTGCCGCTTTGTCGACGATTTGGCTGACGGCGACCTCCCCGACCGGGAAGAGTCTCTGGAGGATATTCGCGCAAGACTGGATGGTGGTAACCGACCCGCAGGCCCGGAAATCGAAGCCTTTATAGAATTTGCCAGCCACAACAATATTCCAGTCATCGCCGCCAGAGAGCTACTCGACGGCATGCTGCAAGATCAGCAGCCCACAGCGGTTAAAGATAAGGCCGAGCTGCTGCGTTACTGTCATGCCGTGGCCGGCACTGTAGGTCTGATGATGTGCCGAGTGCTTAACTGCCAGCATTCCCGGGCTGATGCCTTTGCTATTGATCTGGGTATAGCCATGCAGCTGACCAATATCTCTCGAGATGTGCTGGAGGATGCCAAGATGGGCCGTCGTTATTTGCCGGCTACCTGGGTTGATCTGTCCCCCGCAGAAATCGTCGAGGCCGGGATTCCCTGCCGTCAACCTGTGGCTAGGGCCATAGAAGAAATGCTCGACCTTGCCGAAGACTATTACAAAAGTGCCCTGCTGGGTATTCAGTTACTGCCTTTTCGTTCCAGGCTGGCAATAACAGTTGCCCTGCGCATTTACCGACAGATCGGCTGGGTACTAAGACGCCAAAACCTGCGCTGGTGGCAGGGCCGGGTCTATGTAGCCAAGTCAGAAAAAGCATTGCTGACCCTACGCAGCCTCAGGGACCTAAGGCCCATATGGGTGCCGGGGCATAACAGAGCATTGCATCAGGATTTACAGGGGCTGGCCGGTGTCGACCCCAGCAACCATTCACCCCTCACTACTGATCTGGATATCGCCATTATTGGTGGCGGTAGTGCCGGTATTAGCCTGGCCACAAAGCTTAAAAACCAATCCGCAGTGGTCATTGAACCACGCACTGCCGAGGAGCGAGACTGCAGCTGGGCACTCTGGGCAAACCCCCGACAGCAGCAACAATTTGCCCAAGCCACCAAGGGAAGCTGGCAGCAGTGGAGGCTGATCGATAAGCATACAGAGGTGCTCCATCAAACTGATCAATACCGCTACACCAGCCTGAGCTCTGCTGACTATATTGCCCAGTGCGAGACACATTTACCCGCGGCTGTTACGTTGGTTCGGGCCCCTGCCGAAGACATTGTCGCCACGGGAAATGGTGGCTCATTTAGTGCTGCAGGCAAGCATTACAGGGCCTCACAGCTCTACGACTCCAGACCCCCAGCACTGACCGAGCAGGGGCTAAAACAGCACTTTGTGGGCTGGGAAATTCGTACTAAAGGGCCTATTAGTGACCCGCAGATCGCTACATTGATGGATTTTCGCGTCGATCAATCTCGCGGTTTGCATTTTATCTATGTACTGCCTTTCTCTGACCGACGTCTGTTAATCGAATCTACTATGATCTCCACCGAACTGCAGGACAAAGACTGGTATTGCCAGGCTATGACTCAGTGGCTGGAGAGCCAGAATATTGAGATTGAAGAGACCCTGCGCGAAGAAACCGGGGTAATCCCCATGGATAGGGTCGCCCCCATAGATAGGAATATTGCCTGCATAGGCGCGGCCAGTGGTGCTGTTCGTCTGTCTTCAGGCTACGCCTTTACCAGCATTCAGGCGCAGATAACTAAACTGGCCCAGGGTATCAGCGCAGGGGACTATAAAGTGCCCGCGCCCATATCGCCGAGGCTAGTGCGTATGGATAAAATTTTTAATGGCGTATTGCTGGCACGACCAGAACTCGGCGTGTCGATCATGATGCGCACAGCCAAGGCGCTTGATGGCGACGGCTTTGCCCGCTTTATGCTCGGCTCCGCCACCATGACAGACTGGGCCAGAGTGATACTGGCCATGCCCAAGATACCCTTTCTAAAACAGGTATTGCGCCTATGAGCAGCTGGGATCTGATAGCCATAGCGGCAGTACTATTGCTGGGCGTGCCCCATGGTGGCCTCGACGGCGCTATTGCCCGGCGCATTGGCTGGCCACCGGGAATACTGCACTGGCTGGGTTTCCATCTAGCCTACATAGGTCTGGCTGCACTGGTCACTCTGCTGTGGTGGCTGTTCCCTCTGCCCAGCCTGGCAGTATTTCTGCTAATTTCCGCAATACACTTTGGTGCCAGTGATATAGCAGATACTGGCAGCCACTGGCTGCCCTGGATAGCCCATGGTGGACTGGTCTGTATTGGTATCCCCAGTCAGCAGGGGGCTCTGGTAGAACCAATTTTTGCCCTCCTGATAGGGCAACAGAGCGCCAGCCTGTTGATGCAAGCCATTGACGGGCTGGCAGTACCCTGGGCGATCAGCCTGATTGGTTATCTGATCTACGCCAGCTTCCACCGCCAGTATCGCAAACCCCTAGTCAGCCTGCTGATACTACTCGGACTGGTAATAATTTTGCCGCCTCTGATCAGCTTTGCTCTGTACTTCTGCCTGTGGCATAGCCGCGGCCATATGCTGCGACTTTGGCACAGCCTGGACAGTGTTGAGCGCAGCCGCAGCTTGGCTGAGGCCGCCCTCTACAGCGCAATGGCCTGGATCAGTGCAGCTATTATTTTTTATTATTTACAGGGCTCTGTGGCCTCATCGCTGGTACAGTTGACTTTTATCGGCCTTGCGGCACTCACTCTGCCCCATATGTTACTGGTCGATTACGCCGACAGAAAAAATAATCATGAGGCGCTGCTATGAAAGATGATCAAGCTATCAGCGACCGCAAGGCCGACCATATAGCTCTGGCCCTGCAGAACAGCCATCAGTCAGCCCAGGGGGCTGGCTTTGATCGTCTGCGTTTTGAACCCAATCCCCTGCCCCAGATGGCTCTGGAGGATATTGATCTCAGCAGTGGCTTTCTCAATCAGCCTGTGGCTGCACCATTTTTGATTGGCGCCATGACCGGTGGCTGCGACAAGGGTGAACTGATTAATCGGCACCTCGCCGAAGCAGCTCAAGCCTGCCAGATACCCATGGCACTGGGCTCGCAGAGGGCGGCTCTGGAACAGGCGACAGTGCAAAATGCCCGCCGCTGGGCACCCTCAGCCCTATTGCTTGGCAACCTGGGAGCTACCCAGTTGCAACAGCAGGGGCTCGACCTGGCCCAGAGAGCCGTGGATTCGGTAGAGGCCAATGGACTGGTAATCCATCTAAACCCATTGCAGGAACTGGTGCAGCCTAATGGCGACCGGGACTGGAATCTGGTGCTGGAGGCCATCCAAAACTGCGCAGCCAGACTTGAGGTGCCAGTGATTGTTAAGGAAGTGGGCGCCGGCATTGGTCCAGGCACAGCCAAAAGACTGCTGGATGCAGGAGTAAGCTGGATCGAAGTGGCTGGTCGAGGCGGTACTAGCTGGGCAAGTATAGAACTGGAGCGCAACAAGTCTGAGCGCGAACGGGAAATTGCCGCACCCTTTATTGACTGGGGTATGGATACAGTTGAGCTGCTGCCTGCAGTGCAGCAAGCCTGCCCAACATTAAATCTTATCGGTTCTGGCGGTGTGCGTCATGGTTTGGATATAGCTCGCTGTATTCGCCTGGGCGCCCAGATGACCGCTCTGGCCCAACCGTTTTTAGCTCCGGCTCTAGATTCCACCGAGGCTGTAATCGAGAAAATCTCTATTCTACAGGAGCAATTGCGCTGGGCCATGTTTCTCACCGGCAGCCAATGTTTGTCTGATCTGCGCCGTGCTGCTCTGACGTAAATAATCTTAGTGAAATTTATCGCCCTTATGAGCGAAAACTATTAGACCCTAGATAAAAAACTATCCTAAACTGATGTATCCCTAATAAATATAGGGTTAAAGGCTGGTATTAGAATAATTAACCAAAGGAGTTTTGACATGTCATTAGCAGGATCAAAAACCGAAGAGAGTTTAAAAGCCGCTTTTGCCGGCGAATCGCAGGCTAACCGCCGCTATCTTTACTTCGCCTCAAAAGCCGATGTAGAAGGCTACAACGATGTAGCTTCAGTCTTCCGCTCGACAGCTGAAGGTGAAACGGGCCATGCTCACGGGCATCTGGAATATCTCGAAGAGACCGGTGACCCGGCTACAGGTATGCCTTTCGGCAGCACCAAAGCCAACCTGGAGAGCGCCATTGCTGGCGAGACCCACGAATACACCGATATGTACCCAGGTATGGCCAAGACAGCCCGTGAAGAAGGCTTCGATGAAGTAGCCGACTGGTTTGAAACTCTGGCTAAAGCTGAGCGCAGCCACGCCAACCGTTTCCAAAAGGCCCTGGATACTTTAGACGACTAAATCGCCGTTTGAAGTGTTGCACAATGAAAATCTGGGGTGATTTTTTGCCCCGGATTTTTATTGGCTAATCATTGGAGAAACCCTATGGCGCAACGCGAAGGAAATCTGGAGGCCCCGACTCGCCATCCGCTGGATTGGCAGTCTGATGATTTTTACAATGAAGACAGCCTGAATCAGGAATTAGAGCGTGTCTTTGATATCTGCCACGGTTGCCGCCGCTGCGTTAGCCTGTGCGATGCCTTTCCCACTCTGTTCGACCTGGTCGACGAATCCGATACCTTCGAAGTGGATGGTGTGGATAAGGCCAACTACGTCAAAGTATCAGACCAATGCTACATGTGCGATATGTGTTATATGGCCAAGTGCCCCTACACACCGCCCCATGAATGGAATGTAGATTTTCCTCATCTGATGCTCCGCGCCAAAGCGGTAAAGTTCACCAAGTCTGGTGCCTCCTTGCGCGACAGAATTCTTACCAGCACAGATACAGTGGGTAAATTAGCCACCATTCCACTGGTAGATATCACTGTTAATGCGCTCAATAACAACAACAGTTTCCGCAAAGCATTGGACAAAGGTTTTGGTGTTCATCACCAGGCGCCAGTGCCCGAGTACCACAGCAGCACCATGCGCAAGCGAGTTGCGCCATTAGCTGAGGCAACGGCACCGATTGAGCCTGTTGCTGCGGGTAATACCAAGGGCAAAGTAGCCCTCTATGTCACCTGCTATGGCAACTACAACAGCCCCCATCTGGGCGAAGACTTCCACAATGTATTTACTCACAACGGGATTCAGATTGACCTGGTGCCCAAAGAGCAGTGCTGTGGCATGCCCAAACTGGAACTGGGCGATTTACAGGCAGTGGCCAAGCTCAAAGAAGCCAATATCCCGGTGTTGGCAAAACTGGTGGATGAAGGCTATGACCTGATTGCACCTATCCCCTCCTGCGTACTTATGTACAAGCAGGAACTGCCGCTGATGTTCCCGGATGACCCGGATGTAATCAAAGTGCAGCAGGCGTTTTACGATCCCTTCGAATACCTGCATCTGCGCCATAAGGCCGGCGCACTGAATACCGACTTTAAGCAGCCTCTCGGAGATATCAGCTACCAGGTTGCCTGTCATCTGCGGGTACAGAATATTGGCCTGAAAACCCGGGATATTCTAAATCTGGTGCCAGATACCAATGTCAACGCCATCGAGCGCTGCTCTGGCCATGATGGTACCTATGCGGTTAAAACCGAGACCCATGACAAGTCAGTTAAAATTGCCCGCCCAGTGGTGCGCAAGGTCAATGAGCAGGACCCTGATTTCTTTATCAGTGACTGCCCCATGGCCGCTACTCATATTGGCAATCTGTCTGAAAAAGTCGAACAACCAGAGCATCCGATGACCCTGCTGCGCAGGGCCTATCAAATTTGAGGAACAGTAAAACATGGCAGATTTAACCAGAGCAGACCTGTGGTCATTAGAGCAGTACGCAGAAAAGCGCCCAGACTTCCGCGCCCAGGTTATGGCCCATAAAAAGACCCGCGAAGTCTGTATTGGCAGCAATGCTCGCCTGTGCTTTGAAGATGAAACAACCATTCGCTACCAGATCCAGGAAATGCTGCGTGTGGAACGTATTTTTGAAGCCGAGGGTATCCAGGAAGAGCTGGATAGCTACAACCCACTGTTGCCCGAGGGACAAAACCTGAAAGCCACCTTTATGCTCGAATACGATGATGTTGATGAGCGCAAAGTGATGCTGCAAAACCTTAAAGGTGTAGAGCGTCAGATCTGGGCACAGGTGGGCGATCGACCCCGCATTGTGCCTATCGCCGACGAGGATATGGAGCGCGAGAACGAGGATAAAACCTCAAGCGTGCACTTTTTAAGGTACGAGTTTAGCGCCGACGATATAGCCGCACTGCGCGCCGGTGAGCTCTTTACCATGGGCATAGATAACCCCCATATACAGCCCAATTCAGTACTACTTGAAGATCCGGTGCGCAGCGCACTAATCGCTGATTTCGCCTGATCCAGTTAAGGAGTAAACCCTTGTCTGATATCCACAGTGAAGTAAAGGCCGGTGTAGGGCTAATCACCCTCAATCGCCCCAAGGCATTAAATGCTCTGTCTCTGGATATGGTGCGGGATCTCTATACAGTACTTGTTACCTGGCGCGATAATCCTCAGGTGGAGGCCGTTGCTATTCGCGGCTCCAACAAAGAGGGGCCCTTTGGCGCCTTCTGTGCCGGTGGCGATATTCGCTTTTTCCACAGTGCCGCGATTGCCGATGACAGCTCTCTGGACGACTTTTTTACCGAGGAATATCGTCTAAACCATCTAATTTTTACCTACCCCAAACCCTATATCGCCTTTATGGACGGCATAGTGATGGGGGGAGGCATGGGCATCAGTCAGGGGGCGTCCCTGCGCATAGTTACTGAGCGCAGCAAACTGGCCATGCCAGAGACCAATATTGGGCTGTTTCCCGATGTGGGTGGCGGTTACTTCTTAAGCCGTTGCCCGGGTGCCACTGGTGAGTATCTGGCCCTGACCGGGCAGATGATGCTGGGTGCCGACGCTATTACTGTGGGATTGGCGGATAAGCTAGTCGACAGCGCCTATATTGGCACCCTGTGGGACGACTTAACTGCTGACCCAGCAACTGATATGGCTGCTCGGCTAAAGGTCTTAGAGGAGCGATTAGAGGCCTCTACGCCGGTCTATCATCAGCCCAGCTGGATGGATAATGGCATCGATTCCTGTTTTGCCAAGGCCACAGTGCCCGAAATAGTCCAGGCACTCACCGATCTAAATAGCGACTGGGCCACTGCCTGCATAAAAACCCTGCGTCAGCGCTCACCACTTATGCTCCATGTGGTGCTTGAACAGATACACCGTGCTCGACATATGACATTGGCCAATGATCTGCGTATGGAGCGCGATCTGGTGCGCCACTGTTTCCATACCGAGCATCTAAATCGCTCCGGCCACAGCAGTGAGACCGTTGAGGGCATTCGCGCTCTGGCCATAGATAAAGACCATAGTCCCCAGTGGAATCCCGCTCGCATAGAAGATATTACTGAGGCAATGGTGGCGCCCTTCTTTACCAGCCCCTGGAAAGACCAGGAACATCCGCTGGCCGATCTGGCCTGAGCAGCCAATGTCTCTCCATGAAGAGCAGATAACCTGCCCCTACTGCTGGGAATCGATCACCCTGTTTGTCGACCCCTCAGAGTCCCAGACCTACACCGAAGACTGCTTTGTGTGCTGCCGACCTATCCTGGTTTGCACTGAAGTAGATGCTGAGCATATTGCCGTACAGGTCACTCAGGAGGATCTGGGTTTCTGAGAAATTTTTATTAAATCTCTTGGTAGTTTTGCGATTCGGGTGTACGCTGCCGCCGAAATTCAGGAGGCGACAAAAAGCCCATGCCCGTTAGTACCATTGTCAGTATCTGGCCGCTATTTGCAGGCCTCTCCCTTATTGGCCTCGCCGTTGGTGTGCAGGGTAGTTTGCTTGGCGTGCGCGCGGAAATCGAAGGCTTTGATGACTACCTGATCGGCCTGCTGATGTCCTGTTACTTTGCCGGTTTTCTGGCTGGGTCAAGGCTGACCCCCAAGATGATTCAACGGGTCGGGCATATCCGTATTTTTGCCGCGCTGTCTGCAGTTGCCTCTGTCACTATTCTGGTGCACTCAATCTATGTAAACCCCTGGGCCTGGGCGCTGATGCGTCTGCTCACAGGCTTTGCCTTTTCTACTATTTATGTGGTGTCTGAGAGCTGGTTAAACCAGGCATCCAATAACGCCAATCGCGGGCAAATCCTGTCAATTTATACGGCCATTCTGCTGGCCGGAATCTGTGCCGGGCAGTTTATGCTTAATGTGGCAAATCCCAGAGAATTCACCCTGTTTATCCTGATCTCGGTAATGGTTAGTGTGGCCGCTGTACCTATTCTGTTATCTGTAATTGCCACCCCTGCTATCGAAGAAACCGAGCGGGTTACCATGCGCCATCTCTGGTATCGCACCCCCATGGGTGTGATCGGTATTGTGCTCTCGCAATGGGTGTCGAGTATTTTGTTTAGTATGGGCGCAGTGTACGCCACCAAACTGGATTTCACTGTCTATCAGGTAGCCAACTTTATGGGTGCCATGATGGCCGGGGGCATGATTTTGCAATATCCCATTGGCAAGCTGTCGGATATGATCGACCGTCGCTGGGTGATGGGTGTTGCCTGCTTATTTGCCGTGGCCTTTGCCCTGCTAATCAGCAGAGAATCTGAGGCTTCCATTAAACTGTATCTGCTGATATTTATGTTTGGTGGCTGCTCCCTTTCACTTTACTCACTGGTAGTAGCACTGACCAATGACCACCTGCGTCCCGCAGAAATTGTGCCCGCCAGCGGCACCATTGTTTTGATCGCCGGACTGACCTCAATCACCGGCCCCATTACTGCGGTTTTCTGGCTAGAGCTGTTTGGCTTGCAGAGTTTCTTTTTACTTCTGGCCGCCTGTCTTTTGCTGCTGGCAGGCATCAGCATCTGGCGAGTACTGACCATTGAAGCGCTGCCAAGCGAGTACAAGGTAGAGATAACACTACAGGCGGCACCAGCACCTGTGGGTACGGTGCTGCATGCTGAAGAGGAGCCGGCGCCAACCAGCAGCTAAACCTTTAAGTCGCTGTTGCCGTAAATAAAAAGGTCAAAAATAAAAATAACAGGCTTTAAAAATGCGCTTATCACTCATTATCCCTGCCCTGCTTTTATTTAGCGGCTGCGCTGAAAAATTTAATACTGCAGACTATCTGCAGCTCAATAAAAACTACGATGTCTTTATAGAGCGCGATCATCTGGGTGTGCCCCATATTATTGGTGAGCGCGATGTGGATGCGGCCTTTGGTTTTGCCTATGCCCAGGCCGAGGATAACTGGCAGATTATTCACGACAGCATTCCCTTTTATCGCGGCACCAATGCAGCGATTAACGGCAAGGATGCGGCCACTATAGATTTTTTGATTCACTGGCTGGGTATCTGGGAAGATCTGGATGCGGGCTATGAGACTCAGCTAAAGCCTGAAACCAGAGCCTATATCGAAGCCTTTGCCGATGGCATTAATTACTATGCTGCCCTGCATCCAGAAGAGACCAACCAGACCCTGTTCCCTATTAATGGCAAGGACATTGTTGCTGGCTATATGCTGCGCCATCTGTTGTTTTATGGTTTTGATGCCCCGGTAATCGAGTTATTTGAAGAGCAGCGCAAACACCCCATCAGCCGCGGTGGAGAAGCCGTTGCCGAGTCTGATAGCCGCAGCCATGGCGTCACCATGGGTGGCCTACCCGTTGGCTCTAATGCTATGACCGTATCCCCCCATAAAAGCACCGACGGCTCCACCATGCTGGCTATTAATTCCCATCAGCCCACCACAGGCCCAGTGGCCTGGTATGAGGCCCATGTGCAGAGCAATGAGGGTCTGAATATTATGGGCGGGCTGTTCCCCAGTAGTGTGACCATTGGAGTGGGCTTTACTGAAAATCTGGGCTGGGGTGCCACGGTTAATAAGCCGGATTTGGTGGATATCTATGTGCTGGATATAGACCCCAATAACCCCAATCGCTACAGGTTAGACGGTGAATGGAAAAACCTGGAATCTCGCGAGATTACTATCGATGTCAAACTGATGGGCTTTCTACCCTGGTCGGTCACCGAGGAAGCGTTGCGATCAGTGCATGGCCCGGTATTGCGCACCGACCATGGTACCTATGCTGTTCGCTATGCGGGCATGGGAGAGATGCGTCAGGTAGAGCAATGGCTGGCTATGAACAAGGCACAGAATTTTGAGGACTGGCGCAATGCCATGCGCATGCATGCCTTTGCCAGCTTTAACCTGGTCTATGCCGACCGCGAAGGCAACACCATGTTTGTACATAACAGTCTGACCCCCAATCGTGTTAGCGGTTATAACTGGGCCCATTATCTGCCGGGTGATGACAGCAGCCTGATCTGGAATGACTATATGCCTTTCGACAAGCTGCCCCAGGTGATTAACCCTGAATCCGGCTTTATCCACAGCGCTAACCAGAGCCCGTTTCATATCACTGCCGAGGGCTCTAACCCGGTTAAACAAAACTATCGCATCGAAGATGGCTTCCCTACCCGCATGACCAACCGCGCCGATCGCGGGCTGGAATTATTTGCCGAGCTGGAGACGATTTCCGAGCAGGCGTTTTTTGCGATTAAGCACGATAAAAGCTTTAGCGCTAAGTCCAGATCCATGGCCTTTTTAAATCAGGCACTGGAACTCGACCTCAGCAGCAAACAACAAAAATATCGGGATGCCCAGCAGATTATTGCCAGCTGGGACCGCAATACTAATATCGAAAACCGCGGTGCTGCACTTAGTACCTGTGTGATTGGTGCCGAATGGCTAGCAGAGCAAAAAGGCAAGCCACAACCAGATATCGCCGAGGAACTGACCCGCTGCACCGACCTGTTGCTAGATAAGGTTGGTCGCCTTGATCCTCTATGGGGCGATGTAAGCCGGCATATACGCGGCGACCTTAACCTGCCTGTAGGCGGTGGCCCAGACACATTGCGCGCAATTTATGGCATGGGTATGGAAGAAGACGGCTACCTGACCAATGTCGCCGGCGATGGCCTTTACTATATGCTGTCCTGGGACGCCAAGGGCCAGCAAAAGGTGCGTGGTATCCACCAGTTTGGTGCCGCCACACTGGACGAGGACTCGCCCCATTATGCCGATCAGGCCCAGGACTATGTGGACGAAGTACTGCACGACCCACTGTTTTACGCCGATAAACGTGCGACTAAAATCCAGCGCAGCTACAGACCTGGGGAGTAACCCCTGATCCATCCATGCTAGAATGGCGCCATTACTTTAAGCTCAGATACTGAGGCCCCATGTCTATTCAGTGGTATCCCGGCCATATGCGCAAGGCCAGCAACGAAATGATCGAGGCCCTGCCTCAGGTAAATATTGTTGTTGAGGTTCTGGACGCCCGCATTCCCTTCAGTAGCTCCAATCCCTTTATTCAGGGTCTGTGCACTGACAAGCCCTATATCAAGCTGCTCAATAAAACCGACCTTGCCGATCCAGCGATCACCCAGCAGTGGCAGGGTTATTTTGAGCAACAGAGCAATACCAAAACCATGGCGCTGGACTTAAAAAACCATGATCCCAGTGCCAAGATTATTGACCTGATCAACAAACTCTATCCCCAGCGCGAGGGCGGCAATACTCTGGCCATGGTCACTGGTATTCCCAATGTGGGTAAATCGTCACTGATTAACTGTCTGGCTGGCCGTCATATTGCCAAAACCGGCGATGAGCCTGCTATCACCAAAGGGCAGCAGCGGATTAATCTGCGCAATGGCATTATGCTGCTGGATACCCCGGGGATTCTCTGGCCCAAGATAGAAAACCCACAGGGCAGCTACAGACTGGCCACCACTGGTGCCATCAAAGACACTGCCGTCAGCTATGAAGATATTGCTTTTTTTGCGGCTGAATTTCTGCTCGAGAAATATCCAGAGCGACTTAAAGAGCGCTTTAACATTAGTAATCTGCCGCAGACAGAAATCGAGCTGCTGGAGATTATTGGCGCCCAGCGAGGCTGTTTGCGTGCCGGTGGCCGAGTAGATTTAGAACGGGTGTCCACCATCTTTGTCAACGAGCTGCGCGCCGGTATTTTGGGGCCACTGGGCTTTGAAACTCCAGAGATGATTGATGCCGAAATGAAGCAGGTGGCAATCCTTAAAGCCGAAAAAGAAGAACGGGAAAAACAGCGGTTGGAAAAAGCGGCTGCGCGACGCAAAAAAGCTAAAGCCAACCGCCGGTAGATCTATAGGTGCTGACGCTGAAAGATGATGGTCTCGTCAATCAGCTCATCACCATCCTCATCAATGGTGGCTGTTAGCGTATCGCCAGATACCTCAACAAAAATATTGGGTGCACCCACTCCCACAAAATCTGTTAATCCAGCACTGCCATTATTATCAAAGGTCTGGGTAACCGTAAGCAGACCTGTGCTCTCGTCATGCGCATAGGTGCCTAGCTCCATACCGGATATTTCAGTGTCATCATCTTCATCGACTTCGCCATGAAAGTAAGTGCCATCGTCAAAGAAGACAATCATTAGCAGATCATTTTCTGTGGTGGTGCTAAGCCAGGTGCCCAAAATACCGTCAGAATCAACCCGCCTTAAGCCAAATGTGTTATCACTAATACCATCGTTGTTAATATCCGACGAGTACATTAAAGAACCGGAGGGCTGGGCAATTATTCTCAGGCGCGGGCCTGAACCATCAAAGGCGCTAAGACCGGCATCACCATTATTGTCTAAAATATGCGAAGCAGTGACTTCACCAAGTCCAACCACGTTATATGTACCCCATTCCATACCAGACAAAAAGTTAGACGTCGTTTCGTTAACCTCAGCATGAACATAGGTGCCATCTTCAAATAAACTGAGTAAGAATAAATCGGATTCCGTAGGACTAGCAATCTCCCAGGTGCCAACCAATGAATCATTATTGACAGGCTCTGCCTCGGACTCAATTTCCCCTGCCAAGACAAGGCTGGCCACAAAATGAACCATCGCAAGTACAGTATCAACCAAGTCTGTCAGAGTAACATCCTGGCCTGCATTTCCAATAAACAGAGTCACTCCAGCCTGCGACTCAAAACTTTCCACTGATAAATCAAAGTCCAGAAAAACAGCATTGTCTTTTGCTGTTTGGGTAATAGTAATTCCATTATCTGGATCACCGTCCTTATCCAGCGACTGCAATAAACGAATAATATTGACCACCATATGGTGCGCTACATCATCAGTATCAGCCATATCCAGGGGCGTAACTACCTCAGCCGCCAATACCGGCGGAAATTCCAAGGCGCCAATAAAGAAGGTCACGGTTTCACCGGCTAAATATTTAAACTCCCCGCGGGAATTGGTCTCACCATTTTGAGTGGCAGTGCGGTAGCCAATATTAATCACTGGGCTATCGATAAAGACGCCGGTAAGAGTTGATGGGGAGTCGCTACCACCACCTCCGCAGCTAGATAAAACAAGTAAGCAAACCAAGAGAATTGAAGTTGTAAATTTCATGTTATTACGTCCTGTAATAAATAATTCCATTAATTTTTGATAAGGCTAGACCAATATTTCAAAACATGCCAACACTATCGAACTAGCTAGACATACTGACCCGCAGCGTGACCCGAAGCCCAGGCCCACTGGAAGTTGTAGCCACCTAAATGTCCGGTTACGTCCATCACTTCACCGACAAAATACAGGCCCGGCTGGGTTTTGCACTCCATGGTTTTTGACGATAGGTGATCAGTATCTACACCGCACAGGGTAACTTCGGCGGTGCGATAGCCCTCGGTGCCGGAGGGTTTTAATTGCCAATCTTGAAGCTGTCCTGCAACCTCCATTAATACTGCATCGGGAATTTCTGCCATGGGCTTGTCGGCATGGTTGGGCCAGTAGAGGTTTTGTAATTCCAGTACCAGCCCTTTGGAGAGATGCTGTGATAGCAGGTTGCGCAATAATGATTTGGCGCTGGACTTTTTATAGTCCAACAGCATTGTGCTGGCTTGTAGATCTGGCAGCAGGTTAATACTGATTTTCTGGCCCGGTTTCCAGTAACTTGATAGCTGCAGGGCCGCGGGACCACTTATACCGCGATGGGTAAACAGCAGGTTCTCGCGGAAGGCTACACTATTTACTGACATCTCAACATCCACTGCCAGACCAGATAGCCTCTCACTAATATCTTTTACCCAATCGGTAAAGGTAAATGGCACTAGCCCGGCGGTGCGAGGCAACAACTGAAGACCAAATTGTTCGGCCACTTCATAGCCAAATCCTGTGGCACCCATGGTGGGAATGGAGAGCCCACCGGTAGCAATCACCAGTGACTGGCAATGGTAATGCCCCAACGATGTATGCAGCGAATACCCAGAGTCCTGACTGACAATTCCTTGAATATCGCATTTGGTCTTTACAGCCACATTGGCTAGCTCGCATTCGTCCAGCAGCATGGCGAGAATATCTTTGGCGGATTCGTCGCAGAACAGCTCGCCGTGCTTGCGTTCATGATAGGCAATCTGGTGGCGCTCAACCAGTTGGATAAACTGCCACTGGTTATAACCACTGAGTGCAGATTTACAGAAATGCGGGTTGGCCGATAAATAGTTTTCGGGCTGTATATCCAGATTAGTAAAATTGCAGCGACCACCGCCCGACATCAAAATCTTTTTGCCCACCTTATTACTGCTATCCAGTACCAGCACTGAGCGCCCCCGCTGCCCCGCGGTAAAGGCACAGAATAATCCAGCGGCACCGCCCCCAATAATAATTACGTCGTACTGCTTAGAGGCTGTCATTAAAGATTATCCAGATTCTGTTGCAGCTCGGTCACATCCATGGCTTCAAGGGTTTGGATATTGTGCCGGGGAATATCTTGCGGATTGGGGAAGTCGGCCAGTGCGCGCGCCACCATGTCCTCGCGCAAAAAGTGAATCATGGGATAAGGCGATCGATTGGTATAGTGGCTGGCCGCTCCCTCGAGCTCGCCCTCAAACTGATACTGGGGATGAAAACTGGCTAGCTGAATGGTGCCCGCCAGGCCCTGATCTTCAAGTAGATGATTCGCGTTATCTACAAAGTCCAGATAGCTGTCAAAATCCTCAAGCCCAGTCGGCAACACCAGCAAGGAGGTGGCAATCTCTGATTCTGGGGACTCGCAGATCAGTTCCAGTTCCTGCAAATACAGGGCCGCGATATCTTCCAGTTCACCGGAGTCACAGACGGTTAGGCGCAAGCCATCGGCGGCAATCACTGGCCGTGCAAAGGGGCACAGGTTGAGGCCCACCACAACATTATCTATCCAGGCTCTGGTGCGCTGCTCTTCAGAAGAAAAACCCGATGGCGACATAAGTGACTCGCGACAATAACAAAGGCGCTAGGATACTCAGTCAACCTGGTACCAACAAGCTAAACAGTGGCAGCTAGTTACGCTTTTATCCTCAGCTCCTATTCCTGTATGCTGGCCCGCTACTAACAGTCACCCACTAATTTTGTTGAGATTTCACCATGAGCAACCTCTACCAGCCGCTTCAGTTCAAGTCTGGCGCTCGCCTTAAAAACCGCTTTATGCTGGCCCCTCTGACTAATACTCAAAGCCATACCGATGGCACTTTGTCGGATGACGAATATCGTTGGTTAACAATGCGTGCCAAGGGCGGTTTTGGCCTGACTATGACCTGTGCCGCCCATGTGCAGGCTGTGGGTCAGGGCTTTCCCGGACAGCTTGGGGTGTTTGGTGATAAGCATCTGGAAGGACTAACCCGCCTAGCCCAGGGTATTCAAGCCGAGAACAGCTTAGCCCTGGTGCAGCTGCACCATGCCGGCATGCGCTCACCAGCAGAACTGATTGGGCAGTCGCCTGTCTGCCCTTCCGATAATGCCGAGACTGGCGCGGTGAGCCTTAGCACTGAAGGAGTTGAGCAGTTAATCGAAGACTTTATCTGCGCTGCCCAGCGGGCTGAAAAAGCGGGTTTTGATGGCGTCGAGATTCATGGCGCTCATGGTTATATTCTCGCCCAGTTTCTCAGCGGCACCATTAACCAGCGGCAGGATCAATTTGGCGGCAGCCTGGAAAATCGTATGCGCCCTATTATCGATATTATCCACGGCATTCGCACCCGCTGCCGGCCCGACTTTTTGCTGGGGCTAAGGCTCTCCCCGGAGCGCTTTGATGTGCAGCTACCTGAGATTATTGAGGTAGCCAAAGTCATCCTGGCGGCGGGCAAAATAGACTTTCTGGATATGTCCCTGTGGGATTCCTTCAAAGAACCACAGGATGAGGCCTATCAGGGCCGCACATTGCTGTCCTACTTTACCGAGCTGGAGCGCGGTGATGTGGCGCTGGGTATTGCTGGCAAGCTGCGCAACCCGGAGGAAGTGAATCGTGCCATGGCCTCTGGTATTGATTTTGTGATGCTTGGCCGGGCGGCCATACTGCATCATGACTTTCCACTGCGGATGCAGGCCGACAACAATTTTACTCCAGTCAGAAACCCTGTATCCGCAGACTACCTGCGCCAGGAAGGGCTGGGCGAGGACTTTATTACCTATATGTCTGGCTGGAAAGGTTTTGTTAGCTAATCAAAACTCCTTTGGGCTGCGTAACTAGCCCATGCAATTAAATTGGCTCGATACAGCAACCCCAGATTCTCTATCTCCAGGCTTCCCGGAGAAAATGGTGTTGCTGGACTGTGAGACCACCGGCGGCAAAGCTCCTTACCACCGCATTATCGAAATCGGCCTGCTGGTGGTTGAAGAAGGTCGGTTGGTTGAGAAATGGCAAACCTTCGTTGACCCTAGAGTGCCGCTGCCACCCTTTATACAGAGGTTAACGGGCATCAGCCCCGGCATGGTTGCTGGAGCACCTGAATTCTCTGATATCGCGGAAGAGCTGCTGAGTAAATTAGAGGGCCGCACATTGGTGGCCCACAATGCCCGCTTTGACTACAGCTTCTTAAAGAATGAATTTGAGCGCGCAGGCATTAGCTACAACGCCAAACCCCTGTGCTCGGTAAAGTTTAGCCGCAATCTGTACCCTCAGTTTAAGCGTCATGGTCTGTCGCAGATTATTGAGCGTTTTGGTCTTTCTATAGAAAACCGTCATCGCGCGCTGGATGATGCAGAGATGATCTATAAGTTCTTCCAAAAATCCTCTGCACTGTTTTCTGAGGATGAAATTGCCGCTACTTGCAAAACATTACTCAAGCGCCCCAGCTTGCCCACCCTGCTGAATGCTAAAGAAGTGGAAAAATTACCTTCCAGTGCCGGGGTCTATTATTTTTATGATGCTAAAGGGGCGCTGCTATATATAGGTAAGAGTGTACATATTCGCAACCGGGTGCTGAGTCACTTTAGCTCGGACCATAAAAACCCCAAAGACCTACAGATGAGTACCAAAATTGCTCATATAGACTTTGAGCAGACCCCCAGTGACTTTGGTGCGCAAATTCGCGAGAGCAATCAGATTAAAGCCCAGAGCCCGATCTATAATCGGCGGCTGCGCAAGGTCAAAAAGCTGTTCCAGTTCCGCAGCACAGAGGATAGCCAGGGCTACCTGCGTCTAAATATTGAACCGGTCGAAACAGAAGACACCGCAGTAGAACAGCAATTTGGTCTATTTCGCTCGCCCCGTCAGGCCTCGAAGAAAATGCAGCAATTAGCTGATCAGTACTTTCTCTGCCACAAGCTGTTGGGGCTTGAAGGAGAGCGAGCCAATCAACAACCCTGTTTTCGCTCGCAACTAAAAAAGTGTTTTGGTGCCTGCCATGGCGCGGAGCCCGCAGTTATTTACAACGAGCGCATGACGGCCGCACTTAAAAACTACCAGATAAAACTATGGCCCTATGCTGGCCCGATATTGGTGGAAGAGCGCGACCCTCAAAACCCAGATCAGGTGGCCTTTCATATTATCGATCGCTGGCGCTATATCGCTAAGCTGGCGCTTATCGAGGATATCTATGATCTGGGTTACCAGCTGCGAGACCTCAGCAGTCCACCCCCTGAGCCAGACCAGATATCAGGCGATCGCGATGAAACCGACGATCGCTTCGATTTAGATATCTACTTTATTTTGGTGCGGTTTATGGTCGACCAGGAAAAAATAAAGATGAACAATCTCAAGCTCTGGGATCTGGTGGCCAGCTAACTACTTTGCCGTCAGTTTTTTCTGCAGCGCCATGGTTTCTGCCGCCGCTTTAGCAACGCTGAGTTTCTCTTTAGCAAACCCGGTGCGACCTATTGCATCAATCTGGGCGTAATACCAATAGGTAACCGCAAAGCCTGCCACAGCGCGCACCATTTTAAGATTGCCGAGAAAGGCCAGCCAGCGAGGGAGCAGCGACAGGCTGTCCTCATATCTGGGTAGCTCATCCAGACCTGCCAGCAACTGCTTAGGCGCATCCGTCATTACACACATGGGGCGGCCAATACCAATCAGATCTGCGCTGCCCGTTTCCAGTGCCTGCTCCATCACGGCGCGCTGGCGGAAGCCTCCAGTCACCATCAGAGGAATATTTACCTTCGCCTGCATGGCTAGGGCAAAATCCACAAAGTAAGCCTCGCGCTGCTGCGTAGACTCAGCCACATTTTGCTTTTCCTCATCCTCCATACCCTGCAAACCCAATAGTTTGGGCTGCTCATAGGTACCACCGGAAATCTCAATCAGGTCAACACTGGCCTGCTCCAGCCACTGAACAACTTGCAGACTATCCTCAAAGGCAAAGCCACCTTTTTGAAAGTCGGCACTGTTAAGTTTCACAGCCACGGGAAAGTCCGGCCCCACCGCAGCTCTCACCGAAGCCACGACCTCTAACAGGGCGCGGGCGCGGTTGGTCAGGTCGCCGCCGTATTCATCAGTGCGCAGATTACTGCGCGGGCTTAGGAACTGTGACAGCAAATAGCCATGGGCACTGTGTATCTGCACACCGGTAAATCCTGCCTCTTTACAGGCAGCTGCGCAGACACCAAAGCGGCGCACAATGGTTTTAATTTCTGATTTAGTCAAAGGAACTGGCTCACCAAACTGGCCACCGGGCAATCCCAGCTTCACCGCGGAGGGCGCCTTAGGATTGGGGTTAACCAGTTTCTGAGTCTGACGGCCCGCATGACTGATTTGCGCCCAAAAATGATTGCCATTGCGGGTGGCCGCTTGAGCCCAACTCGCCAGCGCGGTGCGCATGGCTTTATTGGGTTTGCGATCAATCACCACATTGCCCGGGCGCTCAAGATGGTCTTTGTCGACCTGAATATTGCCCGATAGCAACATACCGGCACCACCATCACTCCATTTGCCATAGAGCAGCTCTAGCTCCGGTGTGGGCAAACCTTTTTTAGTGGCCAGACCTTCGGTCATGGCTGCTTTGGAGATGCGGTTGGGCAGCACAGTGCCGCAGGGCAGGGTCAGTGGTTGGGCAAGTAAGTTGTTCATGGAGAAAGTTCTTGTTATTAGAAGTGTCGTAAGCATAATGACCGCCAATCCTCTTTACTAGTCCAATTCAGCATACCAGCCGGCAGTACTGCTTGGTCTAATTCTGGTCTTTACCCACAGTGATTAGAAATAGACACTTAAGTGAGCAATTTGCCCGAATACCTGACCACAAGAGAACAGTATGGAATTTTTACATTATCGCGATCTGGCCAAAACTGAAGATAGGTTTCCGATCAGTGCAGAATGGGGGCAGGGGCGCAGTATTTTTGGTGGCCTGACCGCTGCCCTAGTACTGGTGCATATTGAGTCCAATAACGACTTAACCGACCGCGATCTGCGCACCATTAATATTCACTTCTGCGGCGCCGTTATAGCAGATGTACCCTGCGAGTTTCGCCATCGCGTGCTCTCCAGAGGTAGATCTGTGGTGCAAATTGAAGGACAGCTGCTGCAAGAGGGCGAGGTCAAAACAGAGATTGTTGCCTGCTTTACCACTGATCGAATCTCTGCCATTACCATCGACTCACCAAGCAAATTATTTCCCGTTGCAGCGCAAGATACCCAAGAGATGGCCTCTGAATTTAAACAGGGTTCGGCACCTCGTTTCGTGGGCTACTTTGATCTTCGCCAGACCAATAATAATTTCCCCTTCACTGGCTCCAACCACAGCCTGATTACCGGCTGGATGCGCTACGCCAAACCCAGAGAAAGCCTCGATGATGCGACGATTGTGGCGTTGATTGACGCCTGGCCACCAGCAGTCTTGCCCATGATGACTCAGCGAGCGCCAAGCAGTACCATTACCTGGAATATTGAATTTATGCACCCCAGAGCGGCTCTTGAGGTCGAGGATATGCTCTATTATGAATGCAGCGCCCTCCAATCGGGCCAGGGCTATGCTCATACCGAAGCTAAAATCTACCACCCCAATGGGCAGCTGGTGGCATTGAGTCGCCAAATGGTGGGGGTTTACGATAAAGTAACCTAGTAGAATCACAAAACAACACAGAAAAATAATAATAATCGGGCAAGGTATTAACCATGACCAAACCAACACCCAGCGCGCGCCAGCCTCTGGCGGGACTACAGGTCATCGAGCTGTCAAATATGATTACCTGCTCCCTGGCGGCACAGACCATGGGTGCTCAGGGCGCTGATGTTATTAAGGTGGAGCCCCCTGTGGGCGGCGACCAGATGCGCCCTCTGGGCACTCAAAAGAATGGTGTCTCCGGCTTCTTTCACAACTGCAACCGCGGCAAGCAGTCTCTGGCTATAGATCTCAAGTCCGAAGCCGGCGTAGAAGCTGTGAAAAAGCTCGCGGCCCGCGCCGATGTGCTTTTGCACAATTACCGCCCGGGAGTCATGGACCGCATTGGTCTGGGCTCAGAGGTACTGCGCGAGATTAACCCGAAGCTGATCTATGTCGCAGTAAGCGGCTTTGGCACTGAGGGGCCTATGGCGGACTTGCCCGCCTTTGATCATGTAATCCAGGGCATGTCTGGGCTAACCGATCTTCAGGAGCCGGAGGACAATAAGTTTGATTTTATCCGTACATTTATCTGCGACAAGGTCACCGCCTACACCGTAGCTCAGGCCGCTACCGCTGCACTGCTGGCGCGAGCCACAACTGGCCTGGGCCAGCATATAGATATCTCCATGCTGCACGCCTGTATCGCCTTTATGTGGCCCGACGGCATGATGCACAGAACCCTAAAAGACGACGACAGAATTACCATGTCGCCGGGCTCAGAGTACTTCCAGACTATTAACTACAGTGATGGGGCTGTGGCTGTGGCGCCCCTGAGAGACAACCACTGGGAGGCTCTGCTACCAATGCTTGGCTACCCGGAATTACTGGGCACGCCACCCTATAACTCAGTCCCCGCACGGATGACCAACATGCGCGAAGTCACCCAGGTGCTGAAAAATCCACGTCTGGATATAGGCGTGGAGAAGGCCATGGAGGTGTTGGTCGCCGCCGATGTGCCCTGTGCACCCTGCGTGCAGCGGGATCATCTGGAGGCTAGCGAACAGATTGAAGCCATTGGTGCTCTGGAAACCTACGTAACCAAAGCCATGGGTAAGCTGACTGTGCCCAGACCCCCAGTGCAATTTGAGGGCATGGCCAGCTCCCTGGCCGAACCCAGCCCTCTGTTGGGTCAGCATAGCCGGGATATCCTCAACCAACTGGGCTGGGATAATACTCAGGTCGACGAATTAATCAGTTCAGGGGCCGTTGCTGAAACGCCGCTGCCATGATTGAGATAACTGGCAATAGCTTAATCAGCCGCCTCAGTTTTTTCTGGGTCGGCGCTGCCCTATTGTCAGTTTTTTTAAGCCCAGCTCAGGGGAACTCCTCTGATTTTGTGCTAGCTGATCAGTGCCCGCCGAGCTTTGCGCTGGATAACAACAATCAGTGTCGCCTGCGCAATCTCTATCAGCTCTACGATTCGCTGCAAGATCGCGGTCTCGGCGGCCTTAAAACCGCTCTGCCTAAACACCGCGACGGCTATAGCCCCCAGCAGATTGATCTGGGGCGCCTGTTGTTTTTTGATCCTGTTTTGTCCGCCGATAAAAATCTCGCCTGTGCCAACTGCCACAACCCGGATCTTGGCTTTAGTGATGGTATGGGTCGCAGTGTGGGTGCCCGCGGACAGATCAGTCAGCGCTCAGCGCCCACATTGTGGAACAGTGCATTTTTGCAGTCGTTCTTCTGGGATGCCCGGGCCCATAGTCTCGAGGAGCAGGCCGTTGGCCCATTATTTTCTGATCATGAAATGGCCAACAGTCCCCGCCAGCTACTGGCCGATATTAATCAGGTAGAGGCATACCCCAGTCTGTTTAAACAGGCCTTTCCCGACTCTAACGATGCCCTAGTGATCGATAATATAGTCACTGCACTCAGTGCGTTTCAAAGCTCGTTGATCTCTCTTAACAGCCCATATGATCGCTATGCCCATGGCGATGCCAAGGCACTGAGCGCCAATCAATTAGAGGGGCTAAACGTCTTCCGCTCCTTTGTGGCGCGCTGTTCCCAATGTCATACGCCGCCCCTGTTTACCAACCAGCAAGTGGCTGTGATCGGCACCCCGGAGCCAGCCGGACTTCCGCGAGACGTAGGTGCCGCTAAGACCTTCAATGCCAAGCGTTTGAGAGGTGGCTTTAAGGTTCCCACATTGCGCAATATTGCCCAGACAGCGCCCTACATGCACAGCGGCAGATTTGCCACCCTTCGCGAGGCTGCGGAGTTTTATACCAAGGGCCGCGGTCATGCTGTGCCGGAGGATGAAGAACTGTTGCTGCACTGGCATATCTCGGATCCCAATCTAACCGATACAGAGCTCGATCGGCTGGTGGATTTTATGGAGGCACTGAGTGACCAAAGCTTTATGCCCCAGGTTCCCACCCAGGTGCCTTCGGGTTTATTAAACAGTAAAACCAGTATCAGTCTTGTGACTGCATCAGGAGACTAAGTATGAACACTAAATTTAAAGTGGTACTCGCTATTGTGATCTTTGCCGGTGGTTGGATTATGGGTAGCAATAATAACGTAGCCCCGGTAATCACTAGCTCCATGGGTGGCGCCAGCTACAGCGGTGGCTTTAAGGCTGATAACTCAATCAGTGCGGTGCCACAGCGCAACGTCGAGGGCTCTGTGATTGTAGTCAATCCAGGCGACTCTATTCAGGAGGCAGTCGAAATGGCCCAGCCCGGCGATACCATTCAGGTGATGCCTGGCACCTATTCGGAGACAGTCTATATAGACAAAGATGACATCCACCTGGTGGGTGTTATTAGGGAGGGCGAGCGCGCCACCATGGATGGACTGGGTAAACTCAATGATGCCATCCTCTATTCCGGCAACAATGTGGTGGTAGAGAACTTCCGCATTACCCAATACAAAGGCAATGGCATTATGGGCCAGGCCGGCAATAATTTTGAGATTCGCAACAATGTGATTGTCGATACCGGTATCTATGGCATCTTTCCTCAGCTGGGCACCAATGGGCTGGTGGAACACAATGTAGTCTCTGGAATTGAAGACGCAGCCATCTATATAGGTATGAGCGACAATATCCATGTAGCCCACAACGAAGTCTTCGACAGTGTTGCCGGCATCGAAATTGAAAATAGCCGCCACGCAATAGTGGAAAACAATATTGCCTATAACAATACGGGGGGCATTCTTGCCTTTGTGACCCCAGGCCTACCGATCAAAACCACCGAAGATGTGATTATCCGCAATAACTTTGTGCTGGATAACAACACGCCTAACTTTGGTGCGCCCGGCTCTATTGTCTCTGGTATTCCCGCAGGCACCGGCATTCTGGTAATGGCCGCAGACGATGTGGTGATTGAAGGCAATATTATTTCCAACAATAAAACTGCCGGCATTATTATCAATGATCACAGCTATGCCTCCAATATCACCATGGATATGGAATCAGACCCCAACTCTGACCGCACCATGATTCTCGACAATGTGATGCTGAATAATGGCTATGACACAATTCCAGAGGTCACAGCAGTGGCGCTTACTGAATTGCATACCGGGCTTATCGATATTGTCCATGTGGGCCCCAGTAAAGACAGCTGCATTATTAACCGCCATCGCTACCGGGCAGTGGGCATTGGCAACTATGGTGAGTGCGACTTTACCAACACCGATAGCACAGAGTCATATCTGCTGGCAGGCGGCGCTGAGCCAAGGGTTATCCAGCCCTCGGAGCGCGGCGAGATCGCCTATCTGGGCGTATGTACCGGCTGTCACAGCTATACCGGCCGCCTGATCGGACCATCGGTGCAAGTCATTCAGGCCATGTATGCGGGTAATCCTGAGGGGCTGGTGGAATATATCAATGCGCCGGTTAAAAAGCGCGACAACTTCCCACCCATGCCAGCCCAAAACTATCTAGATGCTGAAACCCAGATGGCTGTGGCCAACTATATGCTGGCCCTTGAGAAATAACACACAACAGATATAAACCAGTGATCGTACACAAAGATGTCGTCCACCAGGCGTTGACCGATGTGACGGGCCATACGACCACTGGTCACTATATTGCAAATAACGCTATGACTAAGCCAATGGTTCATTTGTCTCTAGTAACAGCTCAATAAATTTTTGTGCTGGCGCAGACAGGGCCTGGCGTCGCCGGGTAAATATGCCCACCCGGCGCTCTATGCCGCCATGGGATATGGGCCTACAGATGGCGCCCAGCGCTTCCATCTGACCCTGACAAAGTGCCGGCACCACCGCCACCCCTACTCCGGAAGCCACCATGGCGCCCACTGTGGTCAGCTGAAAAGCCTCAAAAATATGCGGTGGTTGCCGATCGGCCGCAGCTATAGCTGCTTCCGTCCAGCGCCTGGTGCTGGAGCCGCGATTTAAAGAGACCAGTACATGGTCTAGCAAATCTGCAAAGGCTACCTGGCTCTGTGCGGCCAGAGCATGCTGCGGCGGCACAATAGCTACAAAACGGTCATTAAAAAGCGGCTGAAAATCCAGGCCATCCAGATTATCCGGCTCAAAGGTAATGCCCAGCTCGACACGCCCGGACTGCACAGCACTGATGACTTCCTCCATCACAATATCCTGTACATTGATATTGATATTAGGAAAACGCTGTACAAGCTCCATCAGAGAGCGAGGCAAGCAGTTACTGGCAAAGGATGGCATGGCGGCGATGCTCAGCTTGCCCCGCTGCAGCGCAAATAACCCGCGCAGGTCTTCAAGCCCCTCATTCCAGTCCATTAGCAGGCGCCGGGCCACCGGCAAAAACTCTGCCCCCTCTGGGGTCAGGGCTACAGACCTTGTGGAACGGGCAAATAGCTGCCCTCCCAGACTGTTCTCCATTTTACGGATGGCTGCACTCAGCGCTGGCTGAGAGAGATGCAGGTGCTCACAGGCCTCAGCAAAACTGCCTAACTCGGCAATGGCGACAAAGCCCTGCAACTGTTTGACACTGATCGTCATGGCAAGCTCTATTATTCTATTTTATCTATTAATTAATCGCTTAATACAATTTGAGTTAATTATAAAGTTAAGGCAACCTAGGTCAACTTTATCTACTGAGTTACTCCTATGAACAGCTTATGGCAGCCCAGCCCAGCCCAGATCGAATGCAGTCATATGCTGCGCTTTCAGCAGCAACTGAAATCCCAGTTAAATCTCTGCTTCGCTGATTACGAGGAACTGCATCAATGGTCTGTGGACAAACCAGAGGAGTTTTGGGCGCAGCTGTGGCAGTACTCAGATATCCGTGCCTCTGCGCCCTATTCCGCTGTGCTTAGCGACAGCGAAAAGTTTCCGGGCGCCAAGTGGTTTGAGGGCAGCAGGCTTAATTTTGCCGAGAATCTACTCCGCAATCGCTCCGATAAAACCGCGCTGATTGCCCGCCTCGAAAATGGTGCCCGCAAAACAATGAGCTACGGCGAACTCTATCAGCAAGTCGCCCAGTTGGCGGCAGCCCTGCGCAGTGCAGGCGTAGTCAAAGGGGATCGAGTGGCTGGTTTTATGCCCAATGTAGCTGAGACTATTGTTGCTATGCTGGCCACCAGTAGCATAGGTGCTATCTGGTCATCCTGCTCGCCGGACTTTGGTATTAACGGAGTGATGGATCGCTTTGGCCAGATCGAACCCAAGGTACTCTTTGCCTGCAATGGCTACTATTACAATGGCAAGACCATTGATTCCACCCCGCGGGTTAAACAGATCGTTGAGCAAATAGACTCTGTCGAGCATCTGGTGCTGGTACAGGTCACAGAGGCGCAGACTGATATTGCTCAGGCGGTTAGTTACAGTGATTTTCTGGTGCGCAAAAACACGCCTGAACTACAGTTTGAGCAACTGCCCTTTGATCACCCCCTCTATATTATGTACTCCTCTGGCACCACAGGTGTGCCCAAATGCATTGTCCACGGGGCTGGCGGCACTCTGATTCAACAGCTTAAAGAACAGCAGCTGCATACCAATCTGCAGCCGCAGGATGTGCTGTTTTACTTCACCACCTGTGGCTGGATGATGTGGAACTGGCTGGTAGCTGGCCTGGCCTCCGAGGCCACCTTGGTGCTCTACGACGGCTCGCCCTTTTATCCGGAACCCAAATCTCTGATCGATATGGCTGAGCAGGAGAAAATCAGTATCTTTGGTACCAGCGCCAAATATATTGCCGCGCTGGAAAAAGCCCATGTGGTACCCAGAGAAACCCATCAACTTGAGCACTTAAAAGCCGTGCTCTCCACTGGCTCGCCTCTCTCCCACGAGAGTTTTCAGTATGTGTATCGGGATATTAAAGCTGATCTCTGTCTGTCGTCTATTTCCGGAGGTACGGATATTCTGTCCTGCTTTGTGTTGGGCAATCCTTCGCTGCCAGTCTGGGAGGGCGAAATTCAGTGCCGCGGCCTGGGTATGGCGGTTGAGATCTGGAATGAACAGGGCCAAGCAGTCACTGAACAAAAAGGTGAGCTGGTCTGTGTTAAACCCTTCCCCTCAGCACCAATCTATTTTTGGAATGACCCAGAGAATAAAAAATATCTCAGCGCCTACTTTGAGACCTATGCCAATATTTGGGCCCATGGCGATTACGGTGAAATCACTGCTCACAATGGGGTGATTATTCACGGTCGCTCGGATGCAGTGCTAAACCCCGGTGGTGTGCGTATTGGCACCGCGGAAATTTATCGCCAGGTGGAAAAGCTGGACGAAGTTGTAGACAGCATCTGCATAGGTCAGGAATGGGACGATGATGTGCGAGTGGTGCTGTTTGTGGTTCTGCGCGCCGGGCTGTCTCTCAATGATAACTTGATTGGCAAAATTCGCAGCAGCATAAGAAGTGAAACCACCCCCCGTCATGTACCAGCCAAGGTGATTGCTGTGACAGATATTCCCCGTACTATCAGTGGCAAAATTGTTGAACTCGCTGTGCGCAAAGTGGTGCATGGGCAGGCGGTCACCAATACAGATGCTCTGGCCAATCCAGAGGCTCTGGAGTTGTTTAAAAATCTCCCTGAACTGCAAGACTAGTATGAGAGCGGATATTGCTATTGCCTCAGATGGCAATATCCCCTAATGTCACTAGTGCAAAAAACACTATTACAGGCGCTTGCAATGACCAGAGAGATTCTTGATAACAACCAAATTCACCCCGCTGTGCAGGCAACGGTTAACAATAACCATGCCGATATAGTGGCGGAAGTGCAGGAGGCTATAGCCAATAATCAGATTGTGATTGTGGGTATGGCCCAAAACCCCGCACCTAAAAAGGCCCGCAAGCAACTCGACGAGCTGGGGCTTGATTATGCCTATCTGGAGTACGGCAGCTACTTCAGCCTGTGGCGTCGCCGCAATGCCCTGAAAATGTGGACCGGTTGGCCCTCGTTTCCGATGATTTTTGTCAAAGGACTATTGATTGGCGGCTCCAGCGACATGCGCGCCCTGATCGAGGCTGGGGAATTTTCCAAGCTGCTGGATTGACCTCAACCCCTCAGTCGTACTGGGCTAGCTTATTAATCCTGATCACTGCCTGCACCTCGTGCACATAGACTTCGCGCAATTCGGAGTAGAACAGTAGGTTCTCGGCCAGCAAATGGCCGGTGACGTCCTGCTCGGCTTGCCGCAGTTGCGCCCGGTTAGCGCGCAGATCGGCATAGGCTCTGTGGGTATTTATATTGCGCATATAGGCATTGACTGAGTTGGCCACCGAAGCAAATTTCGCCACCTCATGATTGCTGCCGGCATTGCGCCTCAGTGGCACCAGCCCACAGCCCTTTTTGTAACACCACTGACCAAACAGGTTATTGCCCTTTACCGCAAATCGCGAAGTCCCCCAGGCTGACTCTATAGCGGCCTGAGACAGCGCCAGAGAGGCCGGCACCTTATCGACACGGAGTAGCAGCTGCTGCAATAGGTCCGTCTGTTCTTGCTCCGGCCCCAGCCCGTATTGACGAGCAAACTGACTAAGCTTTTTGCGTTCTGCAGCAGTTAGTTCTGACTTGGCGGCAAAACTCTCAATCTCAGCACGCTGCTCTAATGTCTTTCGATTGCTCTCAATCACCATAGGCAGCATATAGTCAAAAAAAGCGCTCTTCTTCTGCCCCACATCCTGGTACTGGGTAAAATCAGGCAGGGGTGCGGAGTTGATCTGAGGAATAACCAGAGCGCCTAGGGCAGCTATGATTATCAATCCGCGCAGCCACCAGGAGTTCACTGCGCGACGCCAGAGTACAGGTTGGGTCATGCTGGATTTACCTCAGTATGCGGCCAGGAATAACCGGCTGCTTTATATCTCCGGCTTGGTAAGCGCGGATCTTTTCTGAGCCCATGGCAGCAGATTTTGCACTGCTTGGGGTGGTATTCGCTGGGCAGCTACCAGTCTCCATAAATGTCAGCGCCGCGGCAAATCTGGCCTCATCAGGATCACCCAAGAGGTGCTGCAGATCGTCATCGACCAGGCAACCGCGCACATTGGCAGCAGACATATCGTCGGTATCTGCTGGTATAAATCCATCGGAGTATTCACCAAAGCCTTTGGCATTTGAGCCCTTAAACTGGATGGTAAAATAGGTAGTGCTGCAGTTATCTATGCCATAAAAACCATAGGGTTTACCTCTGGTGTTGGCACCGATAAGAATAACTTCCACATCAATACCGCGCAGGCCATTGATAAAAGCCTCACTAGCAGAAGCAGTGCCTCCACTGGCAAGCACAAAGACCCGAGACATATTGAGCTTGGGCAGACTACTGCCCTGTTCAGCAGAGAATCCCGCTGCGGTTGATGGGAAATAGGTCGGCGCTAGACTGCGCCCGGTAATGGGATTGACCGAGGGATACTTGTCATTAAATGTGGTCTCTTCGAAGATGCGTCCAGTGGCGGCATCCCCTGCGACCATAGAGGCCAACTCGGCGGCAATATCCAGATAGCCGCCACCGTTATAGCGCAAATCTATCACTAGCTCATCAATATTGGCCGCTTTTAACTGCTCGGCCGCGGTAATCAGTTGCTGTTCGGCCGTAGCAATATGAGTATTAAAGGTTAGGTAACCTACCTTGGTGCCATTGTAATCCACAGTTTTGACATTTTTTACTGGCTCGGTAACTATCTCCATACTCTCCATCACCACTGTTCTGGTCTCGCTGGCGCCCAGGTCGCGCACCTCGAAGGTATGGGACTCACCCAGCTCAGCGGGAAATAGCCCGGCGTTCAATACATCTGCTGAGCCGTCTGCAACTGCCGCACCATCGACTGACACTATCACAGCACCGCGACCAATATTATTATCGGCTGCGGCAGTATTGGGCTCATTAAAAGCCACCACCAAACTGCGCGGCGGTGAGTTTCTTACGAAGGCCAGCTCCCAACCGTAGCCCGCAGAGATTCCAGACTGGGATAATAGCTCCCACTCCTCTGTGTCATAGGTAAAGTGAAACTGATCCTTGGGGTTGCCGGTCTCGGTCAGCGCATCGGTTTTCATCAGGTCAAAATATTCAGCGGTACTGTCGACAGTGCCTGGGTCAATATCGTCTAACTCCTGATACCAGAGATAGGTGTCATTGCTGTAAGAGCGAATCCAAAAGTTTTCATCGGTAATACTGCCTACCCGATCACCATAGGAACTATCAGACCTTGGGTTGGCACAGAACCCCTCAAGACTGCGATAAGAATCATACTGACCTTCCACCCAACCTGAGGGAGCCGCCGTGTTGTTGCCACCACTAGCTCCCACTACCACTATGGGAGCAGGTTTATTGCCACCACCGCCACCACCACCACAGGCAGTTAATACTGATAGCACTGCTATCGCCGAATAGATTCTCATTTTTTGCCCCCGCCCCCGCAGCACAATGCTACGTAATATTTTTTATTCATTAGCGTATAACCACCAAGCTAATCCTATTTACATTTAAACACAAGCTCGGCACGACAACCTATCCCCCTCTAGGCAATGTATGGGTTCCCTGTTACCGTATTGGTTACTGAGGGGAACAAATGAATAACAATAATAAAACTCCTAATACCCACAATGAAATTGGCTTCTGGCGCGGCTGGTCTATAGCCGTAGGCTGTGCCATTGGCTCCGGCGTTTTTATGATGCCTACATTGCTGGCACCCTATGGCATGCTCGGCCTGGCAGGCTGGTTGATAGCCGGTGGTGGCACCCTGTTGGTGGCTCTGTCTCTATCACGTCTGGTGCGACGTATTCCAAAAATTGGCGGTCCCTATGCCTATGTGCAGGCGGGGCTGGGCAGCTTTGCTGGCTTCCTGATTGCCTGGACCTACTGGATCGCCTGTATTGCCGCAGTCTCTGGTATTGCTATTGCTTTTGTGGGCTACCTTGGCGTTTTTGTTCCCCAGGTAACTGACTCCAGAATCCTTTCTCTAGTCTGTGCCCTGGCATTGGTGTGGACTATTGTGATGCTCAATATACGAAGCCTGGAGAGCAGCAGCAGATTTCAGGTGGTGTCCACTCTAATCAAAATACTACCCCTGTTGTTTATGATTATTCTCGGCTTTGCTTTTATGGAGCCCGCCAATCTGCCCGAGGTCAATCCCACAGAACTTCACCCGGCAGCTCTGCTAGCCACGGTGACCACTCTGGTAATGTGGTCCTTTGTAGGTATAGAGACAGCCACCGTGCCAGCCGACAATATGGCGCAACCGGATAAGACAATCCCCCGGGTGCTGGTAGCTGCAGTACTCACCATACTCTCCATCTATTTGCTGGTCAGCCTGGCGATTGCACTGCTGGTTCCAGCAGATGAGCTAATCAATTCATCGGCACCTTTTGCCCTGGCCGCCAGTAAAGTGATGGGGCCAGCCGGTGCTGGCCTGATTACTCTGGGCGCCCTGGTATCAACCCTGGGCTCTCTCAATGCCAATACATTGACCGCTGGCAATGTGGCTCTGGCCGCAGCCAAGGATAATTTGCTGCCAGAACAGTTTAAGCGCCTAAGTGACAGTGGCACACCGCAGTTTGCCTATATGGTGTCTGGATTATTTATCAGTGCCCTGCTGATTTTAAATTACACCAAGGGACTGGTGGCCGCCTTTACCTTTATGGCGATGCTATCCACCCTGTCTACATTGATGGCCTATGCCTTCTGTGCAGTCTCAGAGTTCTACTTTTTAAAATCTGATCAGCCCGGTCCTGAACGTAATCGCGCCATTGGCCTATCTATCGCCACCTTCACCTATGCTTTTTTTGCTATTTATGGCGCCGGCTGGGAGATCGTTTTTTATTCCTTTATGCTTATCCTCATCGGTATGCCTATCTACGCATTAGTCAGAAAATAATAAGAGTAAAACCATGACCCAATTTAATGAATACTCGGCAATCACTCAGGTTGCTATCCGCAGTGCTGCCAACGCCTTTGTTAGCGATGCCAAACTGGAGCAGGAGTGGCAGCCCCTGCGCTTTCATGGCAAGCCGCAAATAGACGAAGCCCTTGTAGAGTACGCCAGGTTTAGACAGCTACTGGCAAGCTCTGGTGCACAGATTATCGATCTCAAGGGGGCAGATAATCTGACTATCGACAGTATCTATACCAGAGACAGTATTCTGATTAGTCCCAATGGTTTGATTCTATGCAATATGGGCCGCGCCAGTCGCACCCCTGAAGCCGCTGCTAATGCCGCCGCCTATCAAGCTGCAGGACACAGAGTAGCCGGACAGATAACCGCGCCAGGCACATTGGAGGGCGGCGACTTTATCTGGCTGGATAAAAACCATGCTGCTGTTGGGCTTGGCCCGCGCACCAATGCCGAGGGGATCAGGCAGCTTAAAGAGCTGCTTGGCCCAGATGTGGAACTGCATGTAGTGGAGTTACCCGACCCTGATCACCCGGATGATGTATTGCATCTTATGTCGATAATTTCACCCATAGATCGCGATTTGGCCCTGATATACAGGCCCTTTATGCCCACCAGTTTTATCCATTGGCTCGAGGATCTGGGTATTAGATTTGTCGATGTACCTGAGGAGGAATACCCCACCATGGGCTGTAATGTACTGGCTATGGGGCCGCGCCAAGCCATTATGCTAGAGAATTTACCCGGGGTTAAAAACGGATTGGAAGCAGCTGGCTGCAAAGTAGACACCTATAAAGGGTTGGAGATAAGCCGGCAAGGGGAAGGCGGGCCTACTTGCTTAACCAGGCCACTAATCAGGGGTTAATGTTTTAGAGCTTCGAGAGTTTAAATACGCTCGATCAGCAGTGCGGTGCCAATGCCCGCCGCACCGCTTGTGGCGACCACGCCGGTCTGCAGGTCTCGCCGCTCAAGCTCGTCAATCAGCATGCCCAGCATAATGCCACCGGTGGCGCCCATAGGGTGCCCCAGGGCAATCACACCGCCATTGACATTTAATTTATCAGCATCAATATTGAGATCCCGCTGACATTTAATACTGGTCGCGGCAAAGGCCTCGTGGAGTTCAAACAGATCTATATCAGCACTGGTTAATCCCTGATCTGACAGTAGCTTGCCAGTCGCAGCGGCACAGCCAGAGACTACCTGCAAAGGATCATTGCAAACAGTGGTGGCGGCTAAAATACGAGCGCGGGGCACCAGACCCTGCTGCTGCAATGAGACGTCTCCAAGCAGCACTAGAGAGGCGGCATCTGCCATGGCCGGTGAATTGCCAGCGGTATGCACATGGGAAATTGCCGGTAGACCGGGATGCTCTGCCAGCTGCAATGCATCGACCCCCGTGGCACCCAAGTCGGCAAAGTATGGCTTTAATTGAGCCAAGTCTTCTCCGCTAAGTTCGGCACGGATACATTCGTCCTCTTTAACCCAGCGGTCTTTGACTGAGTTAAACACTGGAATAATAGATTTAAAATACTTTTCCCGACGGGCCTTTGCCGCCCGCTGCTGACTTTGCAGTGCAATCTGATCCACCTGCTGGCGACTAATATTATTTAGCGAGGCTATTAGATCTGCGCCACTGCCCATCATCAGCATGCGGTTATCTAGGGCCAGATCAGCATCGGCAAACATAGCGGCCTGATCCGATAACATGGGCACTCGCGACATCATCTCGACACCCCCAGTGATTGTACAGCTCGCCTGCCCTGTATTAATTTTCATGGCGGCAATATTCACCGCATCCAACCCAGAAGAGCAAAAGCGATTAATGGTCATCCCAGGAATCTCATCGGGCCAGCCCGCATAGAGCAATGAGGTCTTGGCTATATTACCGCCCTGCTCACCCATCTGG
Organism: Porticoccaceae bacterium; assembly: GCA_038135995.1. Classification (GTDB taxonomy): domain Bacteria; phylum Pseudomonadota; class Gammaproteobacteria; order Pseudomonadales; family Porticoccaceae; genus HTCC2207. Next base: position 88,414 of record JAYPYO010000002.1, read on the forward strand.
GTAACACAGCCCAAAAGCACATCCTCCACGCGGTTTTTATCCAGACCTGTGCGCTGCTCCAGGGCGTTATACATTATCTTTAACAATTCAAAGGCGCTGATATCCGCCAGGCCACCATCGGGGCGCGCCCGGCCTCGGGGCGTACGAATCGCATCGTAGATCAGTGCTGACTGCACTAGTTAACACCCACTATCAAACTAACGCAGGTGGTTGTGCTGCCCCCCAGATTAAATGTCGCCATATTTTCTGCATCTTTAATTTGGCAGGGCCCGGCGCGCCCGGTCACCTGATTGGCGCAGTCCAGCAACATGCGAATACCCGTGGCGCCCACGGGGTGACCCAGACCAATCAGGCCGCCGCTGGCATTAATCGGGAAATCTCCATCCATGCTTATACGGCCCTCGGCAATGGCCTTCCAGCTCTCTCCCGGGGCGGTTAGGCCAATATGATCTATGGCCATATATTCAGTGATGGTAAAGCAGTCGTGGGTTTCCAAGCCATCGAGGTCAGTGACATCGGCAAAACCAGCGCGCCCCAATGCATCGGTCATAATCTGTTTTACATGGGGAAACAGCATGGGGTTGCCGGCACTCAGTGCCAGCTTGCTGTCCAGACTAATGGGCGCGGAGCGGTGGCCCCAGCCTTTGATGCGAGGGATATCCTCCAGTTTAAGGCCGTTCTCGGCCGCGTAGTCCCTAGCTGCTTTTTCGCTGGCCAAAAACACACAGGCGGCGCCATCGGTAATCTGCCCGCAGTCCATTTTGCGCACCCGTCCCTCAATCACGGGATTGTACTGATCATTATCTGTATAACTCTCAGGCTGGAACTGCCAGTTCCGCGACTGGGCATTGGGATTGCGGCGGCCATTATCAAAGTTGATTTGCGAGATGGTTTTAAGATGATCACAGTTAATCCCGTGGCGGGCATCATATTCATCAATAATCTGATTAAACATATAGGGCCAGGGGAAGTCACAGCTGGTGGCTTCCACCCCTTTCCAGGTAGCGGCACCCAGATGCTCGGCACCTGTCTGGCCATCTACATTGCGCATATACTCCAGCCCCAACACACAGGCCAGATCATAATGGCCGGCCTCTATATCGCGCATAGCGCTGAGTATGGCAATAGACCCAGAGGCACAGGCGGCCTCATGACGGCTGGTGGGAATAGAGGCCAGTTGTGGGTAGGCCTCGGCAAAAAACCCGCCGATTAATCCCTGACCCGTAAATAAGTCGCCGACAAAGTTGCCCACATGGCCCACTTGTATTTGCTCTGGGCTAATGCCCGTCGACACCAGCGCACTGTCCAGAGTCTGGCGAAACATATCGTAGATACTGAGCTCCTCGCGGGCCCAGTTGCGGGCAAAATCGGTCTGGGCTCCACCCAGCACATAGATTGGTGCGGCCATTATTGAGCCTCCTCTATTCGTTGACTTACCTGGTCTTGGAGTAAAAATCGCTGCACCTTACCCAGAGGATTTCGAGGCAGAGCATCAAATAGCTCGAGACGCTCCGGCAACTTAAATTTGGCCACACCCTGATCGCTGAGATGTTGGACAATCTGCTGCAAACTGGGGGCCTGGGTCTCGGGAGAACTAACGATACAGGCGCAGATTTTTTCGCCCAGCCGCTCATCTTCATAGGCGCAGACTGCAGCTTCAACAGAGTTGGGCAACCCCTCAAGCAGTATATCAATCTCCATGGGAGAGATTTTCATGCCTCCGCGATTGATAATATCTTTGCAGCGACCGGCAATTTGATAGAAGTTTGGCGGCTCACCACAAAGCTCCACCAGGTCACCGGTACGGAAAAAGCCATCATCGGTAAAGACCTCGGAGTTATCAGTGCCCAGATAACCATCAAATACAGTGGCGCCATCAAATAATAGCTCACCTACCCTGCCAGTCTCGGTAATTTCCTCGCCAGTCTCCACATCCACCACCTTGCTAAATACCATGGAATTAACCTCTGAATCCCAACTGTCGATACCTGCGCCAACTCGGGGGAACATGGTCGCCCGCCGGGTGGAGTCAGAGCCGTGCTGAGGAGTGCAGAAAAGACTGATGCCCTCGTTGGAGCCATAGAAATTGAGCACATCTTTACCGTATTTCTCAGCAAAGGTCTCAATCATCCAGGGCGCTAGAGGAGCGGAGCCAGAACCAATTGAGCGCAGTTGGGAAAAATCAAACTGATTCCACATTGCCTCATTTTTGGCCAGCTGATTCAGCACTGCGGGGGGAGCCACGGTAAAGGTAATTTTTTCATCCTGTAACTGGGCTAAAAACAGAGCCGGGTCCAGAGGATGGTGCAAAATAATACTGCAGCCCACCAGCATGGAGGGATACAGAAAAGCACCCACAGAGCCCATATTGACCATGGGGAAAATATTTAAAAAGCGATCGCCCAGCTTGTAGTCCGCCGCCTCCATGCAGCAGCGGGAAGTGGCAAACCACATATTATGGGAACGCGGCACACCTTTGGGCGTGCCTGTAGTGCCAGAGGTCCAGCAGATAGTCAGAATATCATCGGCCCCTGTAGGATATTGATTTTCATATTCGGTCAGCTGCTGCTGAACCTGTGCGCAGCCACTGCTATTTACCGCAATATCCTGACCAAAGGCCAGTACCTTACATGACTCCGGCAGATGCTGCTGGGCATTGGCCGCCAGGGGTAGGCCATTAAACTGTTCGATAGTTAACAGGGCTGATGGGTTGATAGTGGCGCAAATATGCTGCAACTCATGGGCACCGTACTGCACTGCTGCTGGCGAAATGATCACTCCAATTTTGCTGGCCGCTAAATAGGCCATCACCAGCTCGGCAATATTGGGCAGCTGCACCACAATAGCATCGCCGCTTTTAATCCCGGCCTGCAAAAGCTGCACGGCTAGATTATCGCTAGCATGGTTAAGTTGGGAGAAGGACAGCCGCACCGGGTCATCTCCGGTCAGTGCCTGACGGTTGGGCTGATCGGCCACGGCCAGTAGTTCCGGATTGCTCTGGGCATGTTGTCTCAACATGCCGTGCAGGGTCAGATCGCCCCACCAGCCCCGCGCCCTATAGTCTGCAATACGCTGTGCAGATGATGTAATCATAACTCAGCTCCCATTATTTCTAAGTATTCCTGTTCCAGTTGATCAACAATGCTGGCAATAGACTGCTGCTGGGTTATCCCGGCAACTGCCTGACCCGCAGCCCAGATGTCCCGCCAGCGCTTGACATCCCCTGCGGCCTCCAGAAAATTAATATCTCCAGGCGCTGGCATATTGGCTGTGTCATAGCCGGCATTAATCAGACTGTCTCTCAACCAATTGGCTTTGACCCCGGTCACAGAGTCCGAGGTAACAATATCTCCAGCCGAGGCATCCACCACCATCTGTTTATAGGCATCAGCAGCCAGAGATTCGTGGCTGGGAATAAACCTGGTACCCATGTACACATAATCAGCACCGAGCACCTGTGCAGCCCGAATAGCCCGTCCATTGCTAATCGCACCTGAGAGAATAATCTCACCATCAAAAAACTGCCGCACCTCATCTACAAAGGCAAAGGGCGATATCTGTCCGGTATGACCACCGGCACCGGCACAGATTAGCGCCAAACCATCGACGCCGGTATCTGCAGCACGGCGGGCAAAATCTACAGTATTTACATCGGCATAGATCGAGCCGCCATAACTATGCACGGCCTCAACAGCCTCTTTGGGGCTGCCCAGTGCAGTGATCACCAGGGGCGCCTGATATGCAATAGCCAGCTCCAGGTCAGCGTGGCGCCGTGGGTTAGATCTGTGCATAACCAGATTGATCGCCCAGGGCGCGGCCTCGGCATTACCTCTTAGCGCTGTGGTAATTTCAACAAGCCAGTCTTCAAGTATCTTCTCTGTGCGGGCATTGGGGCTGGGAAAGGAACCCAAAATACCGGCCCTGCAGCTGGCAATCACCATCTCGGGGCCAGAGAGAAGAAACAATGGTGCCTGAATCACTGGCAGGCGCAGCTTGGATAATGGCATGGAAGATACCGGCTTTTGCAGCGTTATTATTGTTATGGTTGATGAGATATTAGCGAGATCAGGGGCAGCTGGCAACCAAGTAGTTGCCCTGCAAGCCGCAAATTTCATATACTTGCATAATTAGACCTTAGAAATTAAATGCAAAATAACAATATCAGACACAATAGGTTTGAGGGGATATCACCATGAGCAGCAATGGCTTTGAAGTCACCGAAAAATGCCTTGGGTCAGCGCCACTATTTGACGACACCCAGGACTGGATTTACGAGCTGGACAATCCCTATCTCCACGGCGCTTATGCTCCCACCACCGATGAAATTGCTGTGGATGAACTCGAGGTGATTGGCGAGTTGCCCGAGGATTTATTTGGCGCCTACTATAGAAATGGTCCCAATCCAGTCTTTAAGCCAAAAAACCTCTACCACCCCTTTGATGGCGACGGCATGGTGCACGCGATCTATATTCGCGATGGCAAGGCCTCCTACCGCAACAGCTATATTCACACCTATGCGCTGCAGCGCGAGCTAGCTGAGAACCAAGCGGTTTGGCCCGGGGTTATGGGGCCCTTTGATTTCTCACTGCCCGATTCACCGATCAAAGACACAGGCAACACCGATGTAATTCTGTTTAATGGCCAGCTGCTGCCCACCTGGTACAACGCCGGCGTGCCCTACAGCATGAACCCTCTGACACTGGAAAACCGTGGAGTCTTCGATCTTCAGGGTCGTACCAGGCGCAAAATGTCTGCCCACAGCCATGTGGACTGGAACACAGGCGAGCTTCTATTTATGGACTACGGGGACGAGGCGCCCTTTATGACCTATGGTGTGGCCAACCCAGATGGCACCTTGCGTCAGGAAGTTGAAATTGAGATTCCCGGTCCGCGCCTGCCCCATGATCTGGGCTTTACCACTAACTACACGATCCTCCATGATCTGCCGTTTTTCCATGATATTGATGTGCTGCGCAATCACAATATGCGGGTACTTAAATTCCATCGCGATATTCCCGCCCGCTTTGGTGTGATCCCCCGCTATGGCCAATCCAATGATATTCGCTGGTTTGACTGCGAGCCCTGCTTTATTTTGCATGTATCCAACTGCTGGGAGGAGGGAGACTGGGTAGTGATGGACGGCTGTCGCTCCACCAATCCTATGCCCGATGCCTCCAACGACGAGGGCGCTCTGTCTCATATGCTGGCCTATATGCGCCTGGAGGCCAATAACTACCGCTGGCGCTTTAATCTGGTCACAGGTGAAGTCCGTGAGGCTGATATCTGCGACCTCAATACCGAGTTTAATAAAGTCAACCAGATCTATCAGGGTACCAAGGGCAAATATGCCTACCATCAGCGTATTCCCCTGCTCGAAGAGGGCGGCCATACATTGCGCTTTAACGGCTTAATTAAGTACAACAATGACACAGGCCAGTACGATGAGTGGAGCTATGGTGATGGCGTCTATGGCAGCGAGACTCCCTTTGCACCAGTAAAAGGTGCCAACCGAGAGAGCGCTGAAGACCATGGCTATGTAATGTCTCTGGTCACTGATAGTAATAGCTGGACCTCTGAGCTACAGATTTTTGACGCTCAGGATATCTGTCAGGGGCCCATAGCCCGAATCAAGATGCCTCAACGGGTACCCCTGGGCTTCCATGCCTGGTGGAGCCGTGGTGAGGATCTTTGGAAGCAAGGATAATTGAAAGCAGACAGTAATAGCTTTGGTACCAGAGCCAGCTCTATTAATCGAGCACTGGACCAGATAGGGGATAAATGGTGTCTGCTGATTTTGCAGGAGGTGTTCTGGGGGGTTAATACTTTTACTGAGATGCTGGCGGGCACCGGTGCCTCTAAGGGCGTGCTGAGTAACCGCCTCAACTGGCTGCAGAGCATCGACTGTCTGCGCAAAGAAACCTCTGACCGCCACCCGGTCTATCATCTCACCAAAAAATCTATCGAGCTCTATCACAATGGCTTGATGGCTATGGTCTGGGAGCGCACTCACTTTAGCAGCCCGGATCTGGACAAGGTGGAATTGGTGCATGATCGCTGCGGCAAGGCATTTTGGCCAGTAATGCAGTGCAGCCACTGCGACCAGGATATTGACGCTCGAGATATTAGCTTTAAGCCTGGACCTGGGGCCGGTATTGATCAGCGGGCTACCAAAACCCGGCGCCGCTCTCCTGCGGCATCCAGTAATACCAGCAAGACCCTCTATCAAAACCTGATTGACCTGCTCGGCGACCGCTGGACCGCCAATCTTGTTGCCCTCGCCTTCCATGGTTTAAAACGGTTTGATGAATTTCATCAGGAGTTGCCAGTAGCCACCAATATTCTCGCCGACCGGCTTAAGCGACTGGTCAATGAGGGAGTACTGTCTCAACAGCCCTATCAGCAGAGCCCATTGCGCTATGAGTATCAGCTTACCGATAAGGGACGCGATCTATTTCCCTACTTTGTTACCCTGCTGAGCTGGGGCAACAGGCACTGTGGTACCGATGCCGGGGACCCTATGCTGTTAACCCACAACCTCTGCGGCAATCCTCTGCAGGCCGAGGTTCGTTGCAACCAGTGTTTTGAGGTGCTGGTGGCCACAGAGGTGCATTTCCATCTCTGAGGTCGTGCAGTTGCCAATATCCTTATGAATGGCTTTCTGCGATAATTTAATCATTAAAACTACGGGCAGGGGGGGTAGATCGGTGCAGGCAATTCGTGTCTGGGAAAAGGTCAATTACGACCAGTTCCACGGGGAAATTATTCCTCTAAACCAGCCTGCCCATATCAAATCTGTGGTCGGTCACTGGCCTGCTGTGGAGGCAGGTATTGAATCTCCGGAAGCTATAGTCAGTTACCTGAAAAAATATGACAGCGAAAAAGTAATTTCCGCCCTGGTCGGCAACCCCAATATTAAAGGCCGCTTCTTCTATGAGTCAGACCTAAAGACTCTAAACTTCCAAAAGGCTCAGGTGACTCTGGGTATTGGTCTGGACCGCTTGCTAACCATACAGCACGACCCCAACCCCCATGCCATTGCCCTGCAGGCGATACCTGTGGATCTGGTGATGCCCAACTTTGAGCAGCAAAATCAGCAGCCGCTACTGGATAGATCAATTGGCCCCACCATGTGGCTGGGCAATCGCGCTGCGGTGGCGCCCCATTATGATGTTCATGACAATCTGGCTTGTGTGGTGGCCGGGCAGCGTAAATTTACCCTATTCCCTCCGCAGCAAATCAATAATCTGTATCCCGGACCCATGCTGGTGACTCCGGGCGGTGTGCCGGTGAGTATGGTGGATACCGAGCAGCCTGATCTGGCTCGCTACCCCAATTATGCCGAGGCGGAAAAAGCTGGCCAGCAAGCGGTGCTTGAGCCAGGCGACGGGATCTATATACCCGCTCTCTGGTGGCATGGCGTGCAATCATTACAGGCGGTCAATGTGCTCATTAACTACTGGTGGGGTGGCATCACAGACACTGGGCTCTCGCCTAACGACAGTCTAATGCACAGTATGATGAGCATGGCCAAGCTCAGCCCGGAGAAACGTGAGGCCTGGCGGCAGTTCTTTGATTACTATGTATTTAAAACCAAAGGCGAACCTGGCGAGCCTCTGCCTGAAGGGCTTGAAGATCTGGTGACCAGCCTTAGCCCCGAGCAACAGGCACAGCTAAAACAGTTTCTGCAAGCACAACTCAAGTAGCCACTGCTGTTGGCACAGCGAGATTTTCGGCATTAACGCCTTTGCTGGCTACATCGCCTCTGCCTGGCAGTAGTTTGAGATAAACTGCTGATGGCTAGGCAACTGCTCTACCAAACGGTCTACATTGTGTTTGATATTTTCCAGGAAACTGCGCAGCTCATCGTCGGACATCATATTAACAATGGAGTGGTATTGCTCTGGCATAAGACCCTGACCCAGCATAACCTGAGTCCATGAGTTTTCTGCAAATACATCACCGGCTTTCTGGAACACCTTACCTGTCTGCTTAAACAGATCAATGCGATGCTGCAGCGACTCCGGTATCGGCATGGTTTTGCAGTGGCGCCAGAATTTAGTGTCTTCGCGCTCGGTGACATGGTAGTGCAGCACAATAAAGTCGCGGATAAATAAAAATTCTTCGCGCATCTGGGTATTAAATTCTTCCACATCTGGCTTGCGAATACCGTCCAGCGGGAACATCTGCAGCA
>JAYPYO010000003.1:0-93114 GCA_038135995.1 Porticoccaceae bacterium
GTTCTTTATTGGCTGAGGGTTCTTTATTGGCTGAGGGTTCTTTATTGGCTGAGGGCTCTTTACCCGCTGAGGGCTCTTTATTGACCGAGGGCTCTTCTGCAAAACCCATTGCGGGTAGGGCTGCGGCTAGCAGCACAATGATGCACGGTTTAATTAACTTCATCTGGAGCCTCATAGCAAACCTTTGTAGCTACTATGAAAAGCCAAAACCTCTACTATAAGCAAGCAAAAATAGCTGATTCAATCATATTCTTGCAGCTCGGGCGGGTCCTCCAGTCCAATATACGGATCTATGGAGGCTACCTTGCAGGCATAGCTTCCACCAAGCACCGAAAAGCGCGTATGTCTGGTGCACAGTCTCTGGCCTTCGCTGGCGTAGGAAAAACCACGTTTCTTAATACCTGGACAGCGCGAGGCTAATTTAAGCACAGCTGTTTTCTTGCCCATCAGACTCACCAGAGCCGTGCTATCATCCAGAAACCTAATCCGCTTGATGCGACTTGAGTTAATGCAACCGCTGCGAATACTCCATTTTTTGTAGTTTAAAGGTGTTATGGCGCGCATTCGCTCGACCACAGATAGCTCTGGTTTTTCGATCTGGTTGTTCACTGAGGAATCTGTTGCGGAGCTGCCAGTGGCGGCTAATATGGGCGAAGATGCCAAAACTAAGGCTATTAATAACAATATGGCGCTTTTTATCGCAGATAACTGCAGTATCTTAATCATCCTGATCTCCTTGATACTATACCTTCCTGATTGACCAAATTCCTTGGTCTTAGAGTTCGACCCCAGTTATGATGAGCGGTTCAAGAATCGCCCAAATTTCCAAAGTACGCGCTAACCTTATATATGACTATAAAACACCTATTTACCCCACCTTTTTATCTGCGCCACGCACATATTCAAAGTGCGCTCAACAGTGTGGGGCCGCGAAAACGCCGAGCCAACAGGCTTGCCGAGGTGCTTGACTCAGAGGAATTGCTTCTGACTACACCCGAGGGGGTAAGACTTAAAGCTGAGTTTGATCTCAGCACCCAAAAAAAGGCGAGCGCTAAAAAAGCCTTGGTAATTTTGATCCACGGCTGGGAGGGTTCGAGCAAATCCGCTTATCAGGTAACCACCGCCAAGTATTTGCTTGACCATGGCTACGATGTGCTGCGGCTTAATATGCGTGATCATGGGGACACCCAGCACCTCAATAAAGCGCTGTTTAACTCGACTATGGTAACTGAGGTGGGTGATGCTATTGAGAGCTTCTTATCAGAAAAACCCTACCAAACCATTTTTTTGGCAGGATTTTCTCTCGGTGGCAACTTTACATTGCGCATAGCTGCTGATCGCGGATCTGCGCTGGGCCTCAGGGCGGCAGTGGCTATATCCCCCCCGGTAGATCCTGTGAATGCCATGAGTGCCCTAAACAAAGGGTCGTTTATCTATCGCAAGTACTTTATCTATCGCTGGACCAAGTCCCTGCGTAAAAAACTGGTGCATTTTCCGGAATATGATTTTGGACCCCAACTTGAACAAGCCAAGACCTTCGAGGAGCTCAATGAATTTTTTGTCCCCAGGCATACAGAGTTTAAAGATGCAGACAGCTACTTTAGGTCTTATGCGCTTACAGGCGACAGACTGAGCAATCTGAGTATTCCGGCGCATCTCATTACAGCCGCTGACGACCCCATTATTCCCGTGTCAGATGTGAAAAAGATCAACTGTCCGGACTTACTTAATCTCGAGATCTATGCCCATGGCGGGCACTGTGGATTTATTGTCAATCTCAAGGCCCATAGCTATATGGAACCCAGATTGGTAGAGCTATTTGATGGCTATCTGGATGCAGCCCCTGCCTAAACCTCTTCTAGCTCAGTGGCCGACAGGGCGTACTTGATCTGGTCAAAGTTAAAACCGCGGTACTGTAAAAAGCGCATGCGCCGGGCCCTGTCTTTTTGATCTATGGTCGGACCGCGGCCAAATTTGCGCTCGGCGACCTCTCTTGCGAGCGCAAACCAGTCGGTATCAGAGGTCTCTACTGCGACATTAAATAGATCCTCTGCAATACCTTTCTGACGGATATCCATGCGAATTCTTGCCAACCCATGACCGCGATAAATTCTCGAGCGCAGAAATGCTTCACAGAAGCGTTCATCAGACTGCAGACCCTCTTGTTGCAGACGATCCAGTTCCGCCTTAATTATCGGATCAGACATTGAAGGGTCAGAGCCAAAGCGCTTATCCAGCTTCTTGGCTAGCTCGGCCCGGGAAAATTCACGCCCGGTCAGCAGATCCATGGCTGCAGAGCGAATTTTAGCTGGAGTAACTACCTCGTTCTGTTTTTTCATTGCCTGAGCTTTGTGCTGGATTACTCTTCAGTAAAATCCTGTTCCGATGTCGCAGGGGCGTCCTCTACAGGCTTTAGATTACCCAGCTCCTTCGCTCTGATCTGGGATTCGATTTCAGCCGCAATCTCCGGATTCTCCGTCAGGAAGATGCCAACATTGGCTTTACCCTGGCCAATTTTATTCCCTTTGTAGGCATACCAGGCACCAGATTTATCCACCAGACCATGCTTGACGCCCAGATCCACAAGCTCGCCGTTGCGGTTGATACCGCGACCGTAGAGAATTTGGAATTCTGTCTGCTTAAACGGCGGTGCCACCTTGTTTTTAACGACCTTAACGCGGGTTTCGTTACCTATAATCTCGTCGCCATCCTTTACGGCTCCAATACGACGAATATCCAGACGTACTGAGGAATAAAACTTCAGGGCATTACCGCCAGTGGTGGTCTCCGGATTACCAAACATAACACCAATTTTCATACGGATTTGGTTGATAAAGATAACCAGGCAGTTAGCGGTTTTAATATTACCTGTCAGTTTGCGCAGCGCCTGAGACATCAGTCGAGCCTGAAGGCCCACGTGATGATCACCCATCTCACCCTCAATCTCCGCTCGCGGGGTCAGCGCAGCTACCGAGTCAACCACCAAGACATCGCAGGCGCCAGAGCGCACTAGCATATCTGTAACTTCGAGAGCCTGCTCACCTGTATCTGGCTGCGAGACAATCAGGTCGTCGACCTTAACGCCCAGCTTTTCCGCATAGACAGGATCCAGTGCGTGCTCGGCATCCACAAAGGCACAGGTGCCACCAGCCTTTTGCGCCTCGGCAATCACCTGCAGCGTCAATGTTGTCTTACCTGAGGACTCCGGACCATAGATCTCAACAACTCGACCCTTGGGGAGGCCGCCAATGCCAAGTGCAATGTCCAGACCCAGCGATCCGGTTGAGATAGCGGGCACCGCCTGACGGCCACCCTCGCCCATACGCATCACGGTGCCCTTGCCAAACTGACGTTCGATCTGACCCAGTGCTGCCTCTAGTGCTTTAGATTTGTTGGCGTCCATATTTGTATCCTCGAAATTTTGCGATGTTTTATATTACTGGTTACTTAATCAGTAGCTGTATGGTTATACAGTATAATAACCAGTAACCTGATGCAACAGTTGTTTTAAACAAATTGTGATGGCTTGCTCACGAACTTGGTGGCGGTCTCCTGAAAAACAATGCCGCTGAGTCAGGTTACCCTGGGGTCCAGTCCAACAGAACCAAACTGTGCCCACAGGCTTTTCGACGGTGCCACCTCCGGGGCCGGCGATGCCACTAATAGCGACCCCAAAGTCAGCTCCCGCAGCGGCAACTGCTCCCTTGGCCATCTCTATTACCACAGGCTCACTTACCGCACCCTGTGAATTAAGCAGCTCTGCAGGCACACCCAACAATCGGTGTTTGGCACTATTGGCATAGGTGACAAAGCCGCAACCAAACCAGGCGGAGCTGCCCGGCACCGCTGTAATAGCATGGGCCACACCGCCGCCGGTGCAGGACTCTGCAAATGTCACAGTGGCGCCCTGGTCACCGAGAATTTTGCCGATGTCGGCCGAGAGTTGGTAGATATCAGGATTCATAGCAAAAGTGTATCTCGCTTTGCAGACGGCCGATAGTTGTTTTGAGACAAATTGACAGCAATGGTAAAAAGCTGCCCCGCAGGCCTATATTTGCAGCTCCGCCTCCGGCGCTGGCTCAGCAAGAGATTCGTGATGGGTCTGCTCAAGACTGTGGATATAGAAGACCATCAACGTCAGATCATCGCGCAGCACGCTGGTTCCTTTGTGGCCATTTATCGCCTCCATAATATGACCTGCCAGGGTCTCGGGGTCCGAGGTATTGAGGTTTTCTATCAGGCTCTTCAAACGCCTGCGACCAAAAGCTGTGGGCTGAGGCATATCATTCATTACATCAGTGACCCCGTCAGTGAGCATTACAAACATCCCAGAGGGATTTTCAATCACCTGGGTTGTAAACTCATAACCAGCTCTGGTGCGTCGTGCACCCACCGACTTCCTGTCGCCTTTGAGCTCGGTAATCTCACCATTGTTCAGCACCAACAGGGAGGAGTTGGCTCCAGCAAATTCCAACCTATTGCTATCACGGTCAATAATACAAACAGTACCATCAAAGCCGGCATCGGAATCCGAGGCCTGGGCTCCGTGCTGAAACAGCATATCCTTGATCAGCCGATTGGACTTGGATAGATAATTGCCCGCCGTGGTGATGCTGTCATCCTCAATCGCGCGGTCTATTACGGCGCGGGCAATCACCGAGGTAAAGGCCCCGGGCACACCGTGGCCAGTGCAATCAATAACCGCAATAATAGTCTTGCTGCCAATGGTTCTTACCACATAGATATCGCCGCCAACCACATCCCTGGGTTGCCAGGTAACATGTATATTTATGTCTGCAGGGAAGCTCTCCGCTCTTAACAGTGCCCTCTGTAATTTGGCGGCATAGTTAATGGAGCTTTGAATTTCCCTGTTGGCGCTGGATGCCTGTTCATAGGCCTGCTGCACCTCCTGGGTTCTAACATCCAGCAGGGTGACCACCTCCTGAGACATTCTGGAGAAAGCCACAGACATAAGCTCAACAGAGGCATCTTCACTGCCCTCTTTGGGCCGGCTATTGGCAATTTGCTGCATCTTGGCCACATCCGACAAAATTAGCCGTTTGGCCTCACCATCCAGCTGATCGGCGAGCAGGCGCATCTTGTCCATCATAATGGCGTCTCGCTGCTGCCGATTGTACTGTTGATAGAGCTTGATATCCTCCATCTCAATAAGGTGGGACCTGTAGGCTTCGAGAGCCTCAGAGAGCCGCGCTATCTCGTCATCCTCGGAGCGCAGCCAGTGACTACCCCGATCTATGGATACTGAATCATCGCCTTTGATCAGTGCCTGCAGAACATTAATGGCCCGGGCAATGCCGTTAAATGCATAGTTGATCAACCCCACCATAGCGACCAAAAGCACAGCAAATAAACTAATACCTGTGATCAGTCTGGCTTGGATAGCCTCCCTGCTCTGCTGCAGAGCCGCGCGCTGCTCGCGCACCACCAGAAACCAGGCCTGCTTGCCTGCGGGGGTTTTATTAACCGGAAAGCCAAAAATTGAGCCATCGAGACTATGGTCGTTAAAACCCAAGCTTGGGCCATCGAGACTATGATCGGTAAATCCAAAATAACTCTGGTTTGCCAGCACATCCTGGCGATCATCGATTACCGTGTAAATCTGCCGTGAAAAATCAGCAGGGAGCGCCGAGCCCAAATTCCCAGCCTCAGTCAGCCACTGGCCTGTGGTAATCAATGCACCGTCCTGCTCAATCACTAAATTAACCTGGAACTCGGCTTCAAACAGGCTCATGACGGGCAATAGGTCTTGACCCAGAACCAGAGTCCCCAGGTTTTCTCCCGCGGCAAAAAAATCAACGTACAAAACATGAAAGGCTGAGGGTTTATCGACACTGCCACCACCTATAGTCAGCAAGTTGGGGCGAAAGGCGATCTCAACTTTCTGACCAGAAACAGCTATCTGTGATGGACTATCGGCGGAAAGACTGTACTCAGAGAGCGCCGCAGCTTCACAGATATCAACTGCAGGCTTGTCACCTGCGGATCTGCAGTAGGTGAGGCTATTGTTGCCAGTTACAAAGGACACAAAGGTTAGACTGTCCTCGGTCAGAGCCTCACTAAATAGTGCGTCCAACATCGAGGACAGCGCAGCCTGATCTTTACCAGCAATGGCTTGTAATAATGGATTGCCTTTGGCCTTGGGATCTATGCGCGCAAACAGATCAGAGCTGGCAGTCTCAGACCAGATGGCGGCTTTGCTCGGCTCACCGCTAATGGGGTGCCAAAGCCCCACAGAATTTGCAAATACAGTCTCAGCTGCAGAGCTCCATGCCTGCTGGTAGACCGAAGCAGCATCATTTAAATAGGCTTGTTCCTGATCAGCCAGTTGATTGAGATTTATCAGGCCAAAAATTGTAGCCAGCCCAAGATTGCCAAAAACCGCCAACACCAGGATTTGCACTTTAGTGGTCATGATGTTGTCTCTTTTAGCATCACATGAGATCTTATTATTCTAATATGAATAGAGTTTGTCATAGAAAGATGCTGAAATTCAACTTCGCCTGTGCGCCGCAGATTTTTGGCTGCTAAAGAAAAGAGAGGGGAATATTTTATATGGCCAACAATGATGCTATTTTTCGCTCCGAGGATAAGTTTGTATCTGATGCCGATATGCTTTTGGGAGGGAACAATTCAGAGCTGCCAAAAGCAGATTACCAAGAGCTTCTAAACCAATATAAACATCTGCTTAAAACCACTAAGCGCCTGGTAAAACTCAATGACCGCAGCGCGGACCGCCTGAGCGAGCTCGCCCGAGAGACTCAGGAAAAAAATGCCCAGCTGGAGGGGCTGTCTAATCAGCTGGCCAAATATCTCTCGCCTCAGGTTTACCAATCTATTTTTAGCGGTGACCAGACCGTCAGTCTGGCCAGCTCGCGCAAGAAGCTGACGATATTTTTTTCTGATCTGGTGGGCTTTACCTCCATCACAGAGAGTCTTGAATCCGAGGACCTGACCGATGCCCTGAATTACTATCTGGATGAGATGTCTGCTATAGCCCTCGAGTATGGCGCTACCATTGATAAGTATATTGGTGACGCAATAATGATATTTTTCGGCGACCCCGAGAGCCAGGGCACCCAGAAGGACGCGATCCGCTGCGTCTCCATGGCCATCGCCATGCAACAGCGACTCGAAGAGCTGACTGACAGATGGGTCGACTATGGCTTGCATGAGCCCTTTCGCATGCGTGTCGGGATCAACACCGCTTACTGCACCGTGGGTAACTTTGGGTCCGAACATCGCCTCGACTACACCGTGGTGGGAGGCGGTGTTAATGTCGCATCACGATTGGAGAGCCAAGCTCAGGCCAACAGCATTCTTTTATCCGAAGACACCTACAATTTGGTGAGAAGCAGTATCCTGTGCCGCGAGGCTGAGCCTGTCACAATAAAAGGCATAGCCAACCCTGTACGCACATTTACTGTGCTTGACCAAAATCAGTCCGAGTCAGCAATCTCAATTGAGGCCGATAAGTCTCATCTGCGAGCGCGCCTCGCCACCTTGAATAGGGCGGAAATTAAACAGCTTCATAAGTCACTTAAAGATGCTCTAAAAAAAGTAGAGCCTTATTTAGAAAAAGAATAGCCCGAGAGGCATTTGGGATGACTAAATTGCCTGGGTGTACCAATTAACCCTACCTGGTATCGACCCAACCGCGGTAGATAAACAGCGTAACGCCATTGTGCTCCTCAAAGGCGTAGTCAAACCTGGAACTGCGGCGCGCCACTTCGATAAACCCCAGACCAGCACCTGTGCTTCCGCTCGGAGGCCCGTCCTTAATCCGCTCTTTGTAGGCTGCTTTGAGCTGTTGGGCATCCATCGCCTTGAGCTCGCCAAGAATTTTTGCGACTTTTTGCTGCCCAGAGGTGGTGATTTCATTGACAGACTCAAGCATAAAACCGGAGTCTGTATGACTTATAGACACAGAGCCAACACCGCTTTTATCCACCCTTAAACCAGAGTAACGAATAATATTTTGCGCCTGCTCGACAAAAATACCAAAGACCTTAGTCTTGATCGAGAGATCTGACCGGGAGTCGGTCAGCTGATCTTTTACAACAGCGGAAATACTGGTCAACACCTCTTCAGACAGCGGCCCCGAATAACAAAAAAACGTGCCTCTGGAGAGCATTAACTCATGAAGCTGTATGGACTTAGTATTCATTGATTGCTCCTTTCCCACCGAGACCCTGGCAGGTTTCAATCGATTTGCTCCAGTTTAAATACAAGATTTTCCATATCTTCACTAAACTCATCACCCGCATCCTGCATGGTGTCGTCGTCGCCCCGGTATCGCCAGATAACGCTAATCTGCTTGTTATCCGCTGCGCAGTGGTCGAGGAATTCAAATAGATCAAACAAAAACTTTGCCGATGAACTATTAAAGTAATAGAGCTCTACATCAACTCGATAGAAATCTGCCGCGGCCACATCAGCCTCCAACCGCTCCATGATGGGCGTTGAGAACTCACTAATATCCTCGGGGTAGCACTCTCCTACAATACTGCAGGTCTGCTCGGAAAAAGCTACTTCAGGTGTTCGGCTAGCAGCTGGAATAATCATACAGAGCTCCGATAACAATCACCCGGCGGGCACAGCCCGGGGGTAATGGGTTGCCATGGTCTCAGACAGGTTGATCCGGTGGTTTTCATAATCGGCCTATCCGAAAGAATTATAGTTTGTACCTTCCAGGTCTGCGCTAAACAGCCTCTGGGTTAGCTCAGCATCAGCTTTGTACACCTTGCCAGTGTAGCGACCCAGCTTGTAGACCGCAGCTTCAACACTGCGCGAGTCCTTTAAAATATTGGCTCTGACACTGTGCTGGAAGGCAATCTGCCTGGAGGACACCATTGAGCCAAAAAGCTTTAACAGCTTAATGGCCAGCTTGGGCCTGGCATCCACAATACGATCAAACTGATCATGGCTGAGCATATAGCAGGTACAGGACTGCCTGCACACCACTGTGGCTGTTCTCAAGGTCTGGTTGAGCATATTCACTTCGCCGAGAATACTGGGTCCGGAGAATGAGGCTGTGTTTAGAATAACGGTCGAACCATTAATATTCACTTTCTCCAAAACACTGAAGGCGCCACCCAGCAAAAAGTAAACATCTGCATCCTTGCTACCATGGGTAATTACCACGGTTCCGCCGGCGACGTCTTTGGCTTCCAGAAACGGCATTAGCAAGCCAACATCTGCCGTGGAAAACCCGCTCAACAGGCCCTCTAAAATGGCCTTGTTTTCAGTCTCTGTCATGGTGAATATCCGACCTTTTTAAAGCGCTACACGCTATTCATAAGCGAATACTACTCTCTAAATAGGGTTTTTAAAAGGGCATGAAAACTCAATCCCGCGCCACCAAAGGCGCGGAATGTTGGCGATTAAAAATAAAGTTTTGAGAATTAAAGAGCTTTAAAAGGTTTTAGTTAGCTGCCAGGGGCAACCAGATCCATTTCTATACAGCGATCGAGTAATTCCAGAACATCTTTACGCGATTTATTTTTGGTGCCATTAAAAGCAGTCATATCCAGCTTGCCAAACATCTCCGCCGCCATATATGCAGCACCCTCAAGCTGCTCAACTGGTGCAATGCGATCATAGAATCCTGCAGATATAGCATCTTGCGGATTCCATATCTCCGCATTAATTACCGCGCGACTAAAGTAATGCAATGGGATTCTGTAGCGAGCCAGTTCGATACCAAAATTATGCATGGTCATGCCGATCATGGTTTCGTTAAGTCCTGTCTTAAAATCGCCGGCAGCGCCAATTCGATAGTCGCAGGCCAGCATTAGAAATGCACCCATGGCAATGCAGTGCCCGGTTGACACGCCAATCACCGGTGTGGGAAATGACAGTATGCGACGCGCCATCTTTGACCCTCTGGATGTCAGCTGCAGAGCATTCTGCGGCCCTTTACCCATTTCCTTGAGGTCAAAACCTCCGGAAAAAATACCATCGCGCCCCTGCAGAATAACCACTGCGCCCGCCTCTTCGGCCTGGTCAAATGCAGCCTCCAGAGCATCCCACATGGCATAGCCCAGAACATTGACTTTGCCATCGTCCATAACAATACGGGCCACACTATCTTCAATAGTTACTGTTACTGCATCACTCATCTATCTTCCCCTAGGTCTGTCTCAATATATTGGCATTTTGCGTTAACAGAGCTAACTGTGCTGTAAACTCAGGCCAGCAATTTAGCATTACTACCCAGCTTTAACAATCGACAGCTTTTATGCCTTAAGTTAACTATTATTGCCAGTTATGCAGAGCAATAGCGTCTATTTCAATAGGCTATAGGCATCAGTTTGGTCTAAACTAAGAGACTTAATTTCGCTGACAGATAACTTGCCCAGTTTTGGTCCTATGAAAGCAACCCCAGAGTCCAGCCCCCATACTCCAATGATGCAGCAATACCTGCGTATCAAGGCTGAGCATCCCAATGATATTGTCTTCTATCGCATGGGTGATTTTTACGAGTTGTTTTTTGACGATGCCAAGCGGGCCAGTCAGCTGCTGGATATCACTCTGACTGCACGAGGCAAAACCAATGGTAATCCCATTCCAATGTGCGGTGTACCCTACCATGCAGCGGAGAGCTATATCGCCAAGCTGGTTAAGCAGGGTCTATCGGTAGCAATCTGTGAGCAGATTGGCGACCCGGAAACCAGCAAGGGGCCGGTGGAGCGAGCGGTAATGCGCGTGCTCACCCCCGGGACTCTTACCGACGAAGCCCTGCTCGATGACCGCACTGACAATTTGCTGGCTGCCATTACTCACTGCGACGATCAATTTGGACTTGCCACCCTGGATATGAGCACTGGTCGCTTTCAACTGCTGCAGCTAGACAGTGCCGATGAACTGCATGCTGAACTGCAGCGACTCAACCCAGTCGAACTGTTAATTTCTGAAGATCTACCAGCTAGCGACTTTTTGCAGCAGTCGCCAGGTACACGCTATCGCGCACCCTGGGAGTTTGATCTAGATAGTGCCCAGCGCCTGCTCAATAAGCAGTTTGCCACCAAAGACTTAGCCGGGTTTGGCTGCGACCATCTCCCTGTGGGCATAGCCGCCGCCGGCTGCCTGCTGCAATATGCGCTGGATACACAGCGCAATAATCTGCCCCATATTCGCAGTATCAGCGCGGAGAACCGCGAAGACAGAGTGGCTCTGGATGCCGCCAGCAGGCGCAATTTAGAGCTGGATATCAACTTGACCGGCGGCGAAGAAAACACTCTGTTTGATGTACTGGACAATAGCGCCACCAGCATGGCCAGCAGACTGCTGCGTCGCTGGCTAAATCAACCTCTGCAAGACCTGGGAATACTGCAGGCGCGACAGGACAGTATCTCTGCTGTGCAAGATAACTATGTCTACGAGACGCTTCACGGCCATCTAAAACAGGTGGGCGATATGGAACGGATTCTTACTCGTGTTGCTCTGAGATCAGCCCGACCCAGAGACTTAACACGCCTTTTGGACTCACTGGCAGTATTGCCAAAGATTGCCACAGAGCTAAACAGTGCCGAAATATCTCACCTCCAGCAGCTGGCCAAAGGCGCCAAGCCACTGCCCCATTTGGTGGAACTGCTGGCTGGCGCTATTCAGGAAAATCCACCAGTTGTAATCCGTGACGGCGGCGTGATTGCCGATGGTTATGACTCTGAGTTAGATGAGCTAAGAGCCCTAAATACCAACGCAGGAGAGTTCCTGCTGGCTATGGAAGAGCGCGAAAAAGCCAATACAGGCATCTCCAGCCTTAAGGTCGGCTTTAACCGAGTGCATGGCTATTATATTGAGATCTCTCGCGGGCAAAGTGATCAGGCGCCAGTGGAATATATCAGGCGCCAGACCCTAAAAAATGCCGAACGCTTTATCACCCCAGAGCTTAAAGAATTTGAAGACCGAGCTCTGAGCGCCAAGAGCCGAGCGCTTAGCCGAGAGAAGCACCTCTATGAGCAGCTGCTTGAAACATTGAATCAGGATCTAGCCCAGTTGCAGACCTGTGCCGCCGCCGTGGCGGAACTGGATGTGCTGGCCACCCTGGCTGAGCGAGCCCACAGTCTGGGCTTCTGTAGGCCCCAGCTACAACTGCAGCCCGGCATTAATATTGAGGGAGGCCGCCACCCGGTAGTGGAACAGGTCTCCAGCGACCCATTTGTGGCCAATGACCTGCTAATGAATCATGGCCGCAAAATGCTGGTCATCACGGGACCCAACATGGGTGGTAAATCTACCTATATGCGTCAGGCCGCACTAATTGTTTTACTGGCTCAAATTGGCAGCTTTGTCCCCGCCAGCGCGGCTACTATAGGCCTGGTTGATCGCATTTTTACGCGCATAGGGTCCTCAGATGATCTGGCCGGCGGCCGCTCTACCTTTATGGTTGAGATGACCGAAACCGCCAATATCCTGCACAATGCCACTGATCGCAGCCTGGTATTGATGGATGAAGTGGGCCGTGGCACCAGCACCTTTGACGGCCTGTCTCTGGCCTGGGCCTGCGCCTTCTATCTCGCCGAACAGGTCAAAGCTTTCACTCTGTTTGCCACCCACTACTTTGAGCTGACCGCTCTGCCAGACAAAGTAGCAGGCACCATTAATGTGCACCTGGATGCCACGGAATACAATGACAGTATTGTATTCCTACACTCGGTACAGGATGGCCCAGCCAGCCAGAGCTATGGTATTCAGGTGGCTAAATTGGCCGGCATACCCGCTGATGTTATCAATCTTGCTCGTCAGGAACTGGCGCTGCTGGAAGCGGGCAGCCCCGGCGTAATAACTCCCCCGGCAGACACCCCGCCGCTACCGAGTCAGGCTGAGCTATTTTTACCTCCGGTCAACCCAGAACTGCAGAAGCGGCTGGAATCATTGAGCCCCGATGAGCTATCGCCAAAGCAGGCGCTGGATCTGGTTTATGAACTAAAAAAACTGCTCTGACGTAAGCTTTGGCTCAAGCTATAAGATAGAACCAAATAACCTGACTCAGGCATTCACAGGAGAAATCTTCCTGCTATAATGCCGCGCCTAAACTGACCTCAACCAGATAAGAGTGACACCAAATGACCTTTATTGTTGGCGACAACTGCATCAAGTGCAAACACACAGACTGTGTTGAAGTATGTCCTGTAGACTGTTTTTATGAGGGCCCCAACTTTTTGGTGATTCATCCGGATGAGTGCATTGACTGCGCCCTCTGTGAACCAGAGTGTCCAGTGGATGCAATTTTTGCTGAAGATGAAATACCCGAAGGTCAGGAAGTCTTCCTGGAGCTAAATGCAGAGCTGGCCGATGTATGGCCAAATATCACCGTACAGAAAGAGCCACCAGCAGATGCAGACGAATGGAATGGCGTACCCAATAAACTACAATACCTGGAACGCTAAATTAGGCTACAATGCAACCAACACCGCACCCGTAGCTCAGCTGGATAGAGTAGGTGGCTTCGAACCACTTGGTCGGGGGTTCGAATCCCTCCGGGTGCGCCAATTTAGTAGATAGAGCCCTGTAAAATAGAAGGCTCTAGCCGCAAAAGCCTTTAGTCATGTACACACAAGCGTACACTCACTAGAGGCTTTTTACGTTATGCTCCAATTCAACGTCGGCACCCATACCATCTCAATGAAGTATTTATTTAAGCGTGGCAACAGAAATACATACTTACTACCGCAGACGCGTGCCTAAAGAGTTAGCACATTCCATATAGTTGGGCGAAAAGGGATAGCCGATCAGATTGTCGAAATAATGATCTGGCGTTCTTAATATACCTTCGGACACCTCCGTAGCCTTCGTCCAACAGGACGCTCCGATAAGTAAAGCCACTGCAACCCATAATCTTGTGTGCATTTGATCTGCTCCATTCATACTCACCAACCAGGCACCTTTAACACGCTTGCAATGAGGGCGTTGACCCGACAGTAGGAGGTATTTCAATGGCCTGCTGAGGTGGCAGTTTCTGTTGACGCTCTCGGTGGAAGCAAGTTTCAAGAGAGGTTGATGTGTATTCAGGTTAAAACACTTCTAGGGGCGGTGAATCCTCAGTTTTTTAGGGGGCCTATTATTTTCCTGTCCTGACTGATTCACTTAGTAATTTCCCGTTCTAGCGTCCGGCTGGCATCCTCTAGACCACCAGCATTAACCACATTGGTATAGCCCAGCTCCTGCAGAATAGCTTTAGCCTGGCCCGACCTATTGCCACTGCGGCAGTACAGATAGATGCGCTGATCTTTATCCTCAACCAGGCTGTGTATATTTTGCGCCACCATCCCCAGTTCAAGATGCTGTGCTGACTGCAAATGACCAGCTGCCCATTCAGAGCCTGATCTCACGTCGATAATTATATTATTGGCTCCCGCCAAAGCCGAGCCAGAGGCCAGCGCAATTAAGAGTAAAATAGATTTTAGTTGCTGCTTCACAGGATGATTCCTCTGGGTTAAACCGGCTTCGATCAAGCTATTTTTTAACAGCAATGCCACCCCCAAATAGTGCACAAGGAACATGGCCACCAAAAAATGCACCAACTCGGCGCATATTTTGGGTTAGTACTCATATTTATCCCCAATCTGTGGGTACTGAGCAAACTGGCACAATAAATGCTGCGTAGTGATCTCCGGGAATTGGGTCTGAGTATGACATAGCCTCAACCCCAGACTCAAAATTTAAATATAGGATAAATTATGAAAAATGTGATTAAACGCAGCCTAATGCTTGCAGCCCTAGTACCAGCAATGAGCTTTGCCAGCTCCGCATCCAACTGGATGCCCGTCGAAGACGGCACGGCAGTCAGCGGCAAAATCCATGCGGTAAAGACATCCAAGAAGTTTAGATCTGTAGAAAAGTGCAGAGCCTATGCTGAGAAGAAACCTGCGGTTGTTGCTTTTACCCTAGATGTAAACAAAGGAACCTGCACCACCTATACTTCAGTGAGAAGCCGCCCATCAAAAGCAGGCGCCACCTCGCAACTAAAGGCCTAACTTTTAAAGCCTGATCCCGAGGCTGGACTATGGTCATATCTCAATAGGTCTCAGTCTCGGGTTGTTTAGCTGCGTGCATGTATTGTTGATACAAAGCTCTCCAGCTGTTGCAGTAAATGCTCTACCCTCTCGGCACTACTCAGCTGCAGCAGCGGCTCTTTATTATCAAAGGGCTCCATGTCCGCAAGCTGGCTGCCCAGCAATTGCGGAGACATAAAATGATCAGACCGTTTAGCCAACCGCGCCATTATCAGTTGCTGGTCTGCACTTAACAGCACTCCCGCCCTGTTTCTGTATGAGCTGAAAATCACTTCTCTGTGAGCCTGTTTTAAACCGGAGTAAGCAAGCACGCAGTTTTTATTGTTCTTCTGGCTTTCGCTGAGCCGCGCATAAATCCTCTGTACCCATGGCGATCGCTGGTCATCAGTCAGCGGGATACCCTGTGACATCTGTTTAATCGCCTGCTCACTGTGCAGTGAATCAGCATCCAAAAAGGTAAATTGATGGCGCCGGGCAAATTCACTGGCCAATGTCGACTTGCCTGTTCCCGATACACCCATCACCACCAGCAACAGGGGCTCTGCCATTAATTCGAGCTTGGACGGTTTTTTAAGTAAGGACATCTTAGCTCCCTAGCAAACTATTTTTTTAACTTTTAAATAGCACAATAAATCTGGATATCTCTGCGACTGGCAGAATAGTTGTAAACCAGTCTATTGTTACATAAAATGGTTGCGCAACCAATTTCTCGCCTACCCTCTGACAAGCGAGCTGGGGTATTACTATGGATTTAAGTTTATTTCTTGTGGCCGGCGCCGGCATTGCCCTACTGCTGTTTTTGGTGATGGCTCTGCGCGTACCTGCTTTTTTGGCTCTGCTGATCACCAGCCTAAGCGTTGGCCTTCTCTCAGGCTTACCACCAATGCAGGTGATCGATTCTGTCAAAAGTGGAATGGGCGGCACTCTGGGATTTGTAGCCGTTGTAGTGGGTCTGGGGGCCATTCTCGGTCAGATATTGGAGAGCTCTGGAGGTATTCAGCGTATTGCTGATAGTTTGATTGGCACCTTTGGGCCGGAAAAAACCCAGTGGAGCCTGGGTATAACCGGTTTTATTGTTGCCATTCCGGTATTTTTTGATGTGGCTTTTATTATCCTGGCGCCACTGCTCTATGGCTTGGCCAATCGCTCTGGCCGCTCATTGCTGTACTATGCTATTCCTCTGCTGGCTGGACTGGCGATTACCCATAGTTTTATCCCACCTACGCCGGGCCCTATTGCCGTCGCTGAGTTGATTAATGCTGATCTGGGATGGGTTATTCTATTTGGCGGCCTAACCGGCATACCCGCCATGATTATCGCTGGACCCTGGTTTGGTCAGTATATTGCCAATAGAATATTTATTGAGGTGCCACAGGCACATCGCGATCAAGCCGCAGAATCCTCTGGCCCCTCGCCGAGTTTTGCCTGGGTTGCCTCAATTATTCTGCTGCCCCTATTACTTATAATGCTGGCGACAACGGCACCATTTGTGTTGAGCGACAGCGGCGCCTGGTTAAGCGCCATTAGCTTTTTAGGTCATCCATTTGTAGCACTGACCATAGCCACTGTTTTTGCTCTGGTTATGGCCCAGAAAAAATGCGACCTAAGCACTGAATCATTGCTAAAGATTGCCAATAAGGGTCTTGAGCCGGCTGGTGTGGTAATTTTAATTACTGGTGCAGGTGGCGCATTTAAGCAGGTGCTGATTGACTCCGGCGTGGGTCAGATGCTGGCGTCAGTATTTATTGAGGCTCAGTTTTCCATATTTATTCTGGGCTTTTTAATCGCCGCCATTACTCGTATTGCTCAGGGTTCGGCAACCGTAGCCATGATCACCGGCGCGGGCCTGATGGCACCTATCTTGGAATTACAGCCCATTTCGGCACCCAGCTTGGGGTTGCTGGTTATCGCTATTTCCTCTGGGGCGACCATACTCTCCCATGTTAATGACTCCGGGTTTTGGCTGGTCAGCCGTTATCTTGGTATGAGCGAAACAAACACCTTAAAAACCTGGACAGTTATGACCACATTAATTTCACTGGTCGGACTGGCCAGTTGTCTGCTGATATCCCTGTTTTTGTAACCATGCAACTATAGGCCTATGGCAAATAATCATCCTCAGAGCGCAAAGCGCCTTACCCTAAAAGACGTTGCCGCCAAGGCTGAGGTTAGCCCTATTACTGTATCCCGTGTAGTCAATGGTGCTGCAGGGGTGCGGGACAGTGTTCGTGAAAAAGTACAGGCCGCCATTGCCGAGCTGGGCTATATACCCAACCGCTCTGCAAGTGTACTGGCCTCCTCAAAGTCTAAGTTAATTGGCGTGCTAATTCCCTCGCTATCCAATGTAGTATTTAACGACGTATTGCGGGGTATCTATGACGTTGCCACGCCAGCCAATTATCAGGTGCTGCTATTTAATACCCATTACTCTCCAATTGAGGAAGAGCGCGCCATCAGAACATTATTGGGCCAATCTCCCGAGGGGTTAATTGTTAGCGGTGGAGAACAGACCCCTGCTGCCAGGGCCATGCTGCAAGCCGCCACTGTGCCCGTGGTGCAGATAATGGGTGAGGTTGAGAAGCCTATTGATATTAATGTGGGGTTTTCACATTTTGATGCAGGCGCAGATGTGGCTCAGTTATTACTCGATAAGTCCTACAGCAAGATTGGTTTTATCGGTGCAAGAATGGATCATAGAACCTGCCAGAGACTAGATGGCTTCAAACATTGTTTAACAGCCGCAAATCATCTGGCTAAGCAACGGATTATAACAACCTCCAAGCCCTCTTCTGTGGCTATGGGCGCCTCGTTATTTCGAGAATTAATGGCTGTTACCGGGGGCGACTGTGACGCTGTATTTTGCTGTAACGATGATCTCGCGCTAGGGGTCTTACATGAGTGCAAAAAAATGCAGCTCAATGTGCCCGAACAATTTGGCATCTGCGGTTTTAATGATATTGAAATGGCCACCTATGCTGAGCCTGCACTGACCACAGTGCGGGTTGATCGCTACCATATGGGCAGCAGGGCCATGGAGCTTATCTTTGAACGGCTATATCCGCAGGATACTGTGGAGCCATTGATCTCGGGCTACATCAATACAGGGTTTGAATTAGTTGTACGCGGCTCCACCCGATAATCAGGCGGCAACAATTGGTTAGGGCTTAGGCCTTAACCTTGCCATACTCCAGCTCCTTATCGTTCATTGCACCAAAGCGCAGGCTCAGTATGTCGAGCAGATAATTCTGATAGAGCTTCCAGGGTGATTTAAGGCCCTGCTTAGGGAAGCGATCTATTGAGCGGTCCACATAGCCGGAGGCCAGATCTAAAAATGATACGCGCTCCATGGCAGGATCGCGATTGCGCGGCACGCAGTAGGCGAAGCCTTTTTTATCCATATGGTTGAGCATACGGCAGACGTATTCACTGGTCAGATCACATTTCAATGTCCAGGAGGCATTGGTATAGCCTGCAGCCAGCACAAAGTTGGGGATATCACTTAGCATCATACCGCGGTAACCCAGAGTATCTGGCAATACCATGGTTTTACCATCGACTTCGATCTCCATACCACCCATGGGCAACAGCTCCAAGCCAGTGGCGGTTACAACGATATCGGCTTTTAACAGGTCGCCGGACTCCAGCTTAATACCCGTCTTGGTAAAGCGTTGAATATGATCGGTTACAACCGACGATGTGCCCCTGCGCAGGGATCTAAATAGGTCACTATCCGGTACCAGACAGAGGCGCTGGTCCCAGGGGTTATATTTAGGATTAAAGTGAGTGTCTACATCTACCTTGCCACTGAGCTCTCTGCGAGTGAGCGCCAGCAAAAACTCTTTCATTTTTTGCGGGCGACGTCGGCTGTACTGGTATATCAGTGCCTGCATACTGACGTTTTTCCAGCGAGTCACTAGATAGGCTAACCTGGATGGCAGCCAGCGGTCCATGCGCAAAGCAAAGGCATCTCGGCCTGGGCGCGAGACCACATAGGTGGGAGAGCGCTGCAGCATGGTGACATGTTTGGCGGTTTTTGCCATCTCTGGAACCACAGTAATTGCTGTTGCACCACTACCTATAACCACCACATTTTTATCTGCATAATCCAAATCTTCAGGCCATAACTGGGGATGAATAACCTGGCCTTTAAACTGCTCTATATCGGGAAAATCTGGCGTATAGCCTTTGTCGTAGCGATAGTATCCAGTGCAGCTGTAGATAAAGTTGCAGCTTATAGTGCCTGCGCTCGCTCCCTGCTTTTCAATACTGACAGTCCACAGTGCCCTACTACTGTCCCAGGAGATTTTGGTGGCTCGATGGTTGTAGCGTATAAGCTTTTCGACATCATATTCTCTGGCTGTCTCACGGATATAATCCAAGATAGCAGGACCATCGGCGATTGCTCTCTCGTGCTTCCAAGGTTTAAAGCTATAGCCCAAAGTATGCATATCGGAGTCAGATCTAATGCCTGGATAACGAAATAGATCCCAGGTGCCCCCCATGGCGCCGCGGCTCTCTAAAATAGCATAGGATTTATTGGGCGCCTCACGCTCAAGATGGCTGGCCGCACCTATGCCCGACAGACCGGCACCGATAATCAGAACATCTACATGGTTCACAGACATGGGAGCTCTCTTAATTATTGTTATCCACTGGTCATTTTACGTGCAAAAGCAGGTCTTCGATGTCCTCGGCACGACAATTTCAAAAAAACCAACCGCGCACTGCCTTATCTAGCTTGGCACTGCATTTTTTAAGCTGGGCCCCATAGGTTCCGGCCTGACGCTGCACCTTTTTAGCCACCGTCAACAGCTGGGGCTTTTTATTGTATGACTTGCGGGAATAGCCACCCCAGCCCTCATGATAGGCAAGATACTGGCTGTAAGCGTCCCACTTGGAGATTCCCAGGCGCTTGTGAGTCTTGTTGGTATACCAGCCAACAAAGTTAATAGCATCTCCAAAGTCATCGCGGTCATGGCTCCAGCTACCCGTATCCTTGCGGTAATCACTCCAAGCGGCATCCTGAGCCTGAGCATAGCCATAGGCCGAGGATCTGCGCGGCAGGGGAATAAATAAAAACTTCGGACGATCTGGCCGCACCTTGGCCTGAAATGCTGACTCCTGCCTGATAATCGCCATCATAACCCCGATAGGTGTACCCCAGCGTTTGCTAGAGCGACGGGCATCTTCATACCAATCTGTTTCACCCCAGAATATTCTGCAAACATCGTTGACCTCTGTCGGCTGATAGGTGGAACAAGCACTCAGTAGGGCAATTAGAGTAACAGGGAGCAGGCGCTGGATGATCATCCATGAATAATGCAGCTTCTAGCGATGAATATCCAGATAGTTTAGAACCAATAGCCAAACGACGATAAGACGCATGCCAAGCAGTGCGAAAGAGACCGGGGTTATTTCCGAGACTGACGAGAGCATAAAGAGCTCCATATCACTCCATAGTAATGCGCAGCCGACAACCATGCCAAACACCGTCATAAATCGAGAATATCGATCGGTAATCAGCGAATACAAGTAGCCAGCTAATACAATCACCAGAAGCATGGCCCTTACCTGCATTAAGTCGTTTGCCGGGTAGAGGACAGATGAGTCTACTTGAGCACCAACCACCTTGGACTGGATAAACAGGTCGGGTGTGAAGTAGGCAGTGACAGCACGAATGCCAAGTAGAGCAGCTATTACCATCAACCGCATAAGAATACGCAAACGAATACGATCATCTAGTCTGGGATTTGAAATCTTAGATTCAACCTCGCATAGAGCATCCGTTGAAGCCTGATGAGGCATTTTTTCCTGACTAACCTCTAGAGAGTCCATAAATATCCTCTTAATTGTTACCGAGGCCAATCGCATAAGGGGTTTGAATATACGAACCCCAGCAAAAAAATTCATTACTTATCAGCTCTTTGGGACCAGTCTACCCTTGACACCTATCCGAGTTTGTATAATTGCAGATTGACTATATTAGCGATCAGCTCTCAACTGGATAAGTAGATTTTAATTAGCAGTTTTTCGAGTGATCAGTAAAAATGCTAACTATGCACGGTATTGATTGACCCAGTGAGGATTAGGCATGCATCATTCTCAGCCAGTGAGTCTTGGGCTCCAAGGGTCGCACATCTTATTTTTTTGACAATATTCAGGCTAACAATATGACTATCATGCCTCAAACTGCTGACAACTATATTTTTACTGGCACCTGCCGTGCTGGCCTTGGCGTGGTTGCGGCTGTCACCAGTTTTCTCGCTGACAGAGACTGCTATATCTGCGCTCTGGAACAATTCGATGATGAATCAACTGATAAGTTTTTTATGCGCGCTGTGTTTCGTCGCCAAAAGGGCTCGCCAGCTATTGCTGATATGCGCAATCAGTTTGACACTGTTGCCCAGCAATTCACTATGGACTGGCAGTTTCATGACCCAGAAGTGGCAGTTAAAACTCTACTGATGGTATCTAAATACGATCACTGTCTGGACGATTTACTCTACCGCCAGCGCAAAGGCGAATTAAATATGGAAATCACCGCAGTGGTCTCCAATCACCAGGATTTACGCCCTATGGTTGAGCGCGAGGGCATTCGCTTTATCCACTTGCCGGTGACCAAAGATACTAAGGCCCAGCAGGAACAGCGGCTGATGGAAATCGTCGATGAGACTGACACCGAATTGGTGGTTTTAGCTCGCTATATGCAGATTTTGTCCAATGAGTTAACCCAACAGCTCTCGGGTCGCTGTATCAATATCCATCACTCCTTTCTGCCCGGTTTTAAAGGCGCCAAACCCTATCACCAAGCCTTTGATCGAGGTGTTAAAGTGATTGGCGCTACAGCTCACTACGTGACCTCTGACCTGGATGAAGGGCCAATTATTGAGCAGATGCTGACCAGAGTTGACCATAATTATGGGCCCGATCATCTAGTGCAGGTGGGTCGAGATAACGAATCTATGGCACTGGCCAAGGCTGTGAAGTATCACATTGAGCGCCGCGTATTTTTAGACGGTAATAAAACTGTTGTTTTCTTGGGCAGCTAAGCTGTAACAGGGGGAGAGGGTCATGCCTTTTGGGCTTTTAAAATACGGTCTCAGCAGCGAGTATCCGGCACAGCATCATTTTACCCCTAGCACAGAGCTTAAAAAGCACTATGACGTGGTTATTATTGGCGCCGGTGGTCACGGTACTGCCATTGCCTATAATCTGGCCAAATATCATGGCATCACCAATGTTGCCGTACTGGAAAAAAGCTATCTGGGCGGTGGCAATACGGCCCGCAATACAGCAGTTATTCGCTCTAACTATCTCACTGAAGCGGGCGTCAGCTTTTACCGCGAGTCAGTCAAGCTGTACAACAATCTAAGCAATGAATTTAACTATAACGTGATGATGGAAAATCGCGGTCAGCTAACTCTTGCGCACAGTGATGCCGCTGTGCGCAGTTTTCGCTGGCGCGCTGAGGTCAATCAGCATATGGGAGTGCGCTCTGAGCTTATCGATCGCCAGGCGATTGCAGAATTAGTCCCAAATCTGAATATGTCTGAAGACTCGCGCTTCCCCATTATGGCCGGTCTCTGGCATGCCGACGGTGCCACCGCTCGCCACGATGCCGTGGCCTGGGGCTATGCTAAGGGCGCCTGTGATCGCGGGGTCGAGCTGCACCAACTGACTGAAGTCGAGGATATTGAAGTCACCCAAGGTCGCGTAACTGCGGTTAAAACCAATCGCGGCCGCGTTGAGTGCGGCGCTGTGGTGCAGGCCGTGGCGGGTGCCAGCTCTATAGTGGCTAAAAAAGCCGGTATTCCATTACCTATTCACTGCTATCCGCTGCAGGCTATGGTCACGCAGCCCTATAAGCCTGTTTTAACTCCCCATGTCAGCTCTCCCCATGTACATGTCTATGTGCATCAAACATCCCGCGGAGAATTTGTGATAGGTGGCGGGTCGGACCCCTACCCGCTCTACCACACCAGAGCCACATTGGATCAGCGCGAATCATTAAGTGCTGCAGCTCTGGAGCTGTTCCCATTTTTAGCCCAGGCAAGAATATTGCGCCAGTGGGCGGGCACCACAGATATGACTCCGGATTATAGTCCAATTATGGGGCTGAGCCCGGTAGAAAATTATTATCTGGATGCAGGCTGGGGCACCTGGGGCTTTAAAGCCACGCCTATCTGTGGCGTAACCATGGCCGAGCTGGTGGCGACTAAAAAGGTGCCAGAGATTATCAAGCCGTTTGAGCTTGAGCGCTTCTACAACTACGAACAAATTAACGAAGCCGGCGCCACAGCCGCCAGCCACTAGGAGAGACAGCAATGAAACTTCTTACCTGCCCTCTCAATGGCCAGCGCAATATCTCGGAATTTACCTATGGTGGTGAATATCATCCTATGCCAGACCCAAATACTACTACCCCAAGAGACTGGGCCGAGTATGTGTTCTTTCACGACAACCAGGCCGGTGTGGTAATCGAATGGTGGTGTCATACCGCCAGCTCATTTTGGTTTTTGGCCGAGCGCAACACCATTACAGATACTGTGATTCGTACCTTTGAAGCCAGTGAACTATTTAATCAGCGCATCGACTTTGCCGAGCCGGCGACCGGGGAGACAAACTAATGCAACGCTTACCCAGCCCCTATGGTCTGTTGATCGATCGCGAGCAACCGATTAAGTTTAGCTTTGAGAGCAAGTCTTATCAGGGCCTCGCCGGTGATACTATCGCCAGTGCACTGGCCGCTAACAACCAATGGCTATTGAGCCGTTCATTTAAGTACCATCGCCCACGGGGCGCTCTAACCATGGCAGGGCAGGATGCCAATACCATGGTGCAGCTGCCATCAAACCCCAATGCCCTGGCAGATAAAGAGCCTCTATCTGCGGGGCTAAGGGTGATGGGGCAGAACTACAGCGGCAGCTTAAAGACTGATCGCGGTGCTCTGCTGGGATTATTTTCAAGATTTTTGCCGGTTGGCTTCTATTACAAAGCCTTCTTCAAACCCAGGGGTATCTGGGAAAAATGGGCTCCGCTGATTCGTAAAAAAGCCGGTCTGGGAATTATTGATCAGCAACTCGAGCCGGACTATTACGACAAGCAGTACAGGTTTTATGATGTAGTAGTGGTAGGCGCAGGTCCCGCAGGTATGCAAGCAGCTCTAACCGCTGCTGTGGACGGCTGTGAGGTGCTACTGGTCGATGAAAACTCGGTGCTGGGTGGCTCATTAAATTATTCTCGCCTGGATGCCAAAGGCACCATGGCCAGAGAAGTCCGCGATCTACTGGTGCAGGATATTGAGGCTAATAGCAATATTACCTGTATGACTAATGCCACGGTTAACGCCTGGTTTGCAGACAACTGGCTGCCTATTATTTGCCAAAAGCGTCTCTATAAGGTGCGTGCTAAACAGACAATTTTATGCACCGGGGCGCTGGAGCAGCAGGCGGTTTTTCACAACAACGATGTGCCCGGGGTAATGATGAGCAGCGCCGCCCAGCGCTTGATTCACCTCTATGGTATTCGTCCGGGCAAAACAGCGGTTATTGTCACTGGCAATGACGATGGCTATGCCAACGCCCTAGATTTGGCTGATGCTGGGGTCGAGGTTGCAGCTATAGTTGATCTGCGGGATAAGCCCAGATCAAGTCCTCTGGTCAGTGCCGCCAAAAAACGCGGACTTAGCATCAGGGCTGGCTATGCAGTTTACGCTGCGCAAAAGCGCGGCAATCATTTATCTGCTGTGGAGATTCGCCAAATACTCGGCCAGGGGGTTTGTGGCTCTGAGTCCGAAAATATTCGCTGTGACCTGTTATGCATGGCAATCGGCTATACCCCCACCTATCAGCTCGCCTGTCAGGCTGGAGGACAGCTAAGCTACGATGATAATTCGGCTATGTTTACCCTGAATAATCTGCCCGATGGTTTGCAGATTGCCGGCTCTGTGGATAGCTATTGGGATCTGAGTAACTGCCTGGAGGAAGGTGCCAGAGCAGCAACCATTGCCACTCATGCTCTGGGCTTTACTCAAGCCGATATACCAGAGCCAATGCCCAGAGAAAAACACAGTCCCAACCATAGCTGGCCTATTTTTGCCCACCCCAAAGGTAAGGAATTTGTCGACTATGATGAGGATCTGACCATTGCTGATATTGTCAACGCCACCCGCGATGGCTACGAGCATATCCAGCTGGTTAAACGCTATTCGACCTGTGGCATGGGTCCATCGCAGGGCCGCCATTCAGCGCTGGCCGCTGCCAGATTAGTCGCAGCTGCAACCAACAAAACCGTTGCCCAAACCGGTGTGACCACGGCGCGGCCTCCCTTTGCACCAGAACATCTGGGTCACAGTGCCGGACGCAGCTTTTATCCGGCCCGCCGCAGTAATATGCACTACCGTCATATCGAAGCCGGTGCCCAGATGCTCCAGGCTGGCGCCTGGTATCGCCCAGCTTATTATGGCCAGACCGCTGATCGTGAAAGCTGCATTAATAACGAAGTCAACAATGTGCGCACCAATGTGGGCCTGGTGGATGTGTCCACCCTGGGTGGGCTTGAAGTGCGCGGCCCAGATGCCGGAGAGTTCCTTAATCGCTTCTATACCTTTGGTTTTATCAAACAGCCGGTGGGCCGGGCTCGCTACGCCCTGCTGACCAATGAAGCGGGCGTGGTAATCGATGATGGCGTGGCTTGCCGTTTTAGTGAGCAGCACTTCTATGTCACGGCTACCACTGGCGGTGTAGATCGAGTCTACCAGAACATGCTCAAGTGGAATGCTCAGTGGCGCTTGGATGTGGATATAGCCAATGTGACCTCAGCCTACTGCGGCGTGAATATTGCGGGGCCCATGGCACGTCAGGTATTGGCCAAGGTCTGCGCCGATATTGATCTCTCCGCAGAGGCTTTCCCCTATATGGGCGTGCGCGAAGGGACAGTGGCTGGCGTGCCCGCTCGAGTAATTCGCGTAGGCTTTGTCGGCGAGCTGGGTTTCGAGGTACATGTGCCCCAACAGTATGGCGAAGCCCTGTGGGACAGTTTGATGGGGGCCGGCAGCGTGGAAGGTATCCAGCCATTCGGTATCGAGGCGCAGCGAGTTCTGCGCCTGGAGAAAGGCCATATTATTATTGGTCAGGACACAGACGCTATGACCAACCCTATGGAAGTACAGATGGGCTGGGCTGTGTCGAGAAAAAAACCTTTCTTTGTAGGTGGCCGAACTATTGCCGAGTTAGAGCAGAAAGCGCCGATCAGAAGTCTAGTGGGTTTTGTGGTCAATGATAACAATGTACCTATTCCACTGGAGAGTCATCTGGTGCTGGAGGGGGATCAAATGGCTGGTCGGGTGACCTCCTGTAACTATTCGCCGACTCTGGGCAAACCCATTGGGCTGGCCTATGTCCAGCCCCACTGTACCGAACCAGGTAGCCAGATCAGAATCAAATCCTCCGCGGGAGTCATGGTCACCGCCAACGTTGTGGCTCTGCCTTTCTACGATCCCAAAACATCGCGTCAGGAGCTGTAATTATGACTGAATTAAACCCTGATCAGGCTCTCAGACGCAGCCCATTGTATCGCCGTCATCAACAGCTCGACGCTCGATTTGAGCAGCTTGGCGACGCTGTGGTGGTCAATGCTTACAGCGATACTGGTATGGAACCCAGACTGGCAATCAGTCTTGGGTTGGCGGATCTGTCCTGCCTGCCGCGCACCGGCTACAAAGGCCCCAATGCACAATCCTGGGCCGCTGCTCAGGAAATAGACCTGCCCTCTGAGCCCAACACAGCGCTGGCTCAGGCCGATGGTTCGTTGGTGGCTAAACTTTCCCATCAGGAACTATTGATCGTCTCTGACATGCGGGGTAATTCTGCTTTGATAGACAGGCTTGACCCACAGCCTCAAGATGCGGGTGTCTATTCGCTGCCTCGTGCAGATAGCCATGGCTGGCTGGCAGTTACAGGCCTGCTGGCCGCTGAGATGTTTTCAAAAGTCTGCGGTGTTGATCTGCGCACCCACAAGTTTGCTCAGGGCCAGGTTGCCCAGACATCCATCGCCAAAATTAATGGCGTGGTTGTGCGCCATGATCTGGGTACTACACCCTGCTTTCATATTTTCAGCGATATTGCCTCTACGGAATTTCTTTGGGACTGTCTACTGGACGCTATGGAGGAACATCAGGGCGTAGCCATTGGTGTCGCTGCCATAAGAAGTCTTGCCGCGTCTGAGTAACGTCTGAGCTAATTCATGGCTTATACTTCCGAGTCATGAAAAAGAACAAAAATATAGAGATCTCCGCCCTGCGCATCTTCGCTGCCGTCAGTGAGGCAGAGACTTTAACTCAGGCCGCAGAACGCTTGGGTATTACCCAGTCTGCGGTATCACAAACCATTAAACAGCTGGAGATTCAGACTGAAACCCAGCTGGTGGACACCAGGTCTCGCCCGGTCAAACTCACACCCAGCGGCCA
Source organism: Porticoccaceae bacterium (assembly GCA_038135995.1). Classification (GTDB taxonomy): domain Bacteria; phylum Pseudomonadota; class Gammaproteobacteria; order Pseudomonadales; family Porticoccaceae; genus HTCC2207. Next base: position 27,505 of record JAYPYO010000003.1, read on the forward strand.
GGTACTCAAGGATTATGCTCGGCAGATTATCGATGATACCAGGCGCATGCTGGCCGACGTGCGCATGACAGCCAAAGGCGGCACAGTGCCATTAAATCTTGGCCTGATAGATTCGTTTTGCGATGTAGCCGGCCTGCAACTAATGCAGCAGCTAGATCCCTATGTCTCCAAACTGAGCCTGCGCACAGGTCTGGGGTCCTCCCTTTCTCAGGATCTACTCAATCGCAATCTGGATATATTAATTACCAGCGACCCAATCGACGAACATCCAGAACTGCAGCGCTACCCTATTCTGCGCGATCCCTTTGTGATGATTGTGCCCGACAGGTACAGCGATCAAGGCTCGGCAATACCGGCCTGGCTGGCAGAGAATGTGCCGTTTATTCATTACACCAGAGAGTCACGTCTGGGCAAACTGACTGATCTCATTGCCCGCCGCCTGAGCATACAGCCCCAGACTGCCTATGAGCTGGACAGCACTCAAACACTGATGCGCTTTGTACAGTCTGGTCAGGGCTGGGCTATTACTACGGGTCTCTGCCTGGTGCGCTATCCGGAGTTGCTGCAGGGCTGCGAAGTATTGCAGCTGGCCAGTGGCACCAACGCCCGTTATCTAACCATGCTCTGTCGCCACAATGAATTGGGCGCATTGCCAGAGCAGATCGCAGCCACCTGCCGCTCAATATACGGCGATGAAATTGTGCCCCAATTAATAGATATAGCTCCCTGGTTTGAGCATCAGGCCTACCCCATCACTGAGATGCCGGCCATCTAGTGAATCCGTGCTGCACCCTATGAGATAAAAATATCGCCATCCCCTGAGTCTGTGTCGACCCAGCTGACAGCCTCTGTATCCACCGAACTGAAAAGTCCATCCAGCTCTGGCATTGGCTGGCCTGCCGAATCTGCGGGCAGATAGCTTTTACCCCAGGCCAAACCGGCGATACCCCGCTCCAGCATAGAATCAATCTGCTCGTCGGTATAATCAACCGCCGCGAGAATCTGCCGAGTCGAATGACCATGGGCCTCAGTCGGACTGACCGCATCAATTCGGGCACAGGTTGGGCGAATTGCATAGTGGTCTATCTGAGTCAATTGATGGCCGCTGGGATGATCCGGGTAAATCGAGAAAGCAAAGCTACCCAGCTCCAGACCAACAGTGCCATCGGCAGCACGACTGTACTGCTCGCGCAGAGTCTCAATGGAAATTGGCTGCGCCGCCGCCACATCGGCAGCTAGCAGGCGCTCCATCCACTTTTGCGAGGAAGCTTGCTGGAAGGCCACGGTTAAAAATACCTGGATATCTGCGGTGGCGGTAATACCCTGCAATCCAGTGATATTTTCAAGTATCGGTAAATCAGCAGGCTCAGCATCGAGGAAAATCCAGTCGTCAGCGGTCTGGTAAAAATGGGATAGCTCATGGTTGCCCATTGCCTGGCGGCCAGAGGGCTCATTAAAGTCTTCAAGCCCTGCATAGTCGAAGCAGAACGGCAGCTGCGCCAGATTGGTTACCGCTGACAGCGAAGTGCGCGCACGGCTAACGGCTCCGGTCCTGGCTTTGTGATACAGGGCTACGGCCATAGAGAGGCCGCCGGCAAACCCACAGTTTACATCCAGAGTCCCCAAATGAGCGTGCTCCTCAGGGGTGTCGACGCCACCAAAACGGCTCATAATGCCGCTGTTGGCCTGAATAATATCGTCGTAACCAATATAGTCGGTCTTCTGCCCAGGCCTGGGGCCGCCAAGGCAATCCAGACGACAGAACAGCACGCCGGGGTTAATTGCCTGCAGCGCATCATGATCCAGACCCAGCGGCTTCATCTGGCGCTCTGGGGCATTGATAACCACCATATCCACAGAGCGCACCAGGCGATTGAATGCCTCGCGCCCCTCTTGCGTATTAATATCAATCAGCGCACTGCGTTTTCCCATATCTGCCTGGAAGGCAAACAGGGTGCCGATCAATGGATCATAGTTTGGTACCACCGGCTCAACCTTGATCACTTCAGCGCCAAAGCGGCCAAGAAAAGCTGTGGAATGAGGGCCGGCAATAACATTGGTTAAATCCAGCACTCGCAACCCATCTAGCCAGCCCTGAGACTGGGCAGCTGGCGATGGCTGATCAAAAACTGGTTGCGGCAGAGATGCCAGCTTGGCCAGGGCCTGGTCAAAAGACAGGAAACTCCGCGCTGAGGGGGCAAGCATTTTGTGCGCAGATTCTTCTAACCAGGCCACCGGGCCAGGCTGTTTCATTAACCCGTACTCAGGGTCATTTACTTCAACAATCAATCCTGCATCATTGCAGTGTTGGCTATTTACCCACTCCCTGGTGGTTCTGTGGGGGGCACCCGGAATCTGACCCTGACCGAAAATTACACCCCATTCAGAGGAGGTCTTGGTGCGCATCACCAGCTTTATCTTTGTCGAGATAATATCCGCCCAGCGCCTAGGTAATGGATAGACTCCCAGGGAGCTCTCCCCCTCCCACTCGGTCACCGGCAGGTGCAGATTGGTGACCTCGGGCATGCCCTCAGCCATGACTTCTTCATACAGACCCAACACCTCCAGACAGCGCCGTGCATGGTTGCGGTGAGAGGGACAGACAATATAGAACATACGACCATCGGCACATTCATAGGTACGGTAGAAGGGGTCCAGATACTCTTGAAGCTGTGCATAACTGAGGTCAAAATCAATGTTGGCCGCGCGGCGTCGCTCGATTTCATGCTCACGCATAGTCTTATAGCGCTCAGGTAGATCGGCTACCTGATAGGAATTGTAAGAGAGCCCCTCCATCATGGCAGCAATCACTGGCACCTCTATGCAATCACCCAGACCTGTTTTCTCACGCGCCAGTAGCGCCAGCACCACCGAGCTGGACGCCAGAGTGACGGTGTAAGACGAGGCCAGAGGCAGTGGTGAGAAGCAGGGGTTTAAGCCCATTAACACACGGTTAAAGCCCATATCAGTAAAGGCTCCAGCGGTAGCAGCCACCACAGCTTCGGTGGCCTTCCACTGGCTGCGCAGCTGATCATTACTGGCAAACCCGGGTACTGACAGAGTAATGAGTTGGGGCCGGGTGGCACGCAGCTCGGCAAAATCAATGCCCAAACGCCGCATCACACCGGGTCGAAATGACTCAATCACCACATCGGCACAATCGATTAATTGCATCGCCTGATCAAAACCCTCAGGGGTTTTTAAATCCACACTCAGACAGCTTTTATTGCGGTTCAAAATCGCGTTGGCCTGATGCTTCCACTGGGGCCCAGAGGGCGGATCAATATGCACCACCGTTGCTCCCAAATCTGCAAGCACCATAGCCACTGCCGGGCCAGCAATTTGCTGACCAAAGTCGACTACCCGCACCCCCTCAAGGGGCAATTGATCCTGTTTGTCCATGACTTGTACTCTTAACTCAGTGGAGAGACTAATAATTCGGGATTCCTGCACTGTCTCATGCACTGCTAGGAGACCCCGTCTTCTGGTCGCGATCTTAGAAATCATTGGCCTGTCTCACCAGCAATAAAAAATGCCCCTAAGGTAGTGTTTTTCTTATTGCTGGGGGCTATTTGATCCGGCTACAGGGCACGCCATTACTGGATTTATACCAAGACACAATTTTATTAATGGCAACTGGCTACGGCGGCGAAAAATAGCTTAATAACCCTCAGAGCTGTTGTTCTTTTGCTTCAAAAACAATATGATTTGTATCGTTTTAAGGAAAACAGTTAATTAAAATAATAAATGGAGACAAACTTTGATATCAGCAACAAAATCTGGCTTTTTGTCAGGCATTCATCCTGTAATGGCTCTGGGCTCTGCGGTTTTAGTTGCGGCGTTTGTTTTATTTACCCTGATAAGTCCGGTAACAGCAGATGCTGTTTACAGTGCAGCACGAGACTTTATCGCCGCTGAACTCAGTTGGTACTACATCAGTTTGATGAATGTATTTTTGCTGCTGGCCATAGGATTGGTATTTAGCAAGTACGGCAAGATTCGCCTGGGCAAAGATTCCGAAACACCAGAATTCAGTAACTTTGCCTGGTTCTCCATGCTATTTGGCGCCGGTATTGGTATCGGCATTCTGTTCTGGAGCATTGCCGAGCCCATCTACTATCTGCAAGCCAATCCATTTATTACTGAATCACAGGCTATGGGGCCGCAAGCCGCTCAGGTGGCTATGCGTATCACCATATTTCACTGGGGTCTGCACGGCTGGGCTCTCTATGCAATGCTGGGTATGTGCTTCGCCTATTTCTCCTTCCGCAAAGACTTGCCTCTGTCTATCCGCTCGGCCCTGTACCCTATTTTTGGCGAGCGTATCTATGGGCCCATAGGTCATTTGGCCGACTTACTGGCGGTGTTGGGCACTGTATTTGGTATAGCCACATCTCTGGGTATGGGAGCACAGCAAATGAATGCTGGTATCCATTATTTACTGGGCGTCAACATTAGCCTGAGCACCCAGATTCTATTAATTGTGATTATCACTGTGGTGGCTACCATTTCAGTATTAACCGGTGTCAATCGGGGTATTCGCATTCTCAGTGAACTCAATATGCGACTGACTCTGTTAATCCTGGCGCTATTTCTGGTGTTTGGACCAACCCTCTATCTACTGAGTTCAGTGGTCAGCAATACAGCCGACTACCTACTTAATGCCCCTGCATTGGGAGTCTGGTTAGCGCCCGAGCAACACAGCCAGTGGCAGAGCGACTGGACTATTTTTTACTGGGGCTGGTGGCTTGCCTGGTCGCCATTTACTGGTATTTTTATTGCCCGTATTTCCCGCGGCCGCACTATCAGAGAGTTTCTTATTGGCGTGATTGGCGCACCTGCCGTGCTAACCATTCTGTGGATTACACTGTTTGGCAATACAGCTATGTTTATTGAACTCTTTGGTGATGGTGGCGTGACTGCGGCAGTTAATGCAGACCGTACAACTGCCCTGTTTAAAACCATTGAGCTGCTGGATCTGGGTGCACTGCTCACTGGTCTAATGGCCTCTATCTGCACGGTGATGCTGGTCACTTACTTTGTCACTTCGGCCGATTCCGCCACCCTGGTGATCTGCACTTTGGTAGCCATGGGCAACAGCAATCCAGGGGCGCGACTGCGCATATTTTGGGGCATGGCAATAGGGGCTGTAGCCTCGGTACTGCTTTTTGCCGGTGGCCTTAATGCACTGCAAACGGCCTCTATTGCCGCAGCTCTACCTTTCTCCTTTGTTCTGATAATGGCCATCTATGGCCTGTGCAAATCTCTCTATGCCGAGGGCCAGAGCCCGCCGGCAAAACCAATAGCGACTAAAGCTGGAGACTGACTATGTCGACACAAATAATTCTGCCGCGCATTTTGCAGATTGGTGATGGCGCCAGCCAGGAGGCTGGCAATATTCTCAACAGCCTAGAGTGCCAGCGACCTTTGATTGTTACAGATAGCATGATGGTGCAGCTGGGCTATGTTGCCCGCCTGCAGGAGAGCCTTGAAGGCGCGTCTATTGCCTCGGATATTTTTCAGGACACTGTGCCGGAACCCACAGTAAGCTCGATTCAGGCCGGTGTAGACAGGGTTCGCGATGGCAACTACGACAGCATTATTGCAATCGGCGGTGGCAGCCCCATCGACAGCGCCAAAGCCATTGCTATTTTGGGCAAATATGGCGGCGTGATGCGTGACTATAAATTCCCGCGGGTAGTCAATGAGCCGGGACTGCCAATTATCGCCATTCCCACTACTGCCGGCACTGGCTCAGAGTGCACCAAGGTTACCATTATTACCGATGAGACCAACGATGAAAAAATGCTCTGCGTTGGCGTGGGCTTTATGCCTACCGCGGCTCTGGTCGACTACAGCCTGACCCTTAGCCTACCCGCGAGGACCACGGCAGATACAGGCATTGATGCCCTGACCCACGCTATGGAAGCCTATGTCAGTAAAAAGGCCAGCTTGTACAGCGATAGCCAAGCCATAGCGGCAATGAAACTACTGGCCCCTAATTTACGCAAAGCCTTCCATGATGGCAGTGACCAAAAAGCACGAGAAGAAATGATGCTTGGGGCAACTCTGGCCGGCGTAGCCTTCTCCAATGCTTCGGTGGCCCTGGTGCATGGCATGTCGCGCCCTATAGGTGCGTTCTATCATGTGCCCCATGGTCTCTCCAATGCCATGCTTCTACCCATGGTCACTGAGTTTAGTATTCCGGCCGCGCCCGAGCGCTATGCCGACTGTGCCCGTGCCATGGGTGTGGCTAGTTATTCTGACAGTGATGAACTTGCCAACAGCAAACTGATGGACGAGCTCTATGCTATCAATAAAGAACTACAGGTACCCAGTCCCGAGCAGTTTGGTATTGATCGCGACCACTTTTTTAATAACTTGCCGGTGATGGCTGAGCAGGCGTTGGCCTCAGGTTCACCCGGCAACAATCCCCGAGTACCCAGCGCCGATGAGATTATCGAGATCTATCGCAAGCTTTGGTAAAACCACTTTTTGAGGACAGCACAATGACATTAGTAGGACATTTAATAAACGGCCAGATAACCAATGGGGGCAAGCGCACTCAGGATGTCTACAATCCATCCACCGGAGAAGTGAGCAAGCAGGTTGCCCTGGCCTCAAAGGCTACAGTGGAAGACGCAATTGCTGCGGCCGAGGCAGCTTACCCCGAATGGCGCAATACCCCGGCCATCAAACGCGCCCGGGTGATGTTTAAATTTAAGGATTTGCTGGAACAGAATGCCGAAAAAATCTGCGCATTAATCGGCGAAGAGCACGGTAAGATCAGCCATGATGCCGCGGGCGAACTGCAGCGTGGCATCGAGAATGTGGAGTATGCCTGCTGTGCGCCCGAGCTGCTAAAAGGCGAGCACAGTAAAAATGTGGCGCCCAATATTGATTCCTGGAGCGAGTTCCAACCGCTTGGAGTAGTGGCAGGTATTACCCCATTTAATTTCCCTGCTATGGTCCCTCTGTGGATGTACCCAATGGCCATCGTCTGCGGCAACTGCTTTGTACTCAAACCCTCGGAGCGCGACCCAACTTCCACATTGTTTATTGCTGAACTGCTGAAAGAAGCCGGATTGCCCGATGGTGTAATGAATGTGGTCAACGGCGATAAAGAAGCTGTGGACACATTGCTTCACGATGAGCGCATCAAGGCAGTGAGCTTTGTTGGCTCCACTCCCATCGCCGAATATATCTATAGCACCGCCAATGCCAACGGCAAGCGCTGCCAGGCCCTGGGCGGCGCCAAGAACCATGCGATTGTAATGCCAGATGCGGATATGGATAACGCAGTAGCCCAGCTGCTCGGTGCTGCCTTTGGCTCCTCCGGTGAACGCTGCATGGCCCTGTCTGTTGCCGTAGCTGTTGGCGATGCCGCGGCAGATGCTCTGGTCAGCAAAATGCAGGAGGCCATGAAAACCCTAAAAATTGGCCCCTGCCAGGATGCAAATAATGATTTTGGCCCAGTGATTACCCAGCAGCATCAGCAAAAGGTATTTGGCCATATCGACAGTGCCGAACAGCAGGGAGCCGAGGTTGTAGTCGATGGCCGCAACCCCAGTATTGCGGGCTATGAAAATGGTTTCTATGTGGGTGGCACATTGATTGATCGCGTGACCCCTGATATGGATAGCTACAATGCTGAAATCTTTGGTCCTGTGCTTCAGGTGGTGCGTGTCGATACCATGCAGGCGGCCATGGATCTGATTGACGATCACGAGTACGGCAATGGCACCTGTATCTTCACCAGAGACGGTGAAGCGGCGCGCTATTTCTCTGATCATATTCAGGTGGGTATGGTGGGCATTAATATTCCTCTGCCTGTGCCCGTGGCCTACCACAGTTTTGGTGGCTGGAAGCGCTCATTATTTGGTGATCTCCATGCCTATGGCCCGGATGCTGTACGCTTTTATACCAAGCGCAAAACCATCACTCAGCGCTGGCCTTCAGCTGGTGTGCGTGAAGGTGCCCAGTTCTCTATGCCAACCATGAGCTAATAGATAGCTATGAACACCAGAGAAAAAGGGTCTGCGGTCAGCCGCGTTATGCAGATTATTGAAGCAGTAGCCAGAGCCGAGCGACCTCCGTCGCCGGCCGATCTGGCCTGCCAGCTGAACATTCCCAAACCAAGCATCCACCGCCTGTTAAATCAGTTGGAGGATGATGGATTTGTGCAGACTAATCTGCGCGGGCTAATTTTGCCCAGCGCCAAAATGCACAGTATCGCCTGGGGAGTACTGCACACCGAGCGATTTAGTGCAGCGCGCAGGGCCATACTGCAAGAGCTGACTGAGAAGATTGATGAGACCTGTGGCATCGCCGTGCCCAGAGGGACGGAAATGGTGTACTACGATAGGGTGCAGTCAGATTGGCCACTGCAGATTGATCTGCAAGTGGGTAGTCACACTCCCAGCTGGTGCACTGCCAGTGGCAAACTCTATCTGAGTTCGCTACCCAGAGAGCGCCGCCGTCGGATTATCGATAAATTGCCCCTGATGCAGTACACGCGCAATACTATTGTTGATACGCAGATTCTGGAAGCAGAGCTTGAGCAGATAAAAGTAAGTCGCGTGGGAACAGACAATCAAGAGTTTGTCGATGGTATGGTGGCTTGCGCTGTGCCCATAAATGATAGCAGCGGTAAGCTCTGTGCCTGTCTGTTTACCCATGCTCCGGTGATTCGCAAAAGCTTTGACGAACTAATGGCCTATACGCCGGTTTTAGAAAGCGCCGCGCAAAACCTTGGTCAGCTGATTGATCAACCTGATTAATCAGCAGTCAACCCCCAGGAGATAATCATGAAAAAAAGATTACCGCCTCTCAACTGGCTGCGCTCTTTTGAGGCTGCCGCCCGACACCTAAACTTTACCCAGGCCGCTGCAGAATTGCATATGACTCAGGCTGCGGTCAGCCAACAGATTAAGGGCCTGGAAACCACGCTGGGTTGTGCGCTATTTATCCGCCTTGCCCGGGGGCTAGAACTTACTGATGCGGGCCGGGCCTATATCCCCGGCGTGCGGGAGTCCATTGAGAAACTGGCTGTGGTCACCGATGAGGTATTCGGCAAAGAACGCAGCTACACGCTAACCCTGCGCGTTAATCTGGTGTTTTTTAATACCTGGCTGGCACCCAAACTAGCAGACTTTCGTCAACGCTATCCAGATATTGATTTGCGTTTTACCAGCAATATCTGGGTCGCTGGTCATGACCGGGAGGCAGATGTTGAAATTCGCTACGGCAAAGGTTCCTGGCCTGGATTTACCAGCAATCGATTAACCTGGGATGAACTGATCCCGGTGTGTAGCCCTGAACTATTAGATGGTGAGCTCCCCCCAACAGACCCTAAAGATCTGAATAACTATAGCTTGCTGCATGTCATTGGCTACGAGGAAGGCTGGGGTTACTGGCTTAATCAGCTGGGCTATCACAGCATTGATGCCTCCCAGGGTATTCATTTTGATTCTTTGATGACGGCTATGGAAATGGCTGCTCACGGGCATGGAGTTGCCCTCAGCCGAACCTCTTTAATAACGCCTATGGTAGATTCAGGCCGCTTGATCACGCCGTTTACACAGACTACCGGAACGTCCGAATCGTTCTTTCTGGCTACACCCTCAGATAAGCCAGTTCGATCTCATGTAGAGCAATTTCGTCAGTGGTTGATCGAAAAATCAGGAATGGAACTAGGCGCTTAACTAGCAATTGACTTAGTCCCCCGCCCCCGCTCTTGAACTGTCAGTGGATTCAACTAGAACTCTGGCAACCAGATTATCCAGCTCATGCCACAGACTATCCTCAATCTCGATACCCAGCTCTAACAGCTGGGTGTAGCTGTTAATCATAGATTCCGGTGAAATACCGTCGGCCAGCGGACCCGGATGAATAGTCCTGGCAAATCTCTGCTCGATAACAGATAAATCACTGCCTGCAAAGATAATCAGCGACTGATCAGCGGTAATAGCTGATGGTGAATATCTACTGAGCGAAGGCTGTTTTGCACCAGGCTCTATGCTGAGCTTAAAACCATTCTGCTCCTCAACCCAATAAGCCACCAGCGCTGACCCCAGCTGCGCGGCACTAACCAGACGCTGGGCGACAAAACGACGATTGTGACAGTTATTAAGCTGCACCTGACCGCTGCCATGCTGGCGAGCTAGAGCGCAAGCCAGACGCACGGCCTGACTGCCACACAGCAACACAGAGCTGCTCTGACCATCGAGCACCGCATAGTCATCTCCATCGGTAATTAATTTGGCGTGAAGGCACAGGCAATTGTAGAGAGAGGGCAAGGCCTCCCGCAGCTGTTGCAAGCCATTTAAGCCATGCATCTCAGACCAGATAACCATGGCCGCCGCGTCCTGATAATCGCCCACGGAAAAGCCCAGACCTTCAAACGCCTTCTTTAGGGACGCAGTCAATTCATTGCGAGAGACTCTCATGCTGTTAGCCGGTGCTGGAATCAGTGTTGCTGGAATCCGGGTTATTGGAAAGCACCGGTTTAATGGGAAACTGCCAGTCGTCAAAGAACGGTTTATCAAAGTCGCTGATGAGTGGCGCACCCTGAAACATGGTGTTGCGTACCCAGAGGCGAGAACGCGGATCAAATTTGCTAACCCCAAAAAACGACAGCTTGCAGCGCAGTAGATGGATAGGCAGCACATCGCTGTGCACCAGATTCTCGCGAATATCTCCGTACTGACTCTGAGCCATGGTCTGAATGCGACAGATGGCACCACTCAGATTGGGTTGCTGGAGAATAAAATGAGCCACATCCTGCTGCGGAAATTCTGCACTGTGGGCGCAGATTTGGTCGTAACAATCACGCACCATGCGTCCTATAGCCAGGGGCATTTGTTTTTCCATACCCATATCCACATGAGTTTGCCCAAGTCGTGGCTCCATTTTCTCCTCTGACCTATACCAGAAGGAACCCTGAGACTCAGCCTGACTAAAATCAATAGCCAGTGCCCAGTCATATTTATCTTCGATAAGCGCCTGTAATTCCACCAGAGACATCTGCGGGATCAGATGCTGATCTTCATCAACCGCCATCATTTCTTCAAGCTCATCGACAAGCTCTGGGTACAGCTCAATCAAGAGACTATTGATCACTTCCTGAGTCTCAACATGCCAGCTCTGCTCGGCATAGCCGACAAGCTCTGCCCAGCTGTAGTGGCTGGCGATAATATTTTTGCCTTCGGCCTGTAACCATTGCCCAAGTTGCTGCAACTCTTCGCGAACCAGGCCATTGGAGATATTTTGCTGGGCATCTGCGGTGCTAATTTCGCTCAGGTGCTGAATTACTCTGGCGATAGCAACAGAAAATTTATCCAGGTGAGCCCTGTCTATACCCTGATCACCAGCAACAATGGCTCGAGCCAGGGCAGTTTCGCGCTGCTCGATCCATTGATTTATCAACAGCGGATGATTAATTAAAAATGGCGCCATTCCCAGTCCGGTTGAATTGCCAATACCAAAGTAGCGTTTGATATCGTCATCCAGTTTTACGGCAGTCTTGGGCGCGCGCTGAGAGGCTATGTAATCCGCATGCTGCAAACTGAAGTGCCGCAGCATAAAGCAGGTAAACATTTCTGCGGCAAAGGGGCGGGCAAAATCACGATGTTTGGTGCGCACCTTTTCCCAGTCGGCCATACCCAGCTTGCCGCTGCCATAGGCGGCGGTGGTGCGATAGAGATAGCCGACCTCGGCAATCACATCCACATCTGGCTGACGACCACTAGCCAACTCATCAACTACATAGTCAAAAGTGCGGCCACTGCGATTACCCCGCGACAACACAAATACTCGGGAATCAACCCGCCCTGCCTCTTGCTTGGGAACATTATTGCGCAGAAATTCAAGCTGTTCGGCATCCACTGTGCCTTCGCAGAGTGCCATGGTCAGGTCCCACTGATTGGCGATTACCCGATCATTGCGATTTTCCGGATCAAGGTAGTGGGAAAACAACACATAGCTGTAGGTACCATATCTGGCTTTGACTTCGTAAACAGCGGTACCATAGCCCTCTTTATCCAGATCAAAAACACTGGTTTTGATCTGCCAGTTTTCCTGCACCATGCGGCGCACTAATGTGCGCATAAAACTCAGACGCGACTGGTGAAAACTACCCAACCTGTTCAGCTGCATTACCTGGCTTGCAGGGCGCATTGGCAGCCCAGCGTTGCGGCTGTCACTGTTGCTGCGGCCTGCTTTAGGGCTACTGCCATGACTATGATCATGGCTGGAGGTGGCAGTTGATCTGTATGAGGAATGCACGGGCGGTACCTATAAAAATAGTGATCATGGACCACTGTTTCGACCTGAAATTTTCGGCTATTTTAGGCCTAGTACTACCCCCAGACTTAACTAAAAACGACACAGAAAGCGCGGTTACGACATAGATATTTTTCGCAGTTAACTGGGGTTTTTTATAACTTTTTGAACCTGTTATGGGCAACCTATTGTCTGGTCAAGAGGGAGTACCCGGAAAAGATTTTTCAAAGAATCCCAGCCAGTTTTGGCCCATAATTTTCTCTATATCTGCATTGGCAAAACCCTGGTCTTCAAGACCCTGAGCCACTGTCAGCATATCTTTTGAACCCGCAAACCAGTTGGGCTGGCGAGGCCATGAGGGATTGGCTGCAGAGCCTTCACCATGGTCAATACCCATAGTCCAGCGACCGCTGCGCATCCACTCCAGAGTTGAATAGCCCCAGTTTTCACAGAGATCCGAGCCAATACCTATGCGGTCGACACCAATCATTTCGGCGGTTTGAGCTATCATCTGGCAAAATTCTTCGAGGCTGCAGTCTGAGCCATTTTTAAGATGGAAGGGATACATGCTAAAGCCCAGCATACCCTCTGACTCACCAATGGCGCGCAGCACTCTGTCAGATTTATTGCGCAGTGCCGGGTGGAAAAAACTTGGGTTGGCATGGGTAATGGCTATAGGCCGCTCGGATATTTCTATAGCTTCGAGGGTGGATTTTTCAGCGCTGTGGGACATATCGATAATCATGCCTACGCGGTTCATCTCTTTGATCACTTCGCGGCCAAATCTGGTGATACCACCATCCTGCTCTTCATAACAGCCGGTGGCCAGCAGACTCTGATTGTTGTAGCTGAGCTGCATAATGCGCACCCCCAGCTGTTGCAGAATCTGCACCATTTTTACATCGTCTTCTATAGGCGAGCAGTTCTGAAAACCAAAGATAATGCCCACCTTGCCCAAACGCTTGGCTTCAAGGATATCCGCAGCCTGATGAATTGGCATAATCAAATCGGCATGGTTGATAAAATGCCGATTCCAGTTGCCAATATTCTCCAATGTCTCGCGAATATTTTCCCAGTAGGCGATGGTGACATGAATGGCACTTAAGCCACTGCGCTGGGCCTGTTCAAATAGGTCGCGGTTCCAATTGACATATTGCAGCCCGTCGACAAGTAGCATATCTCTGTTCATCACTGAATCCTGATTACCAATTAATAGGGCTTGCTGTAGTTGGTCTTAATAATGGTGTAGAAGTCTCGCGCGTACTGACCCTGTTCCCGCGGACCATAGCTTGAATTTTTGCGACCGCCAAAGGGCACATGATAGTCGGTACCTGCGGTAGGCAGGTTAACCATCACACAGCCTGACTTGGAGTGACGCTTAAAGTGACCCGCATTAGCCAGACTATTAGTAATAATCCCTGAGGTCAGACCAAAGTCTGAATCATTGGAAACCGCCAGTGCCTGTTCATAGCTATCAACTTTGATCACACAAGCAATGGGGCCAAATACCTCTTCCCGGTTAATACGCATCTGATTATTGGTGTTTACAAACAGTGCTGGCGACATATAAAAACCTTCGGTCTCCATGCTCAGAGCCTCGCCACCCAATACCAGCTCTGCACCCTCATCTTTGGCTATCTGCATATAGTCGAGGTTTTGCTGCAGCTGGCGCCCATCAACTACTGGGCCAATTTGCGAGCCCTCGGCCAGAGCATGCCCGACAACCAGATTGCTCACAGCCTCGGTCATCTTGGCAACAAACTTATCATGAATACCCGCCTGCACAATCAGTCGTGATGAGGCCGTGCATTTTTGCCCTGTGCCAAAATAGGCACCGGCAACTGCACATTGCACTGCTACATCCAGATCTGCATCGTCTAGCACCACCAGGGCATTTTTACTGCCCATCTCAAGTTGCACCCGGGCCATATTGTCAATCGCATTGCGAGCAATATGACGACCTACGCCAACTGAACCTGTAAAGGTGACTGCTTGAATATCTGGAGATGTACACAGAGTCTCACCCACATCGCTCCCCGAACCCATAACCAGGTTAAATACACCAGCGGGCAAGCCGCTGCGGCTAATAATTTCGGCCAGTATCCAGGCACTGGCAGGCACCAGCTCTGCGGGCTTGAGCACCACTGAATTGCCGTAGGCCAGGGCAGGAGCAACTTTCCAAGCGGCGACCGCCATAGGAAAGTTCCAGGGCGTTACAATACCGATCACACCCAGAGGTTCACGATGAACCTCAACATCGACGCCTGGACGCACTGACTGAGTATTTTCTCCCATCAGACGCAGAGTTTCGGCAGCATAGTATTGAAAGAACTGACCGGATCTAAACACCTCACCTACGCCCTCAGCGCGGGTTTTACCCTCTTCCCGGGCCAGAATCTCGCCAATTTCGCCACTGCGGGCAATTAGCTCGGCGCCAATAAAGTCCAGCACTGCCTTGCGCTGTTCCAATCCACTCTGAGACCAGTCGTCGAAAGCTGCATTGGCAGCTCCGATAGCGGCCAGACAGTCTTCATTAGTAGCCTTGGCATAACGACCCACTAGGTCGCTGGTATCCGAGGGATTAATATTTTCAATGACCGCCGAGCTACTCACCCATTCGCCGTTGATATAGTTGTTGTACAAATCCTGACTCATACTGACTCCGCTGATTATCTTTGACATCGGTTGACGCAATAGCGACACATTTTTATCTTTCCGCACCTATAAATCTAATCAAAACTTCCTATAGATTTATAAGCATAATTAATTTATCCTTGATTCTAATATAACCATAAATAAATCCAATAAAAGAGTTTATTATCAAATACTTAAACGTAACACTGCGCCATCTGCGCACGTTTATCACTGTGGCTGAGGAAGGGAGTTTTAATGGCGCCGCCGAAAAGTTATCGCGCACCCAGCCAGCTATTACCCTGGCAGTAAAGCAGCTGGAGGAATTTATTGGCCTAAAGCTGCTGGAGCGCACCACCAGGCAGGTGAGCACGACCACTGAGGGCGAGAATTTTATCCCTATAGCCCAGCGTTTGGTCCGCGACTTTGATACCGCTATCTACGATCTGCGAGCTACGGCTGAGCGTCGCAGCGGCCATGTCAGCATGGCTATTGTGCCCTCAGTTGCCAGCAATGTGCTGCCGGATATTGTTAAAACCTTTGCTGCGGAATTTCCCGGTATTCATCTGCATCTCGATGATGACAGCTCGCAGGGAGTGCAGCGGCGGGTCGAGCGCAACGAAGTAGACTTTGGCTTGGGCAGCCTGTGGAAGCCTAACAAACTGTTGGAATTCAGGCCGCTGTTTGCCGACAAACTGGAGCTGATTTGTCACCGAGATCACGAGCTGGCGCAAAAGTCTGATGATGTGCACTTGAAAGAGTTAGAGAACAGTACGTTCTTGGATACTGGCATTACCCAGACATTGCGCATACGGGAGAACTTCGGCGAATCCAAGTTCGATTTCCCCAATATCACCACATTGCTAGCGATGTTAAAATCCAATCTTGGTGTTTCGGTGCTACCCTCTCTGGCGATTCCCAAATCTACAGGTGACCTTGTATCCAGGCCTCTCTTCCCCACCGAGGTACGCGAGATTTACCTGATTACCCGCAAGGGCTGGACCCTATCACCGGCCGCAGAGGCCATGATAGAAACCATTATTCGCGAGACGCCCAATCAGGTGGAAAAACACCGCCTAACCCTGCTCTACCCAAGCAAGAAAGCACCCTCCAGCAAAGTCAGGGGCTGAGGAATTCTCTGCAACTGGCCAACAGGGTCTCGGTAACCTGTATACCTTCGGCGGCAGTCTTGGCGCGGTTGGCATAGCGACGATTACCAGGCATATGAGCGCCCTCCATACCGGCCAATCGCTCGAGAAAAGACTCTGAATGCTGGAGCCAGTTGGCTTCGTCACCAAAGCGGCTGGGATCAAGGGCCAGCATAAATTCACCACCATTGGGTGGGCCACCATCGTTGTTGTCGTTTTTCTGAGCTTCAAAGCTGAAGTCCATGCCGGTCAGACCAGCTACTAACAACTCGATCATCATGGCAATGGTAGAACCCTTGTGGCCCCCAAAGGGCAACAATGCACCACCATCAATAATTTTTTGTGGCTCAGTGGTTGGGTTTCCCTCGGCATCTACCCCTGTGCCCAGAGGCACATCATGCCCATCGCGAGCGGCAATCATTACTTCGCCGCGAGCCATGGAGGCCGATGCCTGATCAAAGACCATTGGAGGCTGGTCCCCTCTGGGCCAGCCAAAGCACATGGGATTGGTGCCAAATAATGGCTGCTTGGCGCCGGCCGGAACCACTGCCGGCTTGTAGGTAGTAAACGCCATGGCAGCACAACCGGCCTCTGCGATGGGCTCGACCTCAACCCAGAGTGCAGCAAAATGATGCACATTGACCAGTGCCAGAGCAGCAATACCATTTTCCCGAGCCGCCTCTATCAGCGCATCGCGGCCCGCCTCCAGGGCCAGTGGCGCGTAGCCATGATCACCATCCACCCGAACCACGGCTGGAGAGATTCGGCTGACACTGGGTCTGGCACTGCCATTGACCTTGCCACTGCGCAGTGAGGCAATATAGCCGGGTAAGCGGAATAAACCGTGGGAGGCACATCCATCGCGCTCGGCGGCTGCAATGGTGCGAGCCACGGCTGCAGCATTTTCATGATCACAGCCATTGGCGGTTAAGCAGTCTTCTACCAGCGCCTGTACTTCTTGCTCAGTCATGTTTACGTGAGACATAGGTTACTCCGATACACAGTTTTTATTGTTATTTAATGGGATAGCGATCCAGCACTGGACCCAATGCCTGCTTAAGCGGATCCAGGCAGTCTTCAAAGTTTTTCCACTGCTCCAGACCGCTGGTATAAATTGGTTGCCTTACCTGCTCTGCACTGGGCGTGCGCACAGAGCGCTGGTTTTCATGGAAGCTGATACAGCCCTCCTCAAAGGGCAGACCGCAGTAATCCAGAATGCGGCGCACCTGAGTATCAAGATCAGCGACCACGTCCTCATACTGCACTCGCAGCACCTTGCCCGGGAGCACATTGTCCCAGTGATCCATCAACTCAACATAGTTGCGATAATAGGTGCCCACCTCTTCCAAACCATAGGTAAACTCCTGACCCTCGAAAAACAGCTGCTTAAAGCCACTAAAGCAGCAGGCCATGGGGTGACGGCGGGCATCAATAATTTTTGCATTGGGCAAAATCATATGGATCAGGCCAATATCGCGGAAGTTATTGGGCATCTTGTCGATAAAATAAGGTGCGCCCTCGCGATGGATCTGAGTTTCATCTATATAAGTCTGCCCCAACTTTGCAGCCATCTCTGGAGTCAACTGAGCCAGCACCTGAGGATATCGAGGCTCTTCAAAAACCGTGCGCCGGCCATTTAAACGGTGAGCGATGGCGGGAATATTATTTAATTCCAATGTGCCGTCGACCATGGAGTGAGAGGCCAGAATCTGCTCAAGCAGCGTAGAGCCAGCCCGGGGCAGGCCGACAATAAAAATAGGGTCTGGTGCAGTACAGCCAGCTTGACCAAACTTGTCAAATAGTTCTCTGGTACAGAATTTTTGCTGCAGCGCTATCTTGTAGGACATACGATCTTTGTCGTACTGCACATCTTCTTTCTTAAGCTGATTGCCGCTGATGTAGTAGTCACCTGCCGCGGCGTAATCACCGGCATCTTCCATGGCTTTGCCCAGAGCAAAGCTGAGATGAATTTTATCATCTAAGGCAGTGGCATCCGCCTGTTGATGCTCTCGCATCTGATTTATCTCGGCATCCTCAAACCTGTAGGTTTTAAGATTAGCCAGACTCCAAAATGCATCGCCAAAATCCGGTTTAGCGCGGTAGACGGCACGATAAGCTTCAACTGCCTCGTCCAGTCGACCTATGGTTTTAAGTGCATGGCCACGCAGTAAATGGGCCGGCGCCGCATTGGGGTCTGCGGCCACAAACTCATCATAAAGAGCCAGTGCCTCTTCGAACCTGCCCACGGCAACACATTGGTTGGCATAGGAGAATCTGTATTTATTATTATCTGGCTCGGCGTCTAATAGTATCTGCGCTTGCTCCATACAGAGTTCAAACTTCTGTCGCTTATACAGCACATTCATATAGTCGAAGCGCACTAGCTTATTCTCTGGCTCATATACCAGCGCACTCTCGAGAATAAATTCTGCATCATCCAGTACATGAGTTTTAACACCCAGGTCTGCCAGCAGGCGCATGCCCTCAATATGCTTGGGTTGTTTTTGCAAAAAGCTTCGACACAGCTGCTCCGCCTTCGATAGTTTGCCCTCCTCCATCATATTTCTTACACCCAATAGCTCAGGAGGAAGCGCTGCCAGTCGCTGGTACTGGTCTTTAAAATAATCGTGGGCTTTTTGATCAATCGCCGGATCAGTCAAGCTCATCAGCATCTGCCAACTGGCAATCAGGCTGCTGTTGTGGGTGGCAGCTTGCTGAAAGGCCAGACGCGCTTCATCGCGCTGATGACGAGCCATAGAGACATGACCCTTCTCTTGCCAGGCACGGCCATAGGTCGGCTCAATTTCAAGTAACCGGTCCAGAGAATCCAGAGCCGCCGTGTAATTTTCTCTAAATCTATGGGCGACAGCATTAAAGTACAGCGCCTCGGAATGATTGGGGTAGTCGGCCAGCAATCGCTCCATAAGCATCTGCGCGTCGGCAAACTCACCCCCCTGAATAAGTGCCTTGGCCTGGGACAACAGAGTGACCGCTTGCTCCGCCGAGATAATCTCCGATCCTTCCCGATGACTAGTTTGGTCGCTGACAGACATGGTGTTTCCTGTTACCTGAGCTTTCGTTAGATTTATAACACATTAATTAGGCAGTCTTACAAGTTAATACAAGAAAGGCGAGCCTAGGCTCGCCTTTCTTGATACTTCGAGTTAACGATTTTTAACGATTAGTTAAAGTCGTAGTTGAAACGCATACCAATAGTGCGAGGACGGTTGGTAGTAGTTCTCTCGAGGAAGTCCTGACGGTTGATGTGCAACTGAGCACGCTCGTCAGTCAGGTTGCTGACATACAGCTCAACACCCCAACCAGCGTCAGTGGTTACACCAGCTGCAGCATCCATGATGACATAGCTGTCCTGCATGGTGTTGGGCTCTTCGTTAGTGTCAACAATAGAGTTGAGCGCCTCGCCTGAGTACTTACCACCAATCTGCCAGAAGGCCTCCATACCAGAAGACATATCCCAGGCATAACGCGCACGGAGATTGCCCTGGAACTCAGGAGTCAGTGGCAGAGGACGACCCTCATCCTGAACAACAAATGAGAAGCCTGGGTCTACACGAACCAGTTCAGTATCGTTGTAAGACATGGCTCCAAAGAGAGTCAGGTTGTCGCTGACAGCCCAAACCATATCCATTTCCAGACCAGAGATCTCTGCGTCACCACCGTTATCAACAATGGTGAAAATAGAGATATTCTGAGAGTCAAACTGAGATACCTGAATATCTTCCCAGTCGATCTGGTACAGCGAGCCATTAAGACGCATGTTGCCATCCATCAGAGTCAGCTTCCAACCAAGTTCAAGGTTGTCCAGGGTATCTGAATCAAACTTGTAGGGCAGGCAGTAGCCTGGGAAACCGTTATCTTTGGCTGGTACATCTACACAGTCAGTGCCATCGTAGGTGCCCTTCTGCGCCGCACCACGGTTAAACCCTGGTGGACGGTAGCCCTCAGAGGAAGTGACATAGAGCAACACATCTTCGTTAGGTGTCCAGGTCACGGTGAACTTAGTGATGGTATCCGTGGTGCTGATGGGCTGCAGAACATTAAACTTCTGCGCATAATCTCGACCACCAGTCACATTGGGGATTACGTCATTTGTAGGGTCGTTATCATCAACAAACAGCGGACGGTTACCATAGCGCCATGCACCATAGCCAGTAAAACCATACTCCAGATCGTAGTAACGCGCCGAGGCAGCCACTGTTAACGTATCGCTGAGGTCATAGGACAGCTCACCAAAGACTGCAACCTGCTCTTCGTTACGATGGTTGTCGTTACGGAACTGGGTAGCAGGGCTAACCAGGCCACGGGCGTTGGCAGCCGCATCGTCCAGAGACGAGTTCAGGTTGATATCTATGGGTGTAAAGCCCGCTTCTGCTGGCCCTAAATAGTTAAAGTTACCAACGTGAAGGATTTCAGCATCTTCGTAGAAAACACCACCAGTGAAGCGCATATCGGCATCTGGATCAGTAGACACACGCAATTCATGAGTCATACGTGTGTTTTCGTTTTCCGCGTTAAAGTTGTTGGCAGGGTTGCCACATTCAATCACACCAGTGTTGCCGCTGAGGGTTGGATCCCAGCTGTAGTTAGCCTGACCAATATCCAGACCATGGTAGTAAGAACCGGTCAGGTATTCACACTGGTAGCCAGGAATATAGGCACCAATATTGGAGTAACCCGTGTAGTCCAAACGCTGAGAAACCTCACGATCCAGATAAGCACCGGTGTAAACCAGATCAAGTGCGCCAGCACGACCTTCAAGGGTCCAGGCAAACTGAGTGAACTCATCTTCCAGAGAATCTTCGGTGAAACGTGCAACTTTAAGGTCACCCAGAGCTTCGTCATAGTCAAAAACGCCCTGAGTCTTCAGCGACTGCTGAGTAAACTGCAGCAGCGCCGACCAGTCGTCGTTGATCAGATATTTGGCGCCAAGACGCATGCCCTGATAAGACACGTCGTTGAAGTCATCTTCCACCAGGCCGGAGCTTGTAGCAGTGTTGTACTGCACTGGAACAGTTAATCCACCCTCACCCACTACAGTACCATTGCCAAAAATATGGCCTTCATCAAAGGTCACAGAATCGCCAGGATAAGCAGGGTTCAGAGCAGGATTTGCAGTGAAGGTACCTTCGACATTGTCGATGTAACCGCCTTTGTTATCGGCGTAAACTGCAGCGCGAAATGCCAACTTACCTTCGATAACAGGGATGTTGATCATGGCTTCTACTTTATTGCTGTCTTCACCACCAGAGGTGCTGGAGTATCCGGCAGACAGACTGGCTGCAAACTCGTCAATCACTGGCTTGTTGGTGATCAGTCGCACCGTACCAGCCTGAGAGCTGGCACCATAAAGAGTGCCCTGAGGTCCAGGAAGTACCTCAATACGCTCCATATCGGTAATATACACGTCTAGGTTGCGACCACCCGCAGTGACTGGTTGCTCATCCAGATAGAGCGCAACGTTTGGCGCTGAACCCTGAGATTCCGCAACCGAGATATTGATCGCATCAACAGCTGCACCGCGGATGTAGATTTCATTCTGACCAGGGCCACGGCCACCGGCGTTAACACTTGGAAGATACTTTACGTAATCTTCAAAGCTAGTAACATTTTGCTCTTCAAGAGACTCTTCCGTCATGGCCTGAACGGCAATCGGAATATCTTGCATACTGGCTGATTTCTTGGTCGCCGTAACCACAACCTCTTCCAGCATGCCTTCAGCTACGGCAACACCAGCAGTGCTTGCAGCCATACCTGCAGCAATCACTGAGATAACAGCTCGGTTTACTTTCGTCTTACGAAACATAGGATTCTCCCCGATGAATGATTTAATTGTCCTACTACTGGCCTTCTCCAAATCATTGCGCTGTTAGTAAGCGCAACCCGACCAATTTTTTATTTCCACATGATGATACTCGCCCAGCATGCTGAGAGACACAAATTAAAAAACCAAATGTATATATAATTTTTTATTATTAATTGAAATCGCCGCTGTAATTCTCAGCTATTTGAGTATAAAACGATTAAATCGGCAAAACCCACATTTTGAGATTAACGCCCAAAGTATTTAGCGGTCACGCTTAAATGAGAATAACTGAATTCGCAACTTAAATCGCGGCGACAGCGGATTTTCGCAGTTTTTTTGTAGAATCTCAGCAACCGGACTTGAGCAAGCTCTTAATTAATAAGTTTTATTTTACCTGGCTCAATAAGGATGCGTTTGCTCTTAAACAGACCGCCCAGCGCCTGTTTGTACTTTTTCTTCGACACTTTAAATATCCGGTAAATCTCTTCAGGATCACTTTTGTCAGAAATCTGGGACTCACCTCCGGATTCAGTTAAATGCTGAATAATCTGCTCACCCAGATCATGATCACCTTGCAATGTAGCCTGAGAAATCAACAGGTCGATCTTGCCATCTTTGCGAATACTTTTAACAAAGCCAGGCAGCCGCTCACCAATTTTAAGCGGGCGATAGGCGTCCGCGCGGAAAATAAGCCCCAGATACTTATTATCTATCACCGCTTTATAGCCCAGCTCAGTGCGCCCAGCGACCAACAGATTCACCGCCTGACGCGGCTTGAGCCATACACTTTCTTCATCTAGGTGATGGCTGAGCTTGGTCGAGGCGGCAATGCGATCTGAATTCTGATCATGGAATACATGGACCACATAGGAATAGCCTACTTCCATAGGCTTCTGCTGCTCGTTGTACGGCACCAGCAGATCCTTGGGTAAACCCCAATCCATAAAAGCGCCGGCATGATTAATATCGACCACAGTGAGCATCGCACAGTCACCGACCTGAACTTTAGGCTTTTCAGTTGTTGCTATCAGCAGGTCATCGGAATCGAAGTACAGAAACACATCAATCCAGTCGCCAAGTTCACAGCCTTGGGGCACATAGCGTTTAGGTAACAGGATAGTATCCAGTTCACCACCATCCATATAAACGCCAAACTCGACCTGCTTTACCACCTGAAGCTTGTTATATGTACCAATCTCTACCATATCTGTGACTCTCTATCGGGAATAGACTACTTTTGCAGTCGCTAGTGCCGGGCGGGAGTATACAGCAGTCAGAGCGGGCGCGGCAGGTTAGTGCCGCGCCAAACAGATCTTAACTAGATGGATTGATTGTTGTCAGAATGCTTGTGTTGAGGCTGTTGGGCAGAGGTCGATGCCATCTGCGCCTCAGCTTTTGCGGCCAGGGCCACCTCTACAGCGGCAACCACGTCGGATACAGTGGCAAATTCCTCTATTTCCTCATCAGTAAACTCAATGGCATATTTATCTTCCAAGTCCATGCCGATAGAGAGCTTTTCCAGGGAGTCTATATTGAGATCTTTTAATGTCATGCTTAGATCAACATGGTTGGATTTTACGGCGGGATTTTTACTAATAAACTCGCAAACGGTTTTTTCAACCGCTGACTGATTGCTATCGTCCATAATATGTAGTCTCTTATTGTATCTTTGTCAGAATCCTGATCCGTGCCTCTGCACATCAACTAATCGTTCAATTACCCGTTTAGTTTTAGAGTCGGACCAAATACGGCAATAACTGCCCCTGTAATCTAAAAGTAGTCTAGAATCTGGCTATTCGCAAAATAATAAGGCTTGTCAGCCTAACAATCAGGGATCGCTCAATGAATATAATCTCGACGGCAGGCTTTAAAAACGTCTGGATTCTGAGTATCAGCAGCGCCCTCGCCGGCTCTATTATCCCACTGATGATTCTGGCTGGCAGTCTGGCCGGCACCTACCTGGCACCCTCAGCGGACTGGGCTACAGCCCCTATTGCCCTTATGGTTACTGGTACTGCAGTGGCTGCTATACCGGTTACCCACCTAATGCGCAGCATGGGGCGCAAGAAAGGCTTACTGACCTTTATGATGATTGCCATAGGTGCCTGTGGCCTGGCGATTATGGCTCTCCAATTGCAAAGCTTTACCCTATTTTGCATAACCGCTTTTATACTGGGATCCTGCAACGCCGCCATATTGCAGTCCAGATTTGCCGCCATGGAAACTGTGGCTGTTGAACATAGCTCCACCGCAGCCTCAATGGTATTGGCGAGCGGCATTATTGCTGCCTTTGTTGGTCCTGAGATGGCTATTATGGGCAGGCAATTCACGGCAGTAGAGTATCAGGGGTCATTTGCACTGGCAGCTCTCTGTGTACTGGTGG
This sequence comes from Porticoccaceae bacterium, assembly GCA_038135995.1. GTDB lineage: Bacteria > Pseudomonadota > Gammaproteobacteria > Pseudomonadales > Porticoccaceae > HTCC2207. The sequence goes on from JAYPYO010000003.1 coordinate 51,773, forward strand.
GCGCTCTGCTACTAAGCTTTTATAAGCCAGCGCCAGTGGCTGAAATCACCACAGAGGTAGCCAGTAAGGGCACAGTTCAGCTGCTGCGCAACCCCTCGCTTTGCCTGGCAATAGCTAGCGGCGCCATAGCCTATGTGGTTATGTCATTTGTGATGACCGGCACCCCCATTAGCATGCATCATTTTCATGGTCATTCACTGATAGATACCAAGTGGGTGATCCAGAGCCATATAGCCGCTATGTTTTTGCCTTCTTTTATAGCGCCACTACTATTTAGATATATCAATACTCGGGGCATGATGCTGATGGGCCTGGCCTGCTACTGCGCCACTATTGTGATCGGCTTTAGCGATACCAGTGTCAGTGGGTTTTGGCTGCAACTGGTGCTGCTGGGGGTTGGCTGGAACTTTATGTTTGTGGCCGGCACTACACTTCTACCCAGCACTCACAGCAAGGAAGATCGATTCAAGGCTCAGGGCATCAACGATTTTATGGTTTTTTCTCTGCAAGCAGCAGCTGCACTAAGTGCGGGCTGGGTGATTAATCTAATCAGCTGGCAGCAAATGCTGTTTGGCTGCCTGATTCCAATCCTGATTATGCTGTTAATACTTCTGTGGGAGAGCGTGCAAGTGCGCACCAATAACCGCAACACTCAAGCCGAAAGCTGAGCCCGAGACTGAGCCACAGCCCTAGCCACGATAAATACAGCCGCTGGTGCAGGTCTCTTTAATAGTGATACTAGCCAGCTCGGGCAACCCGGGTTTAAGTTGCTGCCATATCCACATGGCGAGATTTTCACTGGTGGGGTTTTCCAGGCCTTCGATATCATTGAGGTAATGGTGGTCCAGCTGATCATAAACCGGGGCAAATGCCGCCTTGATCTCACCAAAATCCATGATCCAGCCAGATTGCTCTCCCACAGGACCCTCCACCGCAATTCTCACCTGAAATGAGTGCCCATGGAGCCGGGCACATTTATGGCCCTCGGGCACATTGGGCAGCCGATGAGCCGCCTCGATACTAAAGTCTTTATAAATCTGCATTTTTGCGTGAAAAACCCTCAAATAAGGCCGGTATATTAGGGCTGTGAACTCAATATGTATATAGCATGAGAAAAAGTTTGACAGCCTCCTTCAGTTCGGTAGAATGCGTCGCTCTCTCAGGGGGTGGTTAGCTCAGCTGGTAGAGCATCGCCCTTACAAGGCGAGGGTCACAGGTTCAATCCCTGTACCACCCACCAAGAGAAAAAGCTTTCGCGGACCGGTAGTTCAGCTGGTTAGAATGCCGGCCTGTCACGCCGGAGGTCGCGGGTTCGAGTCCCGTCCGGTCCGCCATTTAGCTCCCATCAAACCTCTGTTTTTACAGAGGTTTTTTGTTTACGCAAAAAATAACAGCAGCTGTGTGAGCTGTCCCCTAGCTAAACTACAAGAAGCTCCGTTAATGGGCCTTTAATTCCTAACAGTAGAACCCTAGGGCACCTCACGACCATTGGCTGCCTCATAGAGCTCATACCAAGACTGCCTGTCAAGTTGCACTGATAAAGCCTCAGAGAACATCTTTATTCTGTCAATCCTATTGCTACCCATTATGGGCAGTATCTGGCTCGGATGTTTTAGCAACCAAGCTATAGCCAGAGACGAGGGCTGCACGGCATAAGCCTGAGACATTTCCCTGAGTTTGTCAGCCAGCCTTAGATTGTTATTGTCAAATACCTCACCCCCCGCTAAAGGGGACCAGGCCATAGGAATTATTTTCTCGCGCTGTAAATAGGACAAATCGCCATTGGTCAACGGGGCATTATTGTGCAGATTGATTTCGATCTGGTTGCAGACCAGCTTGTTTTTCATATTGGCTTGCAGCAATGCCAGGTCGAAGGGCCGGAAGTTAGAAACGCCCAGCGCCTTAACCTTGCCGCTCTGAACCAATGCATCGAGCGCAGCTCCGGTCTCCGCTGCATTCATTAATGGATCAGGACGATGCAGTAGTAAAACATCTATCTGCTCTATAGCCATCTCTCGCAAAGAGCGATCAACAGACTGTTGGATATGGGCACTAGATGAATCGTAGTATTTTAATCTGCGATCAGCATAAATACCGGCAGGTGCGACAATGTTACATTTAGTAATTATCTCCATCTGCGCGCGCAACTCTGGAGCCTGCTTTAAGGCACTACCAAACAGAGCTTCTGAGGTGTAGCCGCCATAGATGTCTGCCTGATCAAAGCTTGTGATCCCCTGCTCCAGGCAGGCATCAATTTTTGCAATTATATGTGAGGCCGATCTATCCGTATCCTCGGTTAGCCTCCACAAACCATAGATAATTCTGGATAGAGTGACGGATTCAGATAAAGCGATTTCTTCCATAATTATAAGGCTTCTCAATAAATGTATACTGTTCGGCAAATCATACAGCTTTAGATGGGTATTACTCGATAGTTTAATGCGCAATCACCCCATTAAAATCTTCTTGCTTTGCTCTCCCAGAAATATGATCACTGAACAACAGTTTAAAATTGTTGGATAAAAAATAGCTGCAAATCTAGCGACAACCATAAATCAGCGGCAAAGATTTATTTTTATTTCAACAGAACATTAATCAAAATAGGTCACGACCTTGAGAAAAGTAACCAAAAAGCTTTTGCGGACCATCTAGATGCCCATGCTCAACGCCCAATTTGACCACATAGTGGTCTTTGTCGCCGACCTCAACAGAGCCTCTGCGGATTTTACTGCGCTCGGCTTTCAAGTCACTCCCGGCGGCTCTCACGGCATCACTGAAAACGCTCTAGTGATCTTTTCCAATCAAACCTATATCGAACTATTGGCTCTGCGGCCGAGCTGGTATAGGCCGTTAATCAAGTTGGCAATAAAACTCAATTTTGTGCAGCGGCATGCGCAGAAGAAAACCACTATCTACAGCAGACTTTTCGGCTGGATCTGTGGCGATACCGGGCCAGTTGACTGGTGTGCACGGGTAAATGATCTTGATGCCAGCCTTACACTATGGGACAACCAGGATATTGAAGTTTTGCACAGCGAGGCATTTTCGCGCGAGCGGACCGATGGCGAAGTCGCACAATGGAAACTGGGCGGCAGCAGACAGGCTGACCTACCCTTTTTACTGCAGGATACAACCCCTATTGATACTCGCATTCCTATGTTGGGCACAGCTAAACATGCCAATGGCGCGCAGGCTTTAATCGCAGTTAAGATTGCGATCAGCGACATTGCAGCTATCGGCAATACACTGGGGAAAGCACTTTCAGCCGACACTGGGCAAAACGGTAAGGCCGAGGGACAATTTAGTCTCGGCAATGTAGCTGTGAGCCTTGCTGATATGCAGACTACTGACTCCAAAATCTCCATCAGCCTTGCCTATTCGGGAGAGCAAATCCAACATCTGGATATCAGCAAAACTCAGGGCATAAAAATCACCCTGATACCAACTCCTTAAAGGCGATGCTCCAGGACACAGCCATGCTAATTAAACCCTAGGTTCAATGTCTGCGCTTAGCGGGTCACGATTTGCCGGGTAAAAGTTAGCAGCATGGGTAGCGACAACCATAGATCACAGGCAAAGATTTATTTACACTGAGTCAGTAGTGTATTTTATATAGGGTACGATCTTGAGAAAAGTAACCATTATTGGAGGAGGCTCGGCTGGCTGGATGGCCGCAGCCTATTTAAACGGAGCACTTAACAAGCGAGGACTGGACCCCAAAGTCCATATTACGCTGGTTGAGTCTCCAGATATTCCGCGAATTTCCGTCGGTGAGGCCACTATTCCCTCGATGAGACATCTACTCGCTGTAGTAGGTGTCGACGAGCAGGATTTTATGCGCACCACAGATGCCTCTTTTAAGCAGTCGATCAAATATGTCAACTGGGTTAAAAATAACGATACCTTTTATCATCATCCGTTTAGCCGCTATTCCCAGTATCCCATTGATAACTCGGGCTCCGAATGGGCTGCCAGTGATCGCAGCATTCCCTACATGGAAACAGTTTCGGCTCAACCTATTATCTGCGAGATGGGCAGAGCACCACTAGCCCTGGGACAAAAGGGCGCAAATAGCGAACTCAATTACGCATATCACATGAATGCACAGAAATTTGCCGATTACTTGCGAGACTTCTCCACTGCCCGGGGTGTAGTCCATATTGAGGCTAATCTCAGCCAAGTTAAAATGCGTGACAATGGTTTTATTGATTCTGTAGTCCTAGATAACGAGCAGGTTTTAGATGGTGATCTATTTGTTGACTGTACCGGTTTCCGCGCAAAACTGATTGGCGAGGCAGCCGGTGTTGATGTGGAAGATTGCTCACAATGGCTGCTCTGTGACCGGGCCGTGACTATGCATGTCCCCTATGAGACGCACTACCCTGGCATGGTGCGCCCCTATACCACCGCCACAGCTCTGTCCAACGGCTGGATCTGGGATATTCCCATGCAGTCACAGCGCTCAATTGGCTATGTGCACTCAAGTCACTTCATCTCCTCGGAAGATGCTGAGAAGGAAATGCGCGCCTATCAGGGAGCAGACACCGAGCAACTCAATAGCCGGCATATCAAGTTCTCTGTGGAGCGCCGACGACAAACCTGGCAGGGAAACTGCGTTGCCATTGGACTATCCGGAGGATTTATTGAACCACTGGAGTCCACCGGCCTATACCTCAGCGACCTGGGTGCCGTAGCTCTGGCCGAGCACTTTCCGTTCGACGATGCCCATATGGAGGCCATGTCTTATCGCTATAACCGGGTTATGTCCAATCGCTTTTATGAAATTCTCGACTTTATCAATATGCACTACTGCCTGACTCAGAGAACCGATACCGACTTCTGGCTTGAGGTACAAAAGCCCGAACATATCAATGATCGGCTAAAGGCCAAACTGGAATACTGGGCCATGAAATTGCCGACGCCACTGGATTTTGAGGATCAATGTTTTTCAGGATTGACTTCCAACACGGCCAGCCCACTCTTCAACAGCGGCCCAGTGGATACAGCAGGGTTATGGAATCATGAAAGTTATTTATGTATCCTGCATGGAATGGGGTTTCAGCAGGCAGAATATGCGCAGAAAAATACCATCAATAAAGCGCAGCCACAGATTTTCCGTCGCGTGATTGAGCGGCTCCAGGAGGGTCAAAAAACACTGCCACCCCACGCCATCTGGCTCCAGAATAACGTGGGCATGAAAACCTATCAAACAGCTAGTACACCAGCAGGATGGCGCTGCTAGCACTTTAAAGACCGTGAGGGGAAGAGGAATGTTAAAGACCATAGCAATAAAACTAATCATAGCGCTGTCATTATTAGCGCCAAATATCTATGCCAACGAACAGACTCCGCTGCGTCACTTTGCCGAATTTAGCACTTGGAGCTCGATCAAGATCAGCCCCGACGGCAGCTATCTGGCAGGTATAGTGGACACCGATAGCGGGCTTGGCGGCTCAAAACTCATGGTGATAGATACAAAAACCATGGAGAACTTACATCAGATAACTATTGGCGGATCTGGGTTTATAGGGAGTTTTGTCTGGGCTAATAATGAGCGGCTGATTGCCTGGGAAGCAGTTAAGTCAGGAATTCAGGAAATCCCCTTCTCGACCGGAAATATTATTGCCGTCAACATGGACGGCACCAAAAAGCGTTGGATTTATGGAGCCGGCAAGAAACAACAGAGCCATCTGCGCCGCTTCTCGTCTCGCGTCAGCGCTTCGGTTGCCCATAGATTACCGGAAGACGATCGTAATGTTTTGATGGAAGTCTACACCTGGGGATCGAAGGATGGTGCATACACGCGACTGGTTAAACTAAATATTTATAATGGCCGAGAAACCTCTCTGGGTTCATCGCCCATTAAGAATGCATCACTGATGGTTGACCCCGATGGAGACTTACGGTTTGCCTATGGGTATGACATCGATGATGAAGAGGCATGGAAACTATTTCAGCGGCAAGGAGAAAGTTGGAAGCTTCTATCCAGAACGGACGAGTATAAGGGAACGTCAATACCCCAAGCATTTGTCCCAAACGAAGAAGCTATCATAATAAAAGATAATATCGAAACTGACACCGCAGCCCTGTATCACCTCAATTTGAAGAGTGGCGAGAAGACATTACTTTACAAGCATCCCTATGTAGATGTTGCTGACCTAGAGATGGACTTTATAGAGGGATCTGGTGATACCAAAGCTTACCTGGCCGGCGTCTGGGTAGAGCCCGACTATAAGACCTTTATTCCACTATCGGACGAAAGCGAGCACAACCGCATGCTATTGGCCCTACAGGCACAATTCCCAGAGCATGTTGTAGAGATCACATCAGAGACCTCAGCGAAAGATCTTGATCGCGAACTCGCCGTGGTGTCTGTATGGAGCGATAAACTTCCAGGCATGTATCTCTTATTCGACAAAACCAATAAAAAGTTATCTCGTATTCGCCAGGCTCATTCTTTTATCGATTCAAACAAGATGCGGCCAATGGAGCCCTACAAAATCACTGTGCGTGACGGTAAAACCATTTATGGGTATCTGACTCGCCCAGAGGGTGAAGGTCCCTTCCCTCTGATTATGCACCCCCATGGCGGCCCCTATGGCCCCAGAGATCGATGGGGATATAACTCAGAAGTGCAAATGCTTGCCAGTCGTGGCTATGCCGTGCTGCAGGTTAATTTTCGCGGCTCTGGCGGCTATGGCAAAGATTTTATGTACTCAGCATTTCAGCAGTGGGCCGGAGAAATGCAGGACGATCTGACAGATTCCGTGCGATGGGCTATTGATTCTGGCATTGCCGAAGAGGGGCGAGTCTGCATCTACGGTGCCTCTTATGGAGGCTATTCGGCACTGATGAGTGCAGTGAAAGAGCCGGATCTCTATGCATGCACAGCAGGTTACGTGGGCGTCTACGATCTTGAGCTTATGACTAAAAAGGGTGATATTCAACGCCGGGATGAAGGCCTCGACTATATTAATGAGGCTATTTGCGACACCCCTGCATCCTGTAAAGCAGGCTCGCCAATCACCTACCTGGATCGCCTGAAAGCGGATGTCATGATTATTCACGGTAAAGATGACCAGCGGGTACCCTTTGCCCATGCAGAGGTACTGCGCGATGAATTGGATAAACGCGACATTGACTACGAGTGGCTGGTTAAAGCCAAAGAAGGGCACGGTTTTGTCAATGTGGACAATAGAGAAGAGTTATATAAGAAGCTGCTGGCGTTTTTTGATAGAAATATTGGCTCTTAACTGAGCCAATAATCTTATATTGACCTGTTTTTTTTGCAGGGATATACTCGAAGGGCGAGAAGATTTACTGGAGTATTTCTTTAAGGCTAAGCGCAAGATAATAATACATCTTTTTAATCAATTAAACCGCAGTTAAGACAAGGATGCAGCGACCCACAGTCAACTCTGAGAAAGAGAGCTGCGCGTTGGTCAATGAAGCTGTGGGTGGGGAGATAAACCAAATGATACGTAAAACACCATTAGCCTATGCTATTGGCTCGCTTGTGATGGCAAGCAGCTTTTCAGTATTGGCTCAATCTGAAGTTGATAGTGAAACAGTGACAGCTGAATCAGGATCTGCATCCGCAAGCCCGCAGGTTCTAGAGGAAGTGATGGTAACAGGGTCTCGTATTGCGCGAGACGTTTTCTCAAGTTCATCGCCAATGGACGTTATTGAGATGGAGGTTGCCGATGTACAGGGTATTGGCGATATAGCAACGCTACTGCAGACCACTACTGTGGCTGCCGGTTCACCTCAGGTGACTGCCGCGTCCTCAACCGCATTTGTTCAAAACGGCGGTACAGGTGCAGCTACACTAAGCCTGCGTGGCCTTGGTGCTAACCGAACTCTGGTACTGCTGAACGGCCGTCGAGCCGGTCCAGCGGGTGTGCGTGGCGGCGTTTCCTCATTTGACCTCAATGTTCTGCCTTTAAATGCCATCGAGCGTGTGGAGATTCTTAAAGATGGTGCATCGTCTATTTATGGCTCTGACGCTGTAGCTGGTGTGGTAAACATTATTACCGACAAGTCAGACGGTGGAAGCTTCGATGCCTTTATCTCCCAACCAGGTGAAGACGGTGGTGAAACCTCTCGGGTCAGCTTTAAATTCGGCGACACCGTAGGCCGCTTGCACTACAGCATGACCGGTGACTACTACAGAGCGGAAGAACTAGCCAAAGGCGATCGCGACTACTTTAACTGTGGTGAAGAATATGTATTCGATCCCGCGACCGGCGATCGAGCGGATACTATAGATCCGCGCACAGGTAAGCCACATTGTACTGACCTGCTCTGGGGCCATGTCTGGATCTATGATTACGATGGCGAAATCCCTTCAAGATCCAAAGCCCAGTATGATTACGATGGTGATCTAGGAAACTATATTGATTCCTTTGAAGAGTTCAGCACCATGAACACACCTGCTGGCTGGTATCCGGTTGCCTATGATCGCGACTCCATGGGTGTCACCAATGCTGATCACCCATTCCAGGATGAAGCATCATTGATACCAAAAACAGAGCTCACCACCCTTTACGGTGAAGCCAAGTTTGATATTAATGATGACACCACTGCCTACGCTGAGCTTTTGTTAAACCGACGAGAGAACTATGTTAATGGCTACCGTCAGTTCTGGTCATACACTTACAACGAGTCAAGCGATTACTTTACAGGTAACTCAGCGCCCACTGCGGACGGCTGGACTGGTAATCAGTGGCTGAGCTCGACACCAATAACAGATCAAAACGATAACAAAATCACCGTAGACTACTCTCGAGTGGTTGCAGGATTGATGGGTAACTTCTCTGGCGACTGGTCAGACTGGTCCTATGATCTGTCTATCCAGAAGTCGCGCAGCGAAGGCGAGTACATGAGCCAGCAAGTGCTGGATGATGCCATGCGTGGCAACAACTGGCTGGGTGGCCTTTGTGAGGGTACCAAACTAGCCAGTGGAGCAGACTGTATTGACCTTCCTTGGTTTGATCCTCAATTCCTTGCCGGTAACTTCACCCCAGAGCAAATGGAATATCTCTTTGCCTGGGAAACAGGTGTCACCGAGTATGACCAGGTGTCAATTGAAGGCTTTGTGACTGGTCCATTAATGGAGCTTCCTGCAGGCACCATGGGCTTTGCAATGGGCTTCCAGACGAAAAAGGATGAGATCATCGACACCCCGGGACAGTTAACCCGAGATGGCCTTGCAGCCTTGACGTCTACAGCTGGTATTACCGCTGGTTCTGACCGCACCAAAGCTGTGTTTGCAGAAGTCGACGTGCCGCTTCTCGAAGACATGCCCTTCGTTAGGTCACTCGCACTGAATGCATCTATGCGTTACACCGAAGTTGCCTCCTATGGTTCAGGCGACACCTACAAAGTAGGTATCAACTGGGACATTACTGACACGGTCAAACTCCGTGCAAGTAACGGCACCTCCTTCAGAACGCCTTCATTGTATGAGCTGTATCTGGCTAATCAGACAGCCTCTGCTCGCCAGTCCTCTATCGATCCATGTATTGATTGGGCAGCGGCCATTGAAGACGGTGATATCAGCCAGCGCGTTGCAGATAACTGCGCGGCTGACGGTGTTGATGGCGATCACTATGCAGCAATCAGTGCGACTACCATCTCCGGTGGTAATGGTGATACTTTGGAAGCCGAAACCTCGAAAACCAATACCATTGGATTGGTTTGGAGACCGGAGTTTGCAGATCTAAACATTTCTGTAGACTACTTTGATATCACTGTGAATGATGAGATATCTCAGTTGGGCGCCGGCTCGATTGTTTTCGGTTGCTACAACTCAGTCAACTTCCCCAACGATCCACTCTGTGATTTGTTTGAGCGTGATCCCGTTGATATGAAAGTTGATAACGTCTACGACCAGTACATCAATATTGCAGAGCAAACCAACCGCGGTTGGGACCTCTCTGCTCGGTACACAACCGAAGTCCCCTGGGGTGAGCTGGTGTTTGACACTCAGCACACTTTCCAGATTGAAGATTCAATCCTAGTACGTGATGGTTCTCCAAATCGCGACTACAACGGCCGCATGGGTGACCCCAAGTGGACTGGTAGAGCGTCGCTAGAACTGCGCAATAACGATTGGAGCTACTACTGGGGCATGAACTTCATTGGCGATGCATCTGATGTAGACGACTATGGCACAGACGAAGGTTCTCGTTTCGGTACTCCTGTAAGGTTTGTTCTGGGTGCGGACAGGATTGTTTATCACAACCTGTCAGTATCAAAGGCCTTCCCTGACTCAGGTGTTCTGGCGAGATTTGGTGTAAATAATGCTCTAGACACCAAGCCACCGCGCCTGACCACATTGAACCTTGGGCAGGTAAACACAGAGGGTAACTCTGCGTTCTACTCCCAGTACAACTGGAGAGGACGTTCGTTCTTCTTCAATGTTACTAAGGACTTCTAGAGTTTCTAGTCGTTCGTCTGCTACACAACTATGCCTCCTTTCGGAGGCATAGTTTTTTTTAAACGCACATAAATTTCACAGATTGAGTAAACTACAGCTGAAAGATTTGCCCCGCCGCTTCCAGGACTAAAATAATGCCAACTATCAATGCCAAACCGGACAACCTCAATTCTCTCAACGGCAACTATCATCACACGCCTCTGACAGAGTCGGTATTCCTAAATTCGGTTCCCAAATCTGGCACCCACCTGATACGCAATATTATGCGTATGTTTGTCTCGGTCGATCAGCAATACCATGATGCGTTTATTCAGATCCCAATATTACGTCAACACTTGGCAGCGTTTAGCCCTGACAAATCGAGACTTTCATGGGGCCATCTGCTGTTTTCAGATGACTCCGCGATTGCGTTGCGCAATGTCAATCATATAGTGCTGGTGCGCGACCCCTATAGCTGGGTGCTCGCCAGGGCACGATTCTTTCTATCAGATACCTTTAAAGGCTCGTTGGAGCACCTGAGAGGGGGCAATGTCGCCATAGATGAAGTACTCAATATGATGATTTTGGGCATTCATGGTAAGTCGCCCACGCTCAATGAAATATACACTCACAATGCCGTGGGCTGGCTGGGCACCAAAGCCAAAATCGTTAAGTATGAAGATCTAGTCAGCAATGTCAGCAACATCGAATCCGACAGCGCAGAGATGTTTTTTAGCGACTTATTCTCAGCCGCCAATATGGGACCATTGCCAGACGATTGGCGCGAGCGCGTATTGGTGGGATCCGATCGCAAACAGAGCGGTACCGCCAGAGAGAACCTAGCCGGCCTCAATGAGGTTATTCCAGATACCCTGCCCGATAAACAAAAACAGATGGTCGACTATGCCGCACCAGGTTTGCGCGCATTGCTGGGTTACGGCGACTGACCCAGCCCCCCTACATTGTCAGCGTTGATAAATGGCAAAACACAGCACAAAGATCACTCCCCTGCCTGACTCCTTAGCATCCACATACCGAGAAACTCTGCAGTTTAGTGTCCCAAAAAAAAACCCTGATCCAATCATTGGATCAGGGCCTGTTTACTACGGGGAGAGTTTTTATTTCACGAAATTTGCAAGGAATAAACGACTTGCACTAGATTTGACAGACCAGAGAGCAAAAGTTCCAATAAATAATATAGATTTTTTCTGCGACTAGAAAAATAATGGAGTAACAGCCATGTCAGTAAAGTTCGACCATCAATTTAATGCCTCCGCTGACCAGCTGTGGGCTATTCTGGGAACGCCAGATCGTATCGACTGGGTTCCGGGAGCAACTAGCTGTACATTCGATGGCTCAGTAAGGTCATTGTCGCTGCCTGGCGCTGGAGATATTAAAGAGCGGATTCTCAGCCACAGCGATGAGCTGCGCACCATGGAATATTCTTGCTTTGAAACTCCTGCTCCATTGCAATCTCACCATTCCAGCATTCAAATTGTCGCTGAGGGGAGCAAGTGTCGCCTGCTGTGGGAAACTTCTGTCACACCCACAGAGATTGAGAGCTTTATACGGGCAAGCATGGCAGGCTGTATCGAAAAGCTGACTGAAATACTAGATCAGGCAGATCAAGGCGACTAAGGCAGGTATCAAGCTAGGAGGTATTGCGTGTCTAGTTCGTCACAGTAATTGGAGGCGAAATTAGACTTTGGTGATTAGCATCTTAACCCGGCTACTTCTCTGCCTCTGCTGTCCGATAAAGACATAGTTATGACGGTTTTCGACAGTGCATGCATTATGGCTAGAGTTATGATAGATTTCAGGTGTGGTCGTAGAAATAGCCTGCCTTTTAGGCGCAACTGCGGCTTAGAGCAAAAAAGCAGTGTAGAAAAGCAACAACGTAACACAATAATAATTAGTACTCTGGTCAGTGTTAAAAAGCACGGCCAATAATTATAAAACGACGGCGCAAAGCCGCTAATATAAAATGTTGAGGGGAAACCACGATGAAAACATCATTCCGTACTATGAGTGCACTGGCTTTAGCCATTGCCACTGCTTCTGGTAGTGCTTATTCAGCACAGCTAGAAGAAGTAATAGTAACAGCGCAGAAACGCGCAGAAAGTATGCAGGACGTTCCTATATCCATGACAGCTGTCTCCGGAGATAAAATCCAGGAAGCAGGCATTCAAACCATGGGCGAGCTATCGGGCTATGTTCCTAACTTAAGCATTAGCGAAAATGCCGTGAATAGTATTATTACTATGCGTGGTATCAGCGTTGGCGCCAACCAATCATTTGAACAATCTGTAGGTATTTTCGTCGATGGTGTTCACTACGGTAAGAGCCGTGAAATCAGAACCGGTTTGTTTGATCTTGGCCAGGTAGAGGTTTTGCGTGGACCACAGGGCATCCTGTTCGGGAAAAACACCCTAGCTGGCGCGATTAATGTGACATCTGCTTCCGCTGTTATTGGTGACGAAATGAACGGCAGAGTCAGTGTTGCCGCTGAAAGCTACGACGGTCAAACCGCTGAAGCAGTCATCAATATGCCAGTGTCCGATAACATGGCCGTCAGATTGGCTTACAGAGACCGCAGCGATGATGGCTACATGGATAATGGCTTTGCAACCGCCGGGAATGGCGCAACTCCAACCATGCCGTCAACTGATGAACAAATTTGGCGTCTTTCCGCAACCTGGGAACCCAACGACTCCACTGTAGTGAAGCTTAAGCACTCAGAAAGTGACTTTGTTCGACGCGGCTCAACTGCAACTTTGGTCCGTTTTCAGCCTGAGGCAAATATAGCGGCATCTAACAGTCTCATGTATGGCGTTATGGGTGCAGTTTTCCCTACATATGGAGCTTCAGTGGCCGCTGCTGGAACCGGCAATACTGATGGCTTTAGAGACTCTATCAGCATAGGCGGTCTGGCTTTGGCTCAGAGTCTAGGTAGGGACCTCAATGAAACAGAAGAGAAACCTGAGGGAACAGACACTCAGACCGCAGCAACATCACTTACTGTTGAATGGGAGTTGGCCAACGGCTACACCCTAACTTCTGTTACTGGATCGACAGGTTACGAATATGAAGACGGTATTGACGCAGACTTTTTACCTGTAAGCTTTATCGGTCGCAGTGATATTTCTGAGTATGATCAATTTAGTCAAGAAATTCGACTAGCCTCCCCAACTGATGGCAATTTCTCATGGATAGCAGGTGGCCAGATGCAATCAGCGGAGCAAGTAATTGATCGAACTGTAATTTTTGATGGCACCGTGGGTCAACCAGGGCTGCTAGCCGCATTAACTGGCTGCAGAACGTTTTTGGCCATACCTGGTGGTGGCTGTGTTAATGGAGTAACTGCTTTTGATAAGTCGGGCCGAGTGTCTACTTGGAAGACCGAAACAGACTCATTTGCGGTATTCCTCCAGGGTACTTATGACATTACTGACACCCTGAGCTTGACTGCTGGTGTTCGTTACACCGAAGAAGAAAAAGATGCGTATACGAAAGTAGACATCGTTCAGGATGCGGCTTTGGTGGATGGAGTTATGGTTAACGACATTAGGAATCTTGCTACTCCTGATTCCAACCCATACAACGCTGCTCTCAATGGAGCCACCTTCGATTCATACGCTCACGAATTTGACGAAGATCGCAAGACAGACCAGCTAATGCCTGCCTTGAGTCTTGAGTGGGAAATGTCCGATACCAGTATGTTTTACATCAGCTATTCAGAGGGCTTCAAGAGCGGCGGCTTCAATGCTGTTGATAGCCAGATGCCAGCCTTTGATGCGGCGACAGGGGCTCCAATCTATGACGAGCCTGGTCTAGGTTTTGAATATGATGACGAGACAGCTGAGTCAATAGAATTTGGTGGTAAGCATACGCTGATGGATGGCGCCATGACTGTGAACTGGGCCATGTTCACAAGTGAGTATGTCGATCAGCAGGTTTCTACTTTCGTAGGTCTGGGCTTCGTGGTGGCGAATGCTGCTAGCTCCGATGTTAAAGGAATGGAAGTCGATATGCAGTGGCAAGCTAGCGACAATCTCCGTTTTGGCGCGAACCTTGCGATACTTGACGCAGAGTATGGAAACTTTACCGCTGCTGGTTGTACTGCACAGCAAGACTCTGCGCTTTTGGGCTTGGGCACTTTGACATCAGCCTCACCTGTAACATCGGCAATGGGCTGTTCCGCTCAGTTTAACGCGGCAGGCGCCAAAAGCGGTCAATCGCAGGATCTATCTGGCAGCGAATTTGGTGCCGGCCACTCAGGTTCTTTGACGGCTGACTACGCACGACCTCTGTCTAATGGTTTAGTCATGTTTGCTTCTGCAGACTACAACTTTACTGATGACTTCAAGATGACTGGAGACCACGATCCTCTCGACGTCCAAGAGGCATATGGCAAGGTTAATCTGCGTTTCGGTATCCGTGCCGAGAACTGGGACTTCCTGATCTATGGAAAGAACGTAACTGACAAGCAAACCGCTCAGGGAGCGTTCGATATTCCTCTTGCAAGCGGCTCGCATGGTCGATACCAGGACCAAGGCGAATTGTGGGGAGGTCGCTTTACTTACAGATTCTAAATCCCTGTAGGTTGACCAAAAAAGGACGGGCACTGCCCGTCCTTTTTTTATGCCCTGACTTTTGTTTTTGCGCTCTGGCCACACCACAGAACTGTCGGCTTTTGCAACAGCCTTGACCGCTTGCGACAGTGCAACCATAACAAATTAGGTTATGATAAATCCGCTCTATCATAACTATAAGAATACTGAGACAGGTCAACATGAGTCCAAGCAACCAACAGCCCGCTGCCATAGGCTTCTGCCGTGCCCTGCTGGCTTGCTGTGGTTTGGCATTGGCTCTGTTTGGTGATTTATGGCATGACTCCCAGTTGGTTAATCCAAATAAGACCAGCACAGTCGCTGTAGTGAATCAACGGCCCATAATTTATACCGATGCAGACATTAGTTCCCGGCGGCTCTGGCGGCTCGATTTCAAACAACTCAGTGCTGCGCAACAACAATCCGTAATACAGATATTGATTGACGAAGAGTTGCTGTTACAGCGGGCCGAGAGTTTAGATTTGCTATCCACCGACCCCGGCCTGCGCAAGGCGGCAGTGGCCGCCGCAATTGATTTAGTGGTTACAGATTATCTTGCTCAGCCCTACACCGAGCAAGAGTTGCAGGAGTTTTATCAGGACCAGAGCGCGATTTTCGAAACTTCTGAAAAACTGGCCGTTGATGGACTCCTGATCGCGCAATCTGTGGCCATGGACAGAATTGAGGGCCTGCTGGACTCGGGGCACAGCCTCGATGATATTGCCCAGCGCGTGGACAGTCAGTATTTACTACCGAGATCGTTGATGCCAGTCCACAGACTACAGAGCCAACTTGGTTCCACTACTGCGGCAATGGTGCTAGGGCTGCAGCAGGGTGAACTGAGTGCACCGTTGCACAGGCCTGAGGGCCTGGTTATCTTCCAGGTAACCCGAAAACAGCCATCACAGTTGCCTGACTACCAGAGTATTCGAGAATCGGTGGTCAGCGAATACCAGCGCCGTGGTCGCGAACAGGCACTGCAACGCAAGTTGTCTCAACTGCGGCAGAGTGCTGATATCAGCATTGCTGGAGGCCAGTAATGCCCAGTTCGAAGTTGACCCTACGCTCTCCTTTAAGCCTACTGATAATAGCAGCGTTTTTGGGCAGCACACTGGGCCTGATGGAGAGCACCGGCTCAGCGACGGACACCAATATAAGCCTCAATGTTCCCATACAGTATGCTGCTGAGATCAACAACGTTCCTATCCTTTACAGAGACTATCAAAGAGCCCTCAGCCTATTTGCCGAGGGTAAGCGGGGTAAGTTGAGTACCAAGGATCGCGAGTTGGTACTGGAACGGCTGATTCAGGAGGAACTGCTAGTTCAACAGGCCGTGTCTGCAGATCTTATGCGCTCTGATCCCAGGCTTCGCGGAGCTGTACTGCAATCTATGCTAGCGGGCCTGGATATTGAATCCCGCTCAAAGCTTGCTACTGGAGAGGCCAATGATGGCTTGGAGGCCTATCTCAAGCAGTTGCGCAGGAGTGCCAGTATCCAACGGGAGCCACTGCAATGAGTGCTCTACAGCAGTTAATGCCTATAATAATGCTACTGAGCATAGCCATTGCCAGCCCAGCACAGGCTCACAATCGAAGTCAGTCTTTCTCAGTCTGGACCATTGATCAACAGCAGTTAACCATGCTGTACACAGTCAAAGCGCGCGAGGCCACAAGGTTTCAACCCCGCCTGGCAACCAGGGAAGCTTCTCTGACCAATCATCTGGAGCAAACTATTCAAGTCTCTCAGGCCGGTGTCCACTGCGCACCAGCGGCGCCTTTTCAGGCCATGGCAGCACAACCAGGTTATTTGCGGATAGCCGCCAGCTTCAACTGCCCGCAGAACCCAAAAACCAGCCCGCCAGAGATTCAAATTGCCAGTTTTTTCAGCCTGGTGTCATCACATATTCACTATGCTCGATTGGCCATGGGAAAACAGATACCACAGGAGTACCTGTTTACTGAGGGGCGTCAGCAGCAATCTATTGAGCTGGGAGATACCAGCCAGATCAAGACTGTAGAGCAGGTGCTTCTCCAGTATGTCGTGCTAGGTACAGAGCATATTTTCACTGGCTACGATCATATTGCCTTTCTGCTGGCCCTGCTGCTTATGCTGCGCAGCCTGCGTGATATTGTCTGGCTAGTATCCGGCTTTACCCTGGGACACAGTATTACTCTGAGCCTTGCTGTGCTCGGCTGGATTAGTCCCGAAACCACAATTGTCGAGGCGCTTATTGGTTTTACCATTGCTCTGGTAGCGGCAGAGAATATTGGCTCTAAAACTGGCGCTAACCGACCCATCGCCTATGGCGCAGCTGCAGCGCTTGGGCTGATGCTGCTGTTATCACTGACCGGGTTGATGACTTCATCTCTGCCACTGATCACCCTGGTGGGTTTAATAATCTTCACCCTGAGTTACCTGCCCGCCAACGGCGAATTCAGCACCTTTAAAATGCGCCCAGCCCTGAGTCTGGCTTTTGGACTGATCCATGGCTTTGGTTTTGCCGCCATTTTGCAGGAAGTAGGCCTACCAAAAGAGCAGCTGTGGCCGGCGCTGCTAGGTTTTAATATAGGGGTAGAATTGGGACAACTGCTGATTGTCGCCGCCCTCTGGTTAATTTACCTGAGATTTAAAAAAAACAAAGAATTTACCGGTTCCACGGCAGACCTCTGCTCGGCGGCACTCTGTGGCTTGGGGCTGTTTTGGTTTGTCGCCCGCAGCTATGGGCCAACCATTGGCTAACAAATAAAAAGGATAACAGGAGGACTGCATGATGTTACAACGGGTACTTATGATCACTGGCGGAGTGGCAGCTGTGGCTGTGATTTTTTTCTCTGGCTTGGCGCCAGATGCAAGCTATAGGCTATTGCCCGGTTACTTTCCGGATCCGGATCAGGCCTGGAGTGAAACGCCTCTGGAATTTGGACAGGTCAGCGAGACCAAGCTGCCGGCAGAGGTCGTAGGCCAGCGAGCCATCGGCGCCACAAGAGACGACAAGCAGATACTGTTTGGTGATACCCATGTACACACCACCAATTCAGCTGACGCCTTTATGTACAGCTTGCCCATGATGCACGGTGCCTCGGGCGCCTATCCACCCGCCTATGCCTGTGACTATGCGCGCTTTGTGTCACAGCTGGATTTCTACTTTCTTACCGATCACGCCGAGAGCTTTACCCCGCGCCAGTGGCGCGATGGCATAGACTCAGTGCAGCAGTGCAATCGCCTGGCTGGCGACCCTGACAACCCTGATATTGCTGCTTTTGTCGGCTGGGAATGGACTCAGGTAGGCGGCACTGCAGAGAATCACTACGGCCACCATAATGTGCTGTTTAAGGATGACAGCACCGACCTGCTTCCGACACGACCCATAGCCTCTGTGGGTGTGGGCGTTGCCACAGTGGCCGCTCGCTCGGGCTCCGGTAAACAGTCCAGCCTGCTGGGGCTGCTAGATCCGCGTCACCGCGACTATTATGCCTCCTACAATGACTGGGTAATGCAAATGGCCGCTGTGCCCGCCTGTGATCCAGACACTCCCAGCCCAGAGCTACCGGCGGAGTGCTACGAAACTGCTGCCACTCCGGGTCAGCTATTCGCCAAGTTAGACCAATGGGGCTTTGACAATATGGTAGTGCCCCATGGCACCACCTGGGGCTTCTACAGCCCCCCCAATTCAAACTGGCGCCATCAGCTCACCGCTGAAAACACTGACAATCAAAAGACCCGCTTAATTGAAGTCTATTCAGGCCATGGTAACTCAGAGCAGTACCGAGACTTTGCTGTTCGCAAGCTCAATGACGCAGGAGAATGGGTCTGCCCAGAGCCCCAAGCAAACTATCTGCCCAGCTGCTGGCAAGCAGGTGAAATTATCCGCCAGCGCTGTCTAACGGAGGGTACTGATGCTGGGGAGTGCGAAACCCGAGCCATTGAAGCCAGGCATAATTTTGTCCAGGTGGATGGCATTCAGGGCTTTATGACCGTGCCCGGCAGTACGCCCGAGGAGTGGTTAGATGCAGGCCAGGCCCGTGATATTTTCCTGCCGGCATTTAATTACCGGCCACAAAAATCTGTGCAGTATGGCCTGGCCCTACAAAATTTTGATGATCCCGAAAATCCTTTGCGCTATCAATGGGGCTTTATAGGCTCTACCGATACCCATTCCGCCCGCGCCGGCCATGGTTTTAAACAGCAACAGCGGCTCAATACCTCTGATGCCACTGGTGTGCGCAGCCCGTTCTGGGAGACTATTTTTGCCAGTTCCTCGGTAAGGCCAGAGCCTGGCTCCAGGTCCCTGAATGCGGACGAAATTGACCCGGCTAGCGCTAAACTCTATGCCTCGGAATTCGAGCGCACCACCTCGTTTCTCAATGTGGGCGGACTGGCCGCGGTGCACTCTCAAGGCCGCAGCCGAGAAGCTATCTGGGATGCCATGAAGCGCCGCGAAGTTTACGGCACCAGTGGCCACCGCATGCTGCTATGGTTTGATCTGTTGCAGGCAGGCTCTTCCCTGCCCATGGGTAGCTCAGTTGCCATGGATTCGGCACCCCGTTTTCGCGCCACAGCCATTGGCTCCTTTAAGCAGTTACCCGGCTGTCCGGACTATGTGGTAAATGCGCTGGAGAAGCGCCATCTGCAAAAAATGTCCCAGGGAGAATGCTATCACCCCTCCGATGAGCGCTATGCCATTGAGCGTATCGAGGTAATCAAAATTCGGCCTCAATCTGTGGCAGGAGAACCTATTGCTCCATTGATTCAGGATAGTTGGCGGCAGTTTGACTGCGAGCCATCGCCCCAAGGCTGCACCATAGAATTTGAGGACCCCGACTTTGCAACTGAGGGTCGAGATGCACTCTATTATGTGCGCGCTCTAGAAGAACCCATAGCAACCATTAATGGCGGCAATCTACGCACCAGTTTCGATGAAAATGGTCAGGCGGTGGATACAGATATGTGCTTTGGTGACTACCGGGTGGATATAGCTGACGAATGCCATCAAAACCAAAGCCAGAGAGCCTGGTCGTCACCTATCTTTGTCGACTTTAAACAATAATCAGGGGGAAATATGTCCACAGCACTAGTTACAGGCGCATCCGACGGCATAGGCCTGGAGTTTTGCAAAATTTTGGCCCGCCGCGGCTATGATCTTATTCTGGTGGCTCGTCGCGAGGCGGTGCTCAATGAAATCAGCGCAACTTTGATGACAGACCACGGGATTAGATGCACCGTTATTAGCAGTGATTTATCCAAATCAAACGCTGCGCAAAGCCTATTTAAGGCCATTCAGAAGCAAGAGCTTCAGGTCGATTTTTTAATTAATAACGCAGGCCTGCTGCACAATGGCTTTTTTACCCATTTAAAGCTGGCTGACCAGGAAAAAATGATGAGGGTCAATATGATGGCACTGACCTCTCTGTGCCATCTGTTTGCCAATGATATGGCCGCCCGACAGGGAGGGCATATTCTCAATGTCGCCTCTCTGGCCGCCTGGATGCCCATACCCAATCAAAATATCTATGCGGCCACCAAAGCCTTTGTGCTGTCCTTCACCCAGGCACTGCACAATGAGCTTAAAGCGGCGGGTACTGGTGTCACAGTCACTGCGCTCTGCCCCGGCTATACAGCAACCAAGATGATGGACAACCCCCAACAGGGCGCCAAACTGGCGATTCCTGACAGCATGATGCAGTCGGCTGCAGATGTGGCGGAACAGGGAATTAATGCCTGCCTCAAAGGCAAGGCAACCTGGATTCCAGGTTTTTCAAATCGGTTTACGGCGGCCATCACTCACCTGTTTTCAAAAATGGCACTGGCCCGGGTTGCAGGGAGCTTTTACCGCAAGAATTTAAGTCAATTCTCCTCACAATAAAAACACAAAGGAAAACCAGCATGGCTCAGAAACAACCCAAAAAAGTATTGATCACCGGTGCCAATGGTTTTATCGGCAATCAGCTGATGCAGTATTACAAGGCTCAGGGCATTGCCGCCGTGGGTGTTGACCTCTGTGGCAACGGCGATGACATTATCGAGGGCGATATTGCCGAGCCTGAAACCATCAGTGCGCAGCTTAGGGACTGCGATGTGGTGGTGCATACAGCTGCGCTGGTATCCAATTCGATTGCAGATGCAGATATGTGGCGCGTCAATGTACAGGCCACGGGCAATTTGGTGGCCGCAGCTGAGAAATATAAGGTGCGGCGCTTTGTGCAGATTTCGTCCATCGTGGCCTATGGTAATTCGGCTGAGGGAGAGCTGGACGAAACCCAGCCGGTACATGCTGATGGTGGCAGCTATGTTCTCACCAAGCTGGCCTCCGAGCATGCAGTGCTCACGGCCACCGCCAACAGCGCCATGGAGCTGGTGATTATTCGCCCCGGAGATGTCTATGGTCCTGGTAGTCGACCCTGGGTTATTCTGCCTATAGAGGCGATCAAAAAAGGCCAGTTTATGCTGCCAGCCCAAGGTGAGGGTTTCTTCCGCCCCATCTATATCGATGACCTGATTCGCGGCATTGCCCTAGCTGTATCCACCAAAGAAGCCAGTGGTCAAATTTTTAATCTGTCCTGTGAAGGTTATATGACTACCAAGGAATTCTTTAGCCACCATTACCGCTGGATGAACAAGCGCGGACCCCTGACCCTACCCACCAGGCTGACACTGATAGCTGCTGCAGCGGCCACCAAAATTGCCGACCTGACAGGCGGAGTTAACGAGGCCTCAACGGCGACTGTGACTCAGCTCTGCACCAAAAGCTGGTTCAGTATTGCCAAGGCTGAGAAAATACTGGGCTGGAAACCAGAGATGCCCTTTGAGGAGGGGATGCAGCGTTCGAAAACCTGGGCTCAGCAACAGGGTCTTATTTAATAATCACTGATCGCTGCGGTAGGAACCTGCGGTGCGGCCAGTCCACTGTTTAAAGCTGCGATAAAAAGACCGCGCCTCGGCATAGCCCAGCTCGTAGGCAATGCTCTCTAGGTTGAGTTGGGTGTTTTTCAGGTAGTACAGGGCCAACTCCAGACGCAGCTCATTTAGCACATCGCTGTAATGTGTGCCCTCTTCCCCCAGCTTGCGCTGCAAGGTGCGACTGCTCATGCCCAGCTTTTCGGCTATCACTGTGCTTGACGGGGTCTGCTGTTTCAGCATCAATCGCAATAGGCTCTTCACCTGATCGGACACCCGATGATGCTGGGTGATCTCTGCTAAAAGACGCGTGGCGTGCTCCAGCAACATCTCGAGTAATTTTTCATTGGCCTGGGGCAGTGGCACATCCAACTCTGACTCTTTAATGCGCAGGCCACTGGCGGGCTGGTTAAAAAGCACCTCACAGCCAAACACCTCAGTGTAGTCCATCAACAAGGCAGGGTCAGCCGGTGGTTCATGCTCAAACCAAACCTGATCATGGGGTGCAAAATTGAGAAAATTCCGCGCATAGGTCACCCATGAGCCCAGCACATGCTCAACCTCATGACGTTTGGCCTGGGGGCTACTAAATTTGCAGTGCCAGCGCTGCAAGGCAAAACCATCAGCGATTTCTACACTGGTCACACCCATATCGCCGACAAGTTTTTCATAGATAGGAATCTTGGCCTGGATCATGCGCAATGTAGAGCAATTCATGCAAATATAGCCCAGTACCGAATAGGACGAGGGCTCGATAAACTGGGAGGCATGCAGACCAAAACACTGGTCGCCGCTCACCCCAATCAGCAGCTCCAGCAATTGTTCCATAGCAGCGGCGGAAATATGGTTATTATTGTCTGCCAGTATTTCTACATCTATGCCGACCTGCTCCAGTAACGGCAAATAATCTACCCCGCAAGCCTGCGCCGATTTAAGATATTGATTGATAGCAGGCACTGAGGCCAGATTATTACCGCTGGTTTCCAACATAAGTCTGTTTATTATCCTGTTACTGAATACTGCGCATCAAGCCTGTGGCTGACCGAAATAGTGACTCAGCTGTCGTACTGCGACAGTGATCATTTTCACCGTCGCTTTATTATGGACATTATTGAATATAGTATGACTCAGCTCTGTAGTTTAGGGTAGACCCCTAACCTCTTAACATTGACAGAGTATAGTCACCAGAGGGCGTTTTCTCCTGCGCCCTATAACTAAAAATAATACCGATAAAGGTGGGTAATATGCGACTCTGGAATGGCTGGGGAAATGAAGATAGCGAGCTAAAGATGGACCTTAACAGCGGCTTGAAGATGCTGCTTGGGGCCCTGGTGGGACCCGGAGTCTCACTACCTCAGGCCAGTCTACAAGAGGTCGTAGCCAAGGTGCCAAAGTCGCGACTCGATACTCACCCGCTTATAAGTTTAGACCCGGAGACAAGAGTCCGTCATGCCCGTGGCCAGAGTCTGCCCGACTGGCTGGCAATGCGCAGCGGTGAAGTTGACAGCTTTCCCGATGGTGTGGCGCTGCCGGAGTCCAGCCAGCAGGTGCGCGAATTACTGCAGTATGCAGCGGATCACAATATCGAGGTAATTCCCTATGGCGGCGGCACCTCGGTGGTTGGGCATATTAACCCCAACGCCAGTCAGCGGCCCGTGCTAACTATCAGTATGGCAAACATGAACCAGTTGCTTGATCTCGACCCTGTCAGCCAGCTGGCTACTTTTGGCGCTGGCACTCCAGGACCGGAGATTGAGGCTCAACTGCAGGCCAAAGGCTTTACTCTGGGTCATTTTCCCCAGTCCTGGGAACTGTCCACAGTGGGCGGCTGGGTCGCCAGTCGCTCCAGCGGTCAGCAGTCATTGCACTACGGCCGCATTGAAGCCATGTTTGCCGGTGGCAGCATGGAAACCCTCAAAGGCACCATGGATATACCCACTGTCCCGGCCTCCTCGGCGGGGCCAGATATTCGCGAGATGGTACTGGGCTCTGAGGGCCGCATGGGTATTATTACCCAGGTGGTGGTGCGGGTGACGCCAGTACCGGAAACTGAGCAGTTTCAGGTGGTTTTCTTCCCGTCCTGGGACGCTGGGCTCAATGCAGCGCGCAATTTGGTACAGCAGCGTGTCGCCCTGTCTATGGTGCGGTTAAGCAACCCCTTGGAGACCACCAGTCTGCTGCATATGGGGGCTGGCGAAGATACTGCTGGAGTGGCTGCTCTGGAAGCGGCCCTGGCCGAAAAAGGCATTGGGTCAGGCAAGGTAATGATGACCTTTGCCGTTACCGGCAGCGCCAAGCACTGCGCCCATGCCAGTGACACAGCCATAGAAGTCTGCGTCCATGAGGGCGGAGTTGCTGACCAGTCTGGACTGGGTGACAACTGGGCCCATGGTCGCTTCCGCGCACCCTATGTTCGCGACCCGCTGGGCACAGCCGGCTATGCCGTGGATACTATGGAAACCGCAGTAGACTGGTCAAAGGTAACAGAATCCATGGATAAAATTGAACAGGCTATTCGCACAGGTCTGGCAGATGAGGGTGAGCAGGTGCATGCCTACACCCATCTCAGCCATGTCTATGGCCAGGGCTCAAGTATATACACCACCTATGTATATCGCTTTGGCGATAGTTATCAGCAGGCATTGCAGCGCTGGCATAAACTTAAAACAGCAGGCGCTGAGCAGATTGTTGCCTGCGGAGGCACAATTAGCCATCAGCATGGCGTGGGAGCAGATCATCGCAACTACTTGCAGGCCGAGAAAGGAGAGCTGGGTATTGCCGCCATAAACAGTCTCTGCCAACTCTTTGACCCCAAGGGTCAGATGAATCCAGGCAAACTGTTGCCCGATGCAGAGCAAATTTAAGTACCCAGAGCGCTAAGGCCATGAACCAAAACTCCTCTCGTAATTCACTGCTAGCTGATATGCGTCAGGGTCAATCCCTCGACTGGGATATGATTATAGTCGGCGGCGGCATCACCGGTGCCGGTGTGCTGCGCGAAGCTGTGCGGCGAGGCTACAGAGCTCTGTTGTTGGAACAGCAAGATTTTTCTTGGGGAACATCGAGCCGCTCTTCAAAAATGGTTCATGGCGGTCTGCGCTATCTGGCGGCTGGCGATATAGGTCTGACTAGGGATTCACTGCGAGAGCGAGAGCGCCTTTTAAAAGAGGCCCCGGGGCTGGTTGATCGCATTGCCTTTTACTTTGCTCTGGGCAAGGGCAACTTCCCTGGCCGTTTCGCCATGAGCGTTATTCTTACCATCTATGATTTTCTGGCGCGCATTCGCGATCACCGCTATTGCAATAATCAGGCGCTGGCAAAGCATTTCCCGGGCGTGGAAACCGAAAATTTAAACGGCGCCTGTTACTACACAGATGCCATGGTCGATGACTCCAGGCTGGTACTCCGGGTGCTACAGGAGAGCATGGATGAGGGTGGTCAGGCACTTAATTACTGCAAGGTTAGCCAGTTGCTACTGACTGATGACCAGGTCAGTGGTGTAGTCATAGAAGACCGGGAGCATGGCGCTAGTATCCAGTTAAATGCTCCCGTGGTTATCAGTGCCACCGGAGCCTGGGCAGATCGCTTGCGCAATCAACTCAACCCGGAAAAACGTGTACGGCCGCTGCGCGGCAGCCACCTGATTATCCCTAAATCCATTTGCCCAGTGACCGATGTTCTCACCTCGCTGCATCCTCAAGATAAACGTGGCGTCTATGTCTACCCCTGGGAGGGCACCACAGTCATAGGCACCACAGATCTTGATCACAATGAAGACCTGGATATTGAAGCCAGTATTTCCCCTGAGGAAACCCAGTATTTACTCGATGGCTACAACGCACTATTTCCTCAAAGTCCACTGTCCCGCGACCAGGTAATCTCAACCTGGGCTGGTGTGCGACCGGTTATAGGTTCTGAAAATGCTAAGGATCCCTCAAAAGAGCGTCGAGACCATGCCACCTGGTCAGACAAGGGTTTGATTACCCTCAGTGGCGGCAAGCTCACTACCTTTAGACTCATCGCGCTGGATGGGATTCAAGCTGCCCAAGACAGACTGCCAGAGCCTAAACCCTTTGAGCATGACCAGGTGTTTAGCACACCGAATATTGCGGCTTCAGCCCTGGTGCCAGAGAACCCGGCCTGGGGGCAGCGCCTGCTGGGGCGCTACGGAGACCGTGCTCAGGAGATCTTGGCCCTGGCCTGTGTCGAGGAGAGGCAACCCATTGGCGATAGCGAATTTTGCCTGGCCGAATGCCGTTGGGCGGCGCGCCATGAGCAGGTACAGCACCTTGATGATCTGCTGCTGCGACGCACCAGGCTGGGTATGTGTCTGGCCGATGGTGGAGCTGAGATATTTGCCCCTGTCAGAGAAATCTGCCGTGCAGAACTGGGTTGGAATGAGGAGCAGTGGCAGTCTGAGCTCAGCCGCTACCAGGATATTTGGCAGCGCTTTTACTATTTTCCTGAGCACAAAAAATAACTCGCAAAAGCAATAATAAAAATGGTGGTAGTTATGCATAAACCGGCCTATTTTCTAGCTATAGACAATGGCACCCAGAGTGTCCGTGCCATGATCTTTGACCAGTCTGGTACTTTGGTCGCTAAGAGCAAAGTGGCTATTGAACCCTATTTTTCGACCCAGCCCGGCTGGGCAGAACAGAAAGCAGAGTATTTTTGGTCGTCATTATGCGAGGCCTGCCAACAGCTATGGCCCATGGTCGATTTTCCTATCGAAGAAATCTGCGGCGTATCCATTACTACCCAGCGTGCCACCGCTGTGCCCATGGATGCCAATCACCAGCCGGTGCGCCCCGCTATCACCTATATGGACCAGCGCCAGGTAGATACCCAGCCCCCACTGGGGGCCCTGGAGTCTGCCCTGATGAAGCTGATCAAGGCCAAAGGCTTTGTTGACCAGGTACACCAACAAGCCGAGGCTAGCTGGATGGCTCAGGAGGAACCAGAGCTCTGGGCTAAGGTAGATAAATTTCTATTGCTATCCGGCTATCAAACTTATCGGCTCACAGGTGAATACAGAGATGCTATTGCCAGT
The DNA here is from genome assembly GCA_038135995.1 of Porticoccaceae bacterium. Classification (GTDB taxonomy): domain Bacteria; phylum Pseudomonadota; class Gammaproteobacteria; order Pseudomonadales; family Porticoccaceae; genus HTCC2207. The sequence goes on from JAYPYO010000003.1 coordinate 78,750, forward strand.
CAGGTAGGCTATGTGCCCTTTGATTTTAAGCAACTTGACTGGGCTGCAGCCTCAGACTGGAAGTGGCGTGCTGTGCCCATTACCCCTGAGATGCTTCCAGAGTTAAAACCTGCAGGCGAAATACTGGGCCATATAACGCCAGAAGCGGCACAGCAAACAGGAATTCCTGTGGGTCTACCGGTGATTTCCAGTGGTTCTGATAAAGCCTGCGAAGTCCTGGGCACCGGCTGTCTGGATACAGAAACCGGCAGCCTTAGCTACGGCACCATGGCCACCCTCAATATTACCAGTGATAAATATTTAGAGGCTATAACCTATCATCCAGCCTACCCTGGGGTGATCCCCGGCTCCTTTAATGTGGAAGTCATGGTCGAGCGCGGCTACTGGATGGTCAACTGGTTTAAACAGCAATTTGGTCTGCATGAGCAAACTCTGGCCGACAAAGCTGGTGTCGCCCCGGAAACCCTGTTTGATGAGCTTTTAAAGGCGGTGCCCGCTGGCTCAATGGGTCTGACCTTACAGCCCTACTGGGGCACTGGAACCAACAGTGCCGGGCCAGAGGCCAAGGGTGCCATTGTAGGTTTTAGCGATGTGCACACCAGGGCCCATATGTACCGAGCTATGATTGAGGGCCTTACCTATGCTCTGCGCGAAGGCAAGGAGCTGCTCGAAAAACGCAGCGGTAAATCTCTGAGCCGCCTGGTGGTCTCCGGCGGAGGCTCCCAGAGCGATCAAATTATGCAGATTACTGCAGATATTTTTGGCATGCCCGTGGAGCGGCCCCATACCTATGAGGCATCTGGCCTGGGCGCCGCTATTGCCACCGCAGTGGGCACTGGCACCCATCCGGACTTTGAGACAGCTGTGCAGCTAATGACCCATGTGGCGGACCGCTTTGAGCCAATACCCGCTAACCAGCAGATATACAATGACCTCTACAACCAGGTGTACAGACAGATGTACAGACACCTAAAACCCAGTTATCAGGCAATTAAATCCATTATTGGGCTGTGATACCTAGCTGAGCAAATGCTCTTTTTGGCAATAATCCAGTGTTGCATCTAGCGCCGGGGCTACCTTGTCGATCATTTCATCAATCTGTTCATGGGTAATGATCAGCGGCGGACAAAAGCCGAGACAGGAGCCTGCCACCGTGCGAATAAGTAAGCCATTGTCCTGCGCCATCTTCTGCGCATAACCGCCAACTGTACCGCCGGCAAAAGGCTCGCCTGTGTCTTTATTGGCCACTAACTCCAAGGCGCCAATTAAGCCACTGCCGCGCACCTCGCCAACCAGCGGATGATCAGCAAATTCCGCCAAACGCTTTTGCAGATAAGCACCAGTGACGGCAGCTTTTTCAAAAATCTTGTCACGCTGATAAATCTCCAGTGTCTTATTGGCAACAGCACAGGCTACCGGATGACCAGAGTAAGTATAACCATGACCAAAGGCACCGGCACTGGCGCTCTGCTCTATCATGGCATCGTACATTTCACGGCGAATAGCAGAGGCGCTAATCGGCATATAGGCCGACGACAGCTGTTTGGCAAAGGTCATCATATCTGGCGACTCTATGCCCATGGTGGTGCAACCAAAATCATTGCCCGTGCGGCCAAACCCGGTGATAACCTCATCGGCCCAAAACATAATGTCGTAGCGATCAAGCACGGCTTGAACCTTCTGGTAGTAGCCCTCCGGTGGCACAATCACACCACTGGCGCCAGTAATAGGCTCGGCGATAAAGGCGGCAATTGTCTCAGGCCCTTCACGCACAATCAGATCCTCAAGATTGCCCACAATACGATCGACAAACTCGGCTTCCGATTCATCACCCTGTTTACCTCGATAATAATGGGGGTGATCGGTGCGCAGAATACCCAGAGCATCCACAGGCAAATCAAAGTGATTCTGGGTTACCGGAAGGCCGGTCAATGAAGCAGCAGCTACGGTTACACCGTGGTAGGAACGCTCTCGAGCAATAATCTTGCGGCGCTCCGGCTTGCCTATGGCCTCATGGTAATAGCGCAGTAATTTAATATGCGTGTCATTGGCATCGCTGCCAGAGTTACCAAAGGACAGTACTGCATCATCCATTGGAATCATATCGGCCAGTCTATCTGCCAGATCAATAGCCACCTGATGAGTCTTACCACCAAACATATGGCTAAAGGTCAGCTTGCTCATCTGCTCGCTGGTAGTATCAATCAGCTCCTGATTGCCGTAACCCAGAGCTGTGCACCAGAGACCAGCCAGGCCCTCTAGATACTGCTTGCCATCTTTATCCCAAACATAACAGCCCTCACCCCGCTCAATGGTGATCTGTTCAATGGCTTTAAAGTTGGTTGTTGGATAAATTAAGTGGGTCATTGTGATTCCTTAATACCTTGTTATTGTTTTACTGGTCTATACCACCCATACAGATATATTTAATATCCATATAGTCATCCATACCGTACTTGGAGCCCTCGCGACCGCTGCCGGACTCTTTAATACCGCCAAAGGGCGCCATCTCATTGGAAATAATGCCCTCGTTAACACCAACAATGCCGTATTCCAACTGCTCCGCCACACGGTGAACTCGGCCTATATCTCGGGAATAGAAATAAGCAGCCAGACCAAACTCTGTGTCATTGGCCATTTGTACCGCCTGCTCCTCAGTCTCGAACTTAAATAACGGCGCCACAGGCCCAAAAATCTCCTCCGAGAACACCCGCATATCTCTGCTGACATCAGTGAGAATAGTAGGCTCGACAAAGTTGCCTCCCAGTTCACTGCGGCCGCCACCCAGGGCAACGGTGGCGCCCTTGGCCACAGCATCATCAATAAATTCACAGACTCCTGTGGCAGCCTTTTCATCAATCAGTGGGCCGACTGTAACCCCCTCTTCTGCGCCATTGCCCAGTACCAGAGTTTTCACTGCTGCACTGAGTTTGGCGGCAAATTGATCATAGATCCCCGCCTGAATAATCAACCGATTGGAACAGACACAGGTCTGGCCGGCATTGCGATATTTGGATACCAGAGCGCCCTGCACTGCAGCGTCAATATCGGCATCATCAAATATAATAAAGGGCGCATTGCCTCCCAGCTCCATAGAGGTGCGCTTAACCGTCTGGGCACATTCCGCCATCAGCTGTTTGCCCACCGGTGTGGATCCGGTAAAGGTGACTTTGCGCACTATTGGGTTACTGGTGATCTCGGCGCCAATCTCTGCGGTGCGGCCAGTGACCATATTCACCAGTCCCTTAGGGAATCCAGCGCGCTCGGCCAGTTCCATCAGAGCCAGTGCTGACAGGGGCGTGGCATTGGCTGGCTTACAGACTACGGCGCAGCCAGCAGCGATCGCAGGCGCAATTTTTCGCGTCAGCATGGCATTGGGGAAATTCCAGGGGGTGATACAGGCCACCACCCCCACAGGCTGTTTGATGACCATAATCCGCTTGTCAGCGGAGGGCTGGGGAATAATATCGCCGTAAACCCGCTTGGACTCTTCACTAAACCACTCGGCATAGTTGGCACCATAGGCAATTTCGCCTCTGGCTTCGGCCAATGGCTTGCCTTGCTCTGCAGTCAACAGCCTGGCCAGATCTTCTTGATTTTCCATGATCAGGTTAAACCATTTACGCAACAGCCCGGCTCGCTCTTTAGCAGTGGTTTTGGCCCAGGCACTCTGTGCCGCCTGCGCAGCCTCAATCATTCGTCTGGTCTCGGCGGTGCCACATTTGGCAACCTCAACCAGTGTTTCACCAGTGGCTGGGTTGGTCACCGCGAGGGTTTCGCCAGAATCGGCGCTGAGCCACTGGCCATCTATATAAGCCTGTGACTTAATTAAGCTGCTATCGCTGAGTGTCAATGTCATTGGAATTTCCATTATTTATCTAGGTTGCAGGTATTTAAGATTCTTAGTGTCCATGCATAGCTCATTTGGCACAAATAATGATTCACTGCCCTGATGGGAACAATACCCATGATTAGGTAGATAGACAGCTGGTAATGGCAGACGAGGGACTACAAGGGACCCTCGAAAACCTGTAATCTGAGGAACAGAGGGGAACAAAATGTCCGATCCGACACTACATTTTATTCGCGATGGTATTCACACCCACCTGGCTCTGCCTGCCGAGGTATTGCTGCAAGCTGTGCCTCAGTTGCGACCTTACTTTATCGACTGCCAGTGGATCAGAGTTGGCTGGGGTGACTATCGCTACTACGGTGCCGACTATCAGCCGATATGGTTGGGACTGCGGGCACTGTTTTTACCCACCTCCGCGGTAGTTGGCCTGTTGGGCACCAATGATCTGCGTGAGGCGCTCAGTGATTCCGCAACTATTTACAGCATTGCGGTCAATGGCCCATTGATGGAATCTGTGGCGCTATTTGTCAGCCGCCACTTTAAGCTGGACAACAGCAATCAGCCCACCAAGGTCCGCGACAGACATTGCGGAACCCAATTTTTTAAATCTCGTGGTATCTACTTAGTCCTCAATACCTGCAATAACTGGACAGCCTATGGGCTAAGCAGCGCCGGTCTGCGCCTGCTGCCCATGTTTAACTTCCTCCCTGGGCAAGTGGAGCGCAATGTGCGCAAAAATGGTTATCTTCCGAGTAACTAATAGCAGTCAATCTGCTGCACCCAATTTGGGGTATTAGCCCTCAAATCTCCCTGGCAGTACATTGCTATCTTACCCATAGCGCCAGAGTACTCTATGTCTTTTAGCCCCAGTGAATTTACCCAGTACGATACTGCAGCCATCTCGGAGACTGACAGAGCCCATTTTCTGCATCCCTGGCAAATCTTTGATGCCATTGCCGAAGAGGGAGCCTTGCCTATAGCTGCGGCAGAAGGTGCCTATATTTACGATGCTGATGGAAATCGCTATCTGGACGCCGTGGGCGGTCTCTGGTGCACCAATATTGGTCTGGGCCGCGATGAAATGGCCGATGCCATTGCCGATCAGGTGCGTAAAATGGCCTATGCCAGTCCCTTTGTGGATATGACCAACATTCCAGCCGCTACTCTGGCGGCCAAACTGGCCGAACTGGCTCCTGGCGACCTTAATCACGTGGCACTGTCCTGCGGTGGCTCTACGGCCATTGATACTGCCTATCGCCTGATTCATTTTTACCAGAACTGCCGCGGCAAGCAGGATAAGAAGCATATTATCTCCAGAATCAATTCCTACCACGGGTCTACCTACGCCTCTATGTCCATAGGCGGCAAGCCAGGAGATCACCCTCCAGAGTTCGATTATATTGAGGGCACTATTCATCATATTTCCTGCCCCAATTACTACAGAGCTGAAGAGTGCGGAGGGACGGCAGGTATTAGTGAGGCTGAGTTTTTGGCCGCCAAGCTGCAGGAACTGGAAGACAAAATCCTCGAGATTGGCGCCGATAAGGTAGCCGCCTTTTTTGCCGAGCCTGTGTTTGGTGCGGGTGGCGTCATAGTGCCCCCCGAGGGCTATCATCGCGGTACCTGGGAAATCTGCCAGAAATATGATGTGCTCTATGTGTCCGACGAGGTGGTAACCGCCTTTGGTCGGCTTGGCCACTGGTTTGCTTCAAAAGAAGTCTTCGACTTTCAGCCAGATATTATCTGTTCTGCCAAGGGTCTAACCTCTGGCTATCAGCCTCTGGGCGCCACAATTTACTCCAGCAAAATACATGATGTAATCAGCGAACTGGGCCATGGCCGCTGCTTTACCCATGGCTTTACTTACTCGGGCCATCCAGTGGCCTGCGCTGCAGCCCTTAAAAATATTGAGATTATGGAGCGGGAAAAACTACTGCCTCATGTGCAATCTATTGCCCCCTATTTCCAGGCTCAATTAAAAACCCTCTGCGATCTGCGGATTGTGGGCGATGTCCGCGGTGTGGGCCTGATGGCCTGTGTAGAATTTGTTAAAGACAAGGCCAGTAAACAGCGTTTCGACGAAGAGCTTGATATTGGCAAATGGGTATCCAATCAGGCGGATAGCAGAGGCCTGATTGTGCGGCCCATTGTCAATCTCAATGTGATGTCTCCGCCACTGATTATTGATCGCGAACAGGTCGACTTTATTGTCAGTGCGCTACGTGCAAGTATTCTTGCCTGTATGGATGATTTGGGGCGACACGGTCACCTGTAAAAGAATAATTAATCCTCAACCATTGATATTTATTGCACCGCCCCCATCTCTGAAATAGACCAAAATTTAAAGGTAATCTCAGAGATGGAACAGTATCGTGGAACAACTATCTTGTCAGTGCGGCGCAATGGCAAGGTGGTGATTGGCGGCGACGGCCAGGTCAGTCTTGGCAATACCATTATGAAAGGCAATGCTCGCAAGGTGCGTCGACTCTACAAAGATCAGGTAATTGCCGGCTTTGCTGGCGGTACTGCCGACGCATTTACCCTGTTTGAGCGCTTTGAAGCCAAGCTGGAGCAACATCAGGGCAATCTCACCAAAGCTGCTGTCGAGCTGGCCAAAGACTGGCGTACCGACCGTATTCTGCGCAAGCTGGAAGCTCTGTTGGCCGTGGCCGATGCAGAGGCCTCACTGATTATTACCGGCAACGGTGATGTTATTCAGCCTGAGGACGATCTAATCGCCATAGGTTCAGGTGGCCCTTTCGCCCAGTCCGCGGCTCGCGCGCTGCTGGACAATACCGAGATGGATGCCCGAGATATTGTTGAACAGGGTTTAAAGATTGCCGGTGATATCTGCATCTACACCAATCACAACCGCACCATCGAAGAATTAGATTCTAATACTTAAGAGTCTGCTCATTTAATCAAAGGCAGCTAGGAATTCTTATGTCACAAATGACCCCCCGTGAAATAGTTCACGAACTCAACCGCCATATTATTGGCCAGGACGACGCTAAACGTGCTGTAGCTATTGCGCTGCGCAATCGCTGGCGTCGATCGCAGCTCGATGATGAGATGCGCAATGAAGTCACCCCCAAAAATATCCTTATGATCGGCCCCACTGGCGTGGGTAAAACCGAGATTGCTCGCCGTTTGGCACGCCTTGCCAATGCGCCCTTTGTCAAAGTAGAGGCCACCAAATTTACCGAGGTTGGCTATGTGGGCAAAGATGTTGAGTCTATCATCCGCGACCTGGTAGAGACCTCGGTCAAACAGCGCCGCGAGCAGGAGATGGAAAAAGTTGCCCAGCGCGCTATGGATGCTGCCGAGGAGCGAGTGCTGGACGCTCTGCTGCCACCAGCACGCAGTGCCGACGCCCAGACTGATCGGGACAGTTCGACACGACAGGTCTTTCGCAAGAAACTGCGCGAAGGCGCCCTCAATGACAAAGAGATCGAGATTGAGCTGAGCCAGATGCCCGCGGGCGTGGAAATCATGGCGCCTCCGGGCATGGAGGAGATGACCAATCAGCTGCAGGGTATGTTTAGCAGCATGGGCAAGGGTAAAACCTCAACCCGCAAAGTGACTGTAGCCGAAGCCATGAAGCAGCTTAAAGATGAAGAAGCTGGCAAACTAGTCAATGAAGAGAAGATTAAAAGCAGTGCTGTAGAAGCTGCCGAGCAAAATGGCATTGTGTTTCTCGATGAGATCGACAAAGTCTGTCGTCGCGGCGAGGGCAGTGGCGGCGCCGATGTGTCCCGCGAAGGTGTGCAGCGCGATCTGTTGCCCCTGATTGAAGGTAGTACAGTCTCCACTAAGTACGGCATGATCAAGACTGATCATATTCTGTTTATTGCCTCCGGAGCTTTTCATCTCTCCAAGCCCTCTGACTTGATTCCCGAATTACAGGGGCGGCTGCCTATTCGTGTCGAGCTCAACTCTCTGGAAATCGGCGATCTGGAGCGCATTCTCACTGAGCCCAATGCCTCGCTAACCAAGCAGTACTGCGACTTAATGGCCACAGAGGGCCTGACTATAGAGTTTACCGCTGATGGCGTGAAACGCATGGCAGAGATCGCCTTTGAGGTGAATGAAGGCACTGAGAATATAGGTGCCAGACGTCTGCACACTATTCTAGAGCGCCTGCTAGAGGAGATTTCCTTTGATGCATCAGAACTCGGCAGCAAAGGCGAAACCATCAATATAGATGCGGCATTTGTAGACAAAAGCCTTGGCGAACTGGCCAGCAATGAAGATCTGACCCGGTTTATTCTCTGATGCCCATGCCCAGCCGCATTGTGGTCAGCCAGCAGAAAGATGCTCTGAGCATGGAGTATCCGGGCGATGTGCGTTTTAACCTGCCAGCCGAGTACCTGCGCGTTTATTCCCCTAGCGCGGAGGTACGCGGCCATGGCAAGGGCCAGGAAGTACTGCAGGTTGGCAAGCGCCAGGTAAAGATTGTCTCCATGCAGCAGTCGGGTAATTACGCAGTGCAAATTACCTTTGACGATGGCCATGATTCCGGCATTTACACCTGGGACTATCTGTTTGAACTGGGCTCCAACCAGACGCACAACTGGGCTGACTATCTACAGCGTCTGCACGATGCCAATCAATCCCGCGAGCCAGACACCCAGGTGGTCAAACTGAGCTGACAGGTCTGGCTGTCTAAATTACCTAAATACCTCAACTAGGGCTACAATAGGCGGCCTGATTTTTGAGATTTCTGAGTAACTGCGCCAATGTCTGACAAAACTACCCACTTCGGCTACAAAACCGTCAATGTTGAAGAAAAGGCCGGCAAAGTTGCCGATGTGTTTCACTCCGTAGCCGGCAAATACGATCTGATGAACGATCTGATGTCAGGCGGTGTGCATCGCCTGTGGAAGCGAATCACCATCGAGATGTCCGGAGTGCGTCGCGGCAACTCGGTTCTGGATATTGCCGGTGGCACAGGGGATCTAAGCGCTAAGTTTTCACGCATTGTCGGCCCAGAGGGCACAGTGGTGCTGGCAGATATCAATGATTCCATGCTCAGAGTTGGGCGCGATCGCCTAATGGATCGGGGCGTAGTCAATAATATTAAATTTTCTCAGGCGGATGCCCAGTATCTGCCCTTTCCTGACAATACCTTCGATGTCATCACTATCGCCTTTGGCCTGCGCAATGTCACCGATAAAGACATGGCCCTGCGCTCTATGCTGCGTGTATTAAAGCCCGGCGGACGTCTGCTGGTGCTGGAGTTTTCCAAGCCGGGCAACCCGCTGTTATCCAAAGTCTACGACAGCTATTCATTTAATATACTGCCCAAGCTGGGCAAGCTGTTTGCCAGCGATGCCGACAGCTACCAGTACCTTGCCGAATCTATTCGCATGCACCCAGATCAGCAAACCTTGCAAGGTATGATGGATAACGCAGGCTTTGCCAATACCGACTTCCACAATATGACCGGTGGCGTAGTGGCCCTGCACCGCGGAGTTAAACCCTAGTGATATTTGCCGCCCTGCAGTCAGCTGCCTTGGAGGGAGCTGAGAAAATAATCAATGCCGCCCTGGTACATGACCCGGCCTCAGCTGAGCGACTTAGAGCTCTGGAGGGCAAAGTAATGCTGGTAGATAGCTCCATGCCACCACTGCGAATTGCAGTGGAGCCCAGTGCCACAGGACTTATGCTGCACAGTAACTGGCAAGACGATGCTGACGTGACCGTAACAGGCACATTGGTCTCTCTCACCGCAATGGCCATCAATGCGGGTGAGATGGTGTCTCTCTCCGGTACTGGCGTCAATGTTAGCGGTAATCTTGAAGTATTGCGCCAGCTAAACCATATTATGGCCGAACTGGATATTGACTGGGAGGCCGCACTGGCTGAACTGATTGGTGATGTTCCAGCTCATCTGCTAGGCGAAACAATCCGCAACTCTGATGAATTTCGCAGTCATGCACTAAAGCGAGCCCAGACTGCCCTGGCCGAGGTATCCCAGGAAGAGCTGCGTTTGACTCCCAGTGCAAATGAATATCAGGGCTTTGTCCAGTCTGTGCGCCACCTGTCCACTGATGTGGATCGCCTGGTGGCCAGAGCTAATAAACTACGTCTCAGTATTCAACAGGGAAAAATCAGCCAGTGATTCGCCTTCGCCGCCTAGCCAAAATCGCCCGAGTGGTGGGCAAATATCGCCTTGATAAACTGTTGGACAAAGAGAGTCTGCCCTTCGCGTTGCGTGCCCTATTGGCACCAGCAGTGCTGTTTGGCGGCAACAGCGCGACTCGCGGTGAGCGCCTGCGCATGGCTCTGGAAGAGCTGGGACCCATCTTTATTAAATTTGGCCAGCTGCTTTCTACTAGGCCAGATCTGGTGCCCTCCGATATCTGCACAGAGCTTGCCCAGTTACAGGACAATGTACCGCCATTTTCATCTGCCACCTTCAAAACCAACATTGAGGCAGCCCTTGAGGGCACAGTGGACCAGTTGTTCCACAGCTTTGAATCTGATCCATTGGCCTCTGCCTCAGTGGCTCAGGTCCATGCGGCAGTGCTCGCCGACGGCCGTGATGTGGTGGTTAAAGCGGTACGCCCAGGAATAGAAAAAACCATCCGCAAAGATATAGCCCTGCTGTATACCCTGGCTCGCCTGCTAGCCAAATATAGCGAGGACGGTCGTCGCCTGCGGCCTCTAGAAGTCGTAGCAGATTACGAGGTAGTGATTCTCGAGGAGTTAAACCTGCAATCCGAGGGTGCCAATGCCTCGCTGCTGCGCCATAACTTTGAAAACTCACCTCTGCTCTATGTACCAGAAATCCACTGGCCCTACTCCAATGAAAATGTGCTGGTTATGGAGCGCATTTACGGTATACCAGTTACCAATATGGCTGATCTGGAAGCCGCCGGTGTAGATATGAAACTACTGGCCGAACGGGGTGTTGAAATCTTCTTTACCCAGGTGTTTGAGCATAATTTCTTCCATGCCGATATGCACCCGGGGAATATTTTTGTCGATGCCAGCACACCCAAGTCGCCAAGCTATCTGGCTATCGACTGTGCCATTATGGGCTCATTGTCCAGCGACGATCAGTTCTATCTGGCGCGCAATCTGCTAGCAATTTTTAAGCGTGACTATCGCCAGGTAGCAGAGCTGCATATCCGCTCAGGCTGGGTGCCCGCTGACACTCCGGTCAATGAATTTACCGGCGCTATTCGCTCAGTCTGTGAACCTATTTTTGAGCGTCCACTCAATGAAATCTCGCTGGGACATATGCTGGTCAGCCTGTTTAATACGGCTCGACGGTTCAATATGGAGGTGCAGCCATCGCTGGTACTGCTGCAAAAAACTCTGCTCAATATTGAGGGTCTAGGCCGGCAGATGTACCCCCAATTGGATCTCTGGACTACCGCCCAGCCCTTTCTGGAAAGGTGGTTAAAAGACCGCTATTCGCCAAAGAGTATTTTTAAACAGTTTAAACGTCATGTGCCTGACTGGCTGGAACATCTGCCCCAGATACCGCCACTGATTTTCCAAGCCCTGCAAAATATACAGCAGCCACCAGCTACCAGTGTCACGGCAACCTCTGTTGTTGCAGAAGCACCCGTTTCCAAGCCAGGCCGGTTACTTAATCGCCTGGGAGCCGCACTGCTAGGAATAGGTATTGGCCTAGCCTCTCCTCACTGGGCCGAGCCCATTAACCAACTTCCTGCCAATGGCCTGATACTGAGTGGCATAGGCCTGCTGTTACTACTACTGCGCTAGACGCAGTTCCGCTATACTGCAGCCATGAGTAACTATCTTGATCAAATCGCCTGGAATAGCGACGGGCTGGTGCCTGCAATCGCGCAGGATGCTGAGTCCGGCCTGATCCTGATGGTCGCCTGGATGAATCGCCAGGCTCTAAAACTCACCATCAATGAAAACCGTGCTGTGTACTGGTCCAGATCGCGACAGAAGCTCTGGCGTAAAGGCGAAGAGTCAGGCAATGTGCAGCTACTCAAGGAACTGCGTCTGGACTGTGACAACGATGTGATTATGATGCAGGTAGAACAGATAGGCGGCATTGCCTGTCACACCGGAAGGACCTCCTGTTTTTATTCAGTTTTACGCGACGGCGAGTGGCAAGCCGTGGATGCAGTGGTTAAAGACCCCAAGGATATCTACTCATGAATGACTCTGTATTGCGCCGACTCAGTGAAGTTTTAGAGGCTCGCAAACAGGCCTCGGCAGATGAGTCCTATGTAGCCAGTTTGCACGCCAAGGGGCTAAATAAAATACTGGAAAAAGTTGGCGAGGAGTCCATAGAGACCATTTTGGCTGCCCGCGATGCCGAGCAGTCTGGTGATAATACAAAACTTATTTATGAAACCGCTGATCTGTGGTTTCACAGCCTGGTAATGCTGTCTCATTTGGGCGAGGATGCCAATGGGGTGCTCGCGGAACTAGAGCGACGATTTGATTTATCTGGCCTAGAAGAGAAGGCTCAACGAACAACGAATAGAGAGGATTAACATGGGTTTTGGTTGGCAAGAACTATTAATTATTTTGGTTATCGTAGCGCTGATTTTTGGCACTAAAAAATTGCGTAACATTGGTTCAGATCTGGGCGGTGCGGTAAAAGGCTTTAAAGACAGCGTCTCAAGTGACACAGAAACCTCTATAGAAGAACCTGCAACAGAACAAAAAACCGAGCAGAGTGCTGAGAAAAAAGACACCGCAGAATAATCCATGTTTGATATAGGTTTTTCTGAGCTTCTGGTTATCGCTGTTATTACACTTATCGTAATGGGTCCCGAGCGCCTGCCAGAAACCGTACGCACCATTAGTCTGTGGATTGGCCGTCTAAAGCAGATGATTTCTTCAGCCCGCAGAGAGCTAGAGAGCGAAGTGGGTATGGGAGAGGTCCGTCGTCAACTGCACAATGAAAAAATACTTCGCGATCTGGAAAACAGCAAAGCAGACTTTGAAAACAGCATACGCAACAGCACTGCTGACCTAGACAGTGCGGCTGCAGAGATCAAAGATGCGGTAGAGTCATCGGAAGCTGATAAATCATGAGCGAACCCTCTAGCCGCGAAAACACCCAGGACGAGCATGAAGCCTTGGACAGACAGCCATTTATGGCTCACCTGATCGAGTTCCGTGACCGTGTGCTGCGTATTTTTATTTCCATTCTGGTGATTTTCGCTGGATTATTTGCCTTCAGCCAAGACCTCTACCTCTATGTCTCTGAACCTATTCGCGAATTTCTACCCGCATCTTCCACCATGATTGCCACAGAAGTCGCCTCACCGTTTTTAACGCCGTTTAAACTGACCTTGGTTCTGTCCATATTTGCGGCGATGCCCTATATCCTCTATCAGGTGTGGGCCTTTGTAGCACCGGGGCTGTATCAGCGGGAAAAGAAAATTGTACTGCCGCTGTTTTTCTCCAGCGTGCTGCTGTTCTATGGCGGCATGGCCTTTGCGTACTATGTGGTATTTCCGCTGGTATTTATGTTTTTCACCAGTATTGCACCAGAGGGCATCAGTGTAATGCCAGATATTCGCAGCTATCTGGATTTTGTGCTCAAGCTGTTTTTTGCATTCGGGCTCAGCTTTGAGATCCCCATTGCTGTAGTTATCCTCTCCTGGATGGGTGTAGTGGAGCCAGACAATCTGGCCAAAAAGCGTCCCTATGTATTTGTACTCTGCTTTGTATTGGGCATGTTGCTGACCCCTCCAGATATTATCTCGCAGACGCTTTTGGCTATCCCTATGTGGCTACTATTTGAAGTCGGCATATTGTTTGGACGCCTGGTCAAACCCGCCGAATAGCTCTGGTTATGTAGCTCAGCTATATGTTGTTGCGCGAGACTTCTCCGCCTATGTAAAACCAGCGGTTGCCCTGCAGGGTAAACACAGATTTCTCATGCATCTCAACGGAGCGTTGTTGGTCTTTGTATACTGCTTTAAATTCTACCCAGCCGCTGTTGCCACTGATACCAGAACCGAGAATTGTTAATCCTAGCCATTGGGTATCAGACTTCGAGAGCTCTTCAACGGAGAGATCTTTTGCCATAGGCGCAAACCAAGTTTTGAGTAAATATTGCCCATAGCCACCCAGCGAATAAGCACTGTATCTGGAGCGCATTAACTGCTCTGGCGTTGCAGCCTGCTCAATCTCATTAAGCAATGGCTCGCAGCATTGGGAAAAGCCCTGCCGGCTGCCACAAACGCAATCTCTGTTCATAGTTTTAACTACCCCACTTGTACTATTAAGGCTGGTCTGAGGTGCGCAGACTGGTTTAGAATCATATCTCATATCCAGCAGAGAGTCAGACCATGCCAAGCGTAGATATTGTTTCTGAAATTGATAGCGCTGAGATACTCAATGCCACCAATAATACTGAGCGAGAACTGTCCACAAGATTCGACTTTCGCGGTGTCGACGCCAGTATCAGCCTGGCCAATGACATTGTGACTATTAAAACTGAAGCCGACTTTCAATGTCAGCAGTTATTGGATATTTTTCGCGCCCAGTTGATCAAGCGCA